>CAYYHV010000215.1:5348-12939 GCA_964471695.1 uncultured Pirellulaceae bacterium
ATCGGGTGATCAATCCACCAGGTCACTCAGGCCTTCCTGTTCACCCAAGTGTGCCAACTCAAACCAGTCTGCCGGCCGAATCGAGTGGGCAAATTCATATGGGGCCGCAATTTCCTTCACGACCTCAAGTTGAGAACTACCCGGTTTATCCCGCCGGTAAAGTGAATCCGAGCGGTGCCCCCAAAATGCTACCTGCGGATTTGCCGTTGCGTTCGACTCCGGCGACCTCGGCTCAACTTCAGAAGGATCTCGAAGCGGCCCTTGCAGAGATTTTGAACAACCCGCAGGCTGCAGAAGACAAATTAGTAAGAATCCTTTCTCAGATTACCCAGAAGCGAGACGAGGTTGCGGGTACCCAAATCTACAGCGAGTCACTGGCGAATGCGATCAGTGCGATGTGGGAGGCCGATGAGCTATACATGACGCTCAATGACAAAGGCGTCGACGCGTCGAAGCAGATCGCCGCGAGTTTCCGGTCTCCAGTTGGTGAAGCCATTCGCAACGGTAAATTAAATCCTACCGATGCCTTGGAAACCTACATGGCTTATGCCAAGCAAAGTCTCGTCGTGGCGACGGGAGAAACCCCGCTCGGTTCCGACGTCCTTTATGGGCTTGCTCGGATCTATCAAGAGCGAAAGAAATCGGACCGCCCTGGCTTGAGCGGCCCGAAAATGAGAACGTTGCTTTTGTCCTCCGTAAAAGTCAATCCTGAGAATTGGCGGTCGCAGAATGAATTGGGCATCACTTTTGCCCGAAAGCGACAATGGGAGCAAGCTGAGGCGGCGTTTGCTGAGGCGATTCGCATTCACCCTCGGCCGGAAACGTGGCACAATCTGGCCCAAGTCTATCAGAGTCAGGGACTGGCGGACCTCTCCAAACGAGCCGAGGCGCGTTCGGTCGCAATGCGAGCCGGAAAGGCCTCGCCGACGGAAGTTGCGGCGGTGTCACCTGAGGCAGGCCAAGTCGCTGTGGGCTCGGGCAGCCGAGCGGCCGAGGCGAAAGCGCCGCCACAGTCATCCAGCTCCGCGACTCGTTCGGTAACCATCAACAGTGCTGCATCGGGATACCAGCGGAAGTCAAACGGTGATGGGAGTGGCAGCGCTCTGGTCCTGAAAAGACGAACGGGTAAGACACCCGGAGAAAACTACACAGCCGTTGGAACAGCAGTTGCGGGTGGCGACGTCCAAGAGCAGCGGCAAAAGGTTTCTTCCGGGACGACAGGAACGATTAAGGACCTGTTTGGTAGCATGTTCAAATCGAAGAAAGACGACACGAGAGTCGCATCGCCGCAGCCAAAATCGCTGCTTCGCTGATCAAGCGAACGCCGCGTTGGCCGACGGTGAATGGGAGTGATTCCGGCGAATTCTGGTGCGAAATAGCAAGATTTCCGTTTCGACAGCGAATTGGCTATGCTGTCATCATCGGACGATGTCTGTCGGTCCGAATTGCGGATCAATTCAATTACCGGAGCCCGAGTCATGTCGCGTCGCCCAGTAAGTCTTCCCACTTCGCTTCAAAATCTTGTTCACGCACCCAAAATGGATCGCCGCAATTGGCTGCGCGCGGCGGGAGTCGGAGCCTTTGGTGCCAGCATTAGTGGATGGTTCCCTGCCTTTGCTGACCAGATTGCTGCAGATAAGAAAAGAAAGCGACACTGTATCCTTCTGTGGATGCCAGGCGCCCCCAGTCAGACAGACACGTTTGACATGAAGCCTGATCATGAGAACGGCGGTGAGTTCAAAGAGATTGCGACTTCTGTCCCTGGGCTCAAAATCAGTGAGCATCTTCCCCAGCTTGCGAAGCACGGTGACCAACTCGCAATCGTTCGCAGCTTGAGTACCAAGGAAGGCGATCATGGTCGCGGTACCTATTTGATGCGGACGGGTGAAAAGCCGATGGGGCCCGTCAACTATCCGGCGATTGGGGCTTCATTGGCGAAGCAGATGGCCGAGCGTTTTGAGTATCCATCAGCCATCGAGTTGCCCAGTTACGTGAGCGTGGGGCCCTTTCGCGCATTCAATCGTGAGGCTTTCGGGCCCGGGTTCCTTGGGCCACGACATGCTCCTTTAGTCGTGGGAGCCGTAGACGGCGGCGCCAATCGAAACCGGGACGGTGAGGGCTATGCACGCATGACAGTCGAGGCATTGAATCCACCCAATGGAATCGATGCGGATCGTATGGCTCGTCGATTGGAAATGTGGCGTGAATTGCAGCAAGGATTTCTCGCGAATCATCCGGACAGCGAAGCGGCTCATGCCCACGACATGATTTACAAGCGAACGGTGAAAATGATGGGTCCCGAAACCGCTAAAGCCTTTGATCTCTCCGAAGAGGACGAAACGCTTCGTGAAGCGTATGGCAAAGGTGTCTTCGGCCAGGGCTGTCTGTTGGCGCGGAGATTGGTCGAGCGTGGTGTTCCTTTTGTCGAAGTCTCACTGGGAAGCACTGCCAACGGTGGAATTGGCTGGGACACGCACCAGAACAATTTTCAGGGTGTCAAAGCGCTCTCCGAAGAACTCGACGCGGGTTGGGCCACGTTGATGACGGATCTCAAACAACGTGGACTGTTGGAAAGCACGACAATCTTGTGGATGGGCGAGTTTGGTCGAACTCCCAAGATTAACCAAAATGCCGGACGAGATCACTTCCCTAACGCTTGGAGTTGTGTCTTCGCTGGCGGAGGCATTGCCGGTGGCCAAGCGTATGGCAAGACTTCGAAAGACGGCATGGAAGTCGAGGAAGACAAAGTGGGCGTGCATGACGTTTTATCTACGCTTTGCCGAGCCGTAGGCATCTCGGAGGCTGCTGAGAACTATACTCCCGGTGGTCGTCCCATCGCTTTGGTTCAGGACGGAAGTCCCATCAAGGAACTGCTTTCCTGATGATCATACCGTCAAGGTCGCGAGCCGCGGTGCCGGAATACCGGGTTCGCACCGGGCAGTCCCTACGATTGGTGTCATCCGAACCGAAATCGTACGCGACGGCGATGGACACCCAAAGCCGCTGACGGGATTGTGACATATCCTTTCTTATCGTCGGAATTTTCAACCGATAGGAAGGGAGTGCAAAGTGAGCGATCTCGATCACCGTTGCCATGATGTCGAACGACTTCTTGAGTTCGATTTTTTACGCTGCACCGAAATGGCTGCGCTGAATTCACTTCAGTGGATTGGCAAAGGGCAAAAGGAGTTAGCCGACGCGGCTGCTTCTGATGCGATTCGCGGCATGTTCGATCAGATGGACATCAGTGGTGAAGTCGTCATTGGGGAAGGCATCAAGGACGAGGCGCCAGGGTTGTTCAAAGGCGAACGCGTCGGAATGTGGCGCGAAGGTAGCACTCGATTCGATGTCGCGTTGGATCCGATCGATGGGACGACAAACCTCAGTAAGGGGCTGCCCAATGCGATCAGTTGTATCGCCGCCGCCTCGCGTCACGAAGAGCATGCGGTCAGCCTGCAGGATATCCCGGCTTACTACATGGAGAAATTGGCGTACGCTCCCGAAGTCGCTGCGGCTTTGAAATCAAATCCTCAATTGCCCATTCATCTTGATGCTCCGATCGAATCGGTTATCAAAGAAGTCGCTCGAATTCTTGACAAAGAGATCCGTGACGTAGTCGTCATGGTCTTGGATCGTCCACGCAACGAACAACTGATTGAAGATATTCGTCGAGCAGGTGCGGCGTTGCGAATGATCACCGATGGTGACATCACGGCTGCGTTGGCACCGGCGCTATCCGATTCAGATATTGACATCTATGCTGGGATCGGCGGTGCACCGGAAGGCGTACTTTCGGCGGCGGCACTACGATGCCTTGGTGGAGACATCCAGTCACGTATCTGGCCTCGTGACGAGGAAGAGCGCCAGTCACTGATCGCTGAAGGTTGGGAAGACCGCTTCGGGAAGGTTTACTTCGCGAGCGATCTGGCTCGAGGTCGTGATATTCTTTTCTGTGCAACGGGGATCAATGAAAGCCCGCTGCTCAAGGGAGTCCGCGTACGCAAGAATGTTGCGATCTCGCATTCGGTGCTGATGCGAGTCTACAGCGGTACCGTCCGATTCCTGTCGACTGAGACGAATCTCAACACGAAAACCATGCGGCTGAGATCGACCCAGCGAGCCATGAAGTTATCGGTAGGCCACGGCGGATGTTTCTTCCCCGGGATCGCTGATGACGACGAGCATTTTACCGATTCAAGCAATCGCTACTCGGTGTGATTGGCTTCAGCTTGGCGATTCAGCCTCGTGACGTTACCCGGTAGACTTTCTATGCCCGAATGAGGGGTGTTTCCAACCGGAGGAAACGCCTCGAAGGGAAGGCCAGCTTGGAGCGTAGGGCAGGCTGGCTGGGTCAAATTTTTCTTGACGGCAAACGAGCGCAGATAGCGAACGGCAATTCGCTTAGAATGTGGGGACTCCTACTGATGAGTCCCGAGTGAACGCCCCTTCCGACAACGATCGTGCCGAGTCCATTATTGCCGAGTGCCGTGAGGCACTTGAGTCTGGCGATACGAGTACAGTCGTGCGATTGCTCGGAGAGCATCCCGAATTGTCGCATCGGCTGCTGCCACTGTTGCAAGGTTCGGGGTCCACGGCCATCCCATCGGCCGAGTCCACCGACATGGGCAGTACGGTTGTTCGTCAATCTGACTCGAGCGCCGACCACGGAACCATGGCTTGGCAAGGTGACTCAGACGTTGGGTCGTCCATGCCGACGGATGCGACTCTGACCCACTTGCCGGGATCTTCGCGAGGTAGCGGCTCGGACTTGCCGTTTCGCAACTCACCAGCGCTGGGCAGCATGATCGGTGGGTTCCGATTGTTACGTCCGTTGGGACGCGGCGGCATGGGGGAAGTGTTCGAAGCCGAGGAGGTCGTGACTGGGCGGCGTTTGGCTTTGAAGATGCTCTCGTCAAATGTGCCTCGGAACAGTCAAACGGTGGAGCGTTTCATGAACGAAGCCAGTTTGGCGGCTTCGCTGACGCATCCGCGGACGACGTTTGTTTACGGCGCTGGAGAGCAGGACGGGAAATTCTACATTTCGATGGAGTTGATGCCCGGGCAAACGCTCAAAGACTTGGTCGAGAAAGGCGGTCCCCGACCGGTTGACGAGGCGATTGATCATGTCGTCGACATGCTTGATGGGTTAGAGGCCGCGCACCAGAGTGGCGTGATCCATCGTGACTTGAAACCCTCCAACTGTTTTGTGGATGCGGGAGATCGAATTAAGATTGGTGATTTTGGATTGGCCAAATCGCTGGTGGATGGAGCCGATATCACTCAGACTGGGATGTTTCTGGGAACGCCTCAATTTGCCGCTCCCGAACAGATTCGACACGCCGACGTGGACCAGAGAACGGATCTGTTTTCGGTGGGAGCCACGTTGTACTACCTGCTGACCGGAACACCGCCTTATACGGGCGATCCGGCTGCAGTGATCGCACAAATTGTCGCCGACCCACCGCCGAAAGTGAGAGGCTTACGTCCCGAAGTCCCCAAGACCATTGAGGGGATCATTACTCGTTGCATGAGTAAGAATCCCAAACGCCGATACAGCTCGGCGGGTGAGTTGCGACGCGCCTTACTTCCATTTTCGTCACGCGGCACGTCGATGACGGATGTGGGACGCAGGATGGCAGCAATGTTCATCGACTTGGTCTTTGCCGTGGTCGTAACGGCATTGGTGTATCTGGCTCTGAGAGTGTTTAACAATTACTTGAAGAGTCAAGATGCGGGATATGTCATCAAACCGGTTCTGGAATTTTTCGGATCAGCAGCCCTTATTTCGGTGCCTTATTTTGCCTTCTGTGAGTGGTGGTGGGGATGTACACCAGCCAAGAAATGGTTGGGCATCCGAGTTGTGGATACGTACGGCGAGTCGCCTCGGTTTTGGCGTTCGCTGTTACGAGCCGCTATCTTACCGGGGCTGTTTCTTTCGTCTGTCGATGTCGCGAGATCATTTTATCTGCAATCCGAAACGGTAATGCAGGCCGTTGAGGGACTGATCCCTAACGGGACGTTGCGAGGTTGGCTGGAATCGGAAATCTTTCTGCTGGTCAAAGCCCTGTTGGCTCTTGTTTGTTGTTCAACGATGCGTCGATCCAACGGCTATCGGGGGCTGCACGGCATAATCAGTGGGACTCGGATTGTTCGAACGGCGGACAAGCGTACCCAGGATTTCTACCGTTGGCTGGGGACATTGGCTGAGCCGGCAAAGCAGGTTCAGGGATTACCAGCCAAGTTGGGTCCGTATCGAGTCCTGGGGCATTTTTGCAGCCGTATGCGTTTTCAGATTCTTGAAGGGTATGACGAGGAACTTTCGCGAAAAGTCTGGCTGTATCTTTCGCCTCATCAAGCCGAGCAAATCACGGCGGATCGAGCCGCTGTGCCACGGGCTACTCGACAGCGCTGGTTGCAGCATGGCGTGGACGGCGAAAGCCAGTGGTTGGCTATCGAGGCGGTCGATGGGGGGCCTGTGACGGGGCTGATTTCGCAGGATGGTGGGTTGCCGTGGGCTGTTGGGCGAACGTTGTTGGCGGATTTGGCGGAAGAACTTCTGGCATCTCTGGAGGATGGGACTTTGCCGCCCTCACTCAGCCTCGGACAGATTTGGCTGGACCAACGCGGAGGTCTCCGACTGCTCGATTTTCCCATGAGTGATGAAGTCGAGGTTGTTGGGGATATCGACGGCGACGGGACCGACGTTGAGCGTGCATGGGACTTGTTTTGCGACGTAATGCGTCGTTGTCGGATTGATATGAGTACGCCGGGTGAAGCCCAGGATTACCTCGGAGCTCTGCTTACGAGAAAGGGCGGCAAAGATCTGCTACGAGCCGCGGCGTTGCGGTTTCGGGAAATTGAGGATGTGCCATTCGAACTGGGATGGGATAACCGTTTAGCCATGTTGGCCGTAACGCTATGTGTTGATCTAATCGTGATCAATACTTGGTGCTTTTTCTGTAGTTGGGTAGCCGCAACCTTGTGCAACTATCGCATGGCGCTGGCATTGTGTGTGGCCATCCCGCTCGGTCTGCTTTTGCCTTTTGCATTGGGTTTCTTCTGCAAGGGCGGATTGGCATTCTGGCTGTCAGGTTTTCAAACGAGGGTGCTTAAGACGCGGCGGAAGTCTCAGGTTCGGTCGGCTATTCGCAGCATGTTAGGCTGGTCCACGATTGTGATTCCTCAGATTATCGTTCGAGTGTCGTTCTACCTGATTGCAATGTTGAACGAGAGTAATGACGGTGCAAACAGCGTATTTGAAGACAAAGAAGCCTTGATTGTTGGCATGGTTTTCGTCGCACTTCCGGCGGTGTTTTTAGGGGGGCTCGCGCTTTTGGGCGGAGCCGTTTCGATTCTTTGGCCGCGGCGTGGATTGCAGGACCGCGTCGTTGGAACTTATGTGGTCCATCAGTAAGGATAATTATGAACCGCTCCATCATTCATTTTGCGACGTATCTGTTGGTGATGTGTGGTGGTGCAAGCGTGTTGGCCCAATCGCCAAGAGATGTCAAACCCGATCAGAGCGTCACGTACAAGAAAGATGACAAAGGCGACTTGAAGTTGCATGTCTTCAAGCCGTCCGATTGGAAGT
>CAYYHV010000216.1:0-12906 GCA_964471695.1 uncultured Pirellulaceae bacterium
TCTCGGCGGCGGACTCGGAGCGCAATCACCGATTGCACAAGCCGGATTGAACTGGCCGGGGCGTTATCCAGCATCTATGCCGCATCCACCGTTTGCCGGCGGTGGACCACCACCTCAAGACGTCTGGCAATCTGGCGTAGGTTATCAAAACCTCGGCACAGCCGGATGCAGCGGTCCGCACGAATACGACTTCTTCTTCGACACGAATTTCATGCGACGAGCCCAGGGCAGCATCGTTGGTTTGATGTCCGATGGCATCCGCGGCTTAGCTGACCCCAACTTGATCCTGCAAACCGACGGCATCGACTACAATTTCGAACCGGGTTATCGAGTCGGCGGGCGATTCCAGTTAAGTGCCGTCCATAGCATCGAGGCGACTTACCTTGGCGGACTGGATTGGGACGATCGAATCACTCGCGCCTCAGCGACGAACGAACTCTATTCCGTCTTCAGTGACTTCGGCAATGTGCCGTTCGGCGGCTTTGAAGATTCGGACCAAGCCAGCTCGACGTCGCTGACAATGGACTCAGAACTGGACAGTGCGGAATTCAACTACCGAAAAGCCTGGACCACTCAGGATTACATGACCAGTGGATCGTGGATGTGCGGTCTGCGTTATCTGCGGGTCGACGAAAGCCTGCAACATCGCATTGACGTGTCACCGCACTTCGACCCTATCAACGGGATCAACCGCGGGACTGAGTTCACGCAATACAACATTCGTGCGAACAATGACTTGTTTGGTCCACAAATTGGCACCGAGATTGTCCGCAACATATCGTCAGGGATTACGCTAGGCATGGAAGGCAAAGTTGGCGTATTCGCGAATCGAACATCCCTCCGCTCCACGCTGCAATCGACGACATTGGGAGCACTGATCGAGAATGACCAGAGCCGAACGTTGGCCTACATGGGCGATGGCTCGGTATTCGCGCTGTGGAAGTTCCATCCTTTGTGGACGCTTAGAGCGGGCTACGAAGTCTTGTGGGTGGGTAATGTTGCCACAGCATCCGGCAACTACAACACCGCACCGTTCCTGAATACCGACCCGCTGGGCAACCCAGTTGCGGCTGGAGCGACTCGCGTCGTCAATACCGATGACGATTCCGATCTACTCTACAACGGATTCTTCTTCGGGTTGGAATTCGGTTGGTAGCATACCAGCCGCTAACACAGAACACAGAGATGCGAATCGGCCCGTCAGTAGACGGGCCGTTCTCTTTTAAAACAAGCGAACGAGTTTATCTTCTGCGAAAACCAATCCACAATATCCCAGACAGCAAGAGCCACGCTGCTGCCGGCTCGGGTACCGCATCTGCCACTGCAGAGAACTTATTAAGGTTCCAAATATTGAAATCGGAAACATCAACGACTCCATCACCGTTGAAGTCGCCGGAACTCCAACCTGTGGAAGCCGTAAATTTGCCGAGGTTCCAACGATTGAAATCGGACACATCGACCAGCCCATCTAGATTGGCGTCACCTAACAAGTAGGCTTCACGGAACCCGTTGACTTGCCCAGCCTCGAGCAACCAGGCATCTCGATCAACATTATCGATGACCCCATCACCATTCATGTCAAACATGGCATTGCTGTCATCAACAGGAACACCATCTTGTATAGGACCTTCGGCAAGAAGTTGATCCAAATCGTTGATGTTGCAACCACCGTCTTCATCAAAGTCGCAGTTGAATTCAAAAGGATCGCTGAAGCGAGGATCAGTCAAAAAGTCCCAGTCAGTGAACGTCTTTAAGAATGCGACGAGAGCTTCCTGTTCTTCCGGCGTGAAGTTCGGTTCAAAGCCAACGAGAATCGTATCCAGATTCGGATTCGATTGATTCACACCGTTCGCATAAAACTCCATCACCTCTTCGAGTGACGCAAAGCGACCGTCATGCATGAACCGACCGCGCACCTCGGAGTTTCTCAGTGAAGGCGATTTAAATTTTCCATCGCCCGCTCCAGGGTCAGTATCAACCGCGTCCAATCCAATGTTGTGCGTGTCGTCGCTGACGTGCCCTGTGGTACCGTGACAATTCGCACAGCGCCCGGACGTACTGTTGTAAATCTGAAAGCCGTGTAACTCCTGTGGAGTCAATTGTGACAAATTCGGATTCTCTCCACCCTCAAAAATCTGATCGAATTTTGCATTGTAAGAAACCATCGAGCGAATGAACTGAGCCACCGACTTGGCGATCCGGTCACTCGTCACATCCGGGGATCCAAACGCTTCGTTGAATAGCTCAGGATAAAAGTCGGTTTCGCTTAGACGGATTTCGAGCGAGGGAAGATCAAAGCCCATCTCGATGGGATCTTGAATCGGCTGCAAAATCTGATCTTCCAGTGTCTCGGCTCGCTCATCCCAGAAGAATCGTCCATTCTCGTAGTACGACGCGTTCGTAAGCGCCATTGAATGACGCCCCGTGAATCCGTCGACACCTTGGCTGAATCGCCGAGAATCGGCAAAACCCGTTTCCTGAGAGTGACACGACGCACAAGCCACCGTGTGGTTGTGGGAAAGTCGTTTGTCATAAAATAAGGCGCGGCCAAGAGTCGCGCCCGCATTCGTGATCGGATTGTCTGCCGGAGTATTGTCAACTTCGATGGGGCCAATCGGTCCCGTATAATGAGCCGGTAAATCACTAACCGCATACTTGTAATAGTCAAAAGTCGTCTCTGGCAGCGCCGGCCGAGATTGAGCGGATACGCTCAACGATCCTAAAATGGTACCCACGAGTACTATGAGGACGTGGTCACGCACACACCAGCGATTCATGGCCATAGAAGTTGCTCTCTTGCACTGTTTCTTATTCCACCTTCGAGGCTAACAGAAGCCGTTGGGTAACTCAAATCGCCGGAAAGCCGTCAGCCGCCACGAATCAGATCGTGGCCAAACAGCGATCTGTCGTCTTCAGCCTGCCATTCACTGGGTGAAAACCCCATCAACGTGAGCTTCATGTGGCAATCGGATCGGATTTGCACTGTTCCGTTCTGATACAGCGCATCAAAACAGCGCAAACTGCAAATTGCCAGATGCAAAAAGCGTATTTCGCCCACAATGCTTCACTTGAAGCCTCTCAGGAGATCCCGCGACACCAACCGTGCCAGCAACGGCACGGGCTTTGCCTAAGCCGGCAGGTCGTCGCAAGGGTGCGCGAGGATGAGAATTGCATCAACAAAAAGAAAAACATTTAACTAGACAAAGCCAATTGACTGACGGCAGCGGCTTGTTAGTCCGTGATTTAGCAGAGACCTACGTGAATTACTCCCGGCTCCGACAGATCGACGCAGTGATATGTCCAAGCAAGTTTGACAGTTTTTTTTGCCAAATTAGCATGGCTTTTACTGCTAGTTCACTAGCGGGGTTTTCCAGTACACGGAAAACACACCGGAACAGAGATACGCTGGCTCTACCAATCACCCATTCATCAGACCGTAAGTCATTTGTGCGTTCACAAATGCTTCATGACAATCACTCGAATGTCGTGGTGCATGGACGTTACTTACGTGAAAATGATGGATGTGAGGCTCTCATCACAACGAGCCAGCTTGGCAATTTCACTAAAGAGGCCCACCCGTGAAGTTTCGATTCAATCCATGGCGGAGTAAGAAAGCTTCGGCTTCGAGTCAAAATCGCAATTCCAAGCGACGCAACACGAAACGTCTGACTTGCGAGGTTCTTGAGGAACGTCGCGTTCTGACCACGTGGATTCCTTCGGGTCCTTCGCCAATTATCAATGGCGGTACCGAGAACGTAAATCCGAACAATGAAGTCAGTGGTGCCGTCCATTCGGTGGTAACTCACCCAACCGATGCTGACACAATTTACATTGGCACAACCAATGGCGGCATCTGGAAAACGACGAATGCAACGTCGGTATCTCCAAACTGGACGCCGCTGACGGATGATCTTCAGTCACTATCGATTGGTGACTTAGAGTTGGATCCCAATGATCCCAATACGTTGGTGGCTGGGGTTGGGCGTGCCAGCGCTTTCGGTGGTGAGGGCGGTGAACTCACCGGTCTTCAAATCACTCGCGACGCAGGGGCCACTTGGTCGGAAATCACCGACCCACTGTTGGTCGAGAAAGAATTCAGTGGTGTCACCATCAACGGAGACGTCATTCTTGCCGCATCCAATGGTGGTTTTACGAACGTGCGGGATATTGCAGCGTCCTTCGCGCGTCGTACTGGCGGTCTCTTTCGAAGTGCTGACGGCGGTGCGACTTGGAATTCAATCGAGATTCTCGATCGAGATCCTGATCGACCAGACGAACCAGTAGCATTCAATGCGCTGGACCTGATCAGCGATCCAACCAATCCCGACCGATATTACATTTCGATTCAAGACGAAGGGATTTACCGAACAGACGATGCCGGTTTGAACTGGGTCAATATCAACGACGGTGTGATCAACACTGCGCTGGACACAACGGAAATTGGTTTTGATGACATGGGGGTCTTGCAACTCGCAGTATCTCCGGTTGGATTCAACAACAACACCGAATTGACGATCGCTCCCGATGGCCGATTGTTTGTCGGCATCGTGGAGAACAATCAAGTCGAATACATCGGCTTTACGGACGACCAAGGGACATCCTGGACTCAGATGGACCTTCCGTTCACGCCGGATATTGAAAACGGAACATTGGCTGGATTGCAGCCTCGCGTCAAAGAGGGCGCCCAAGGACTGATCCACTTCTCCATTGAAGTGGACCCCAACAATTCTGATATCGTGTATGTCGGCGGAGACCGCCAAGGTGGAGACACGCTCTTCCCGAACGGCAACTCGATTGGTGCTCAGGATTCCGTGGGTCGGCTATTCCGTGGTAACGCGTCTCGCGACCCCATCGAATTAGGGTTCAATCCCGCACGCAACCTGCCAATTGACCTTGCGACTGCCACGCAGGGCGACCTGCTGCAATTCGTTTCTCCGCAATGGGATCACCTGACTCACTCAGACACAGTGATCTTTGCTCCTGACGGCGGTACGCGAACGGGAAGTGCCCCACACGCGGACTCACGGGACATCGCATTTGATGCCAATGGCGATCTGATTGAAGGCGACGACGGTGGTATTTTCCGTCGAACGAGCCCTCAGGACAATACAGGCGACTGGTTCCCGTTGTCGGGGGATCTCCAGACTGCCGAGATGCACAATGTCGCTTATGACAGCAATTCCAACATCCTGATCGGCGGTACCCAAGACAATGGGACCGTGCAACAAGTCAGCACAGGTTCGCAAATCTGGGATTCGGTCAACGTTCCCTCGACGATCCCAACGTTGACGACTCCATTCCGAGCCGGTGGCGACGGTGGTGACGTTGCTGTGGATGACACTTCCCGTCCAGGATTCTCAATTCGCTATTCCAGCGCTCAAAATCTCGGCAATTTCCGACGGCAAGTTTTTGACTCGGACAATGTACTAGTCGAGCAAACGTTCCTCGGCGGATTGAATTTCAATGTCGTTGGTGGCGGCACGGCCTTACTCGACCCAGCTGACCAGTTCTTCGTCGCCCCAATCGAGTTGAACAATGTTGATCAATCTCAAGTCATGATTGCGACGCGAGTTGGCTTGTTCGTATCGAACAATATGGCGGACGACTTCTTTATTGTTCCTGGCACGAATCCAGCCGACCCCATCGGGCCAATTTTCAATGTCGTAGAAGATCAGAACGCCATGGTCTTTGGCGGATACAAGTTCGGCGAGGCCAATATTGGACTGACCTACTGGGCGGTAGGCAGCGAAGTTCTGATCCAAACGGGCACCGACGATATTGGTGGGAACACGCAGAACCTGACCGTGGCTCAATTCCCCGGTGACGAAATTCGTGACCTGACGGCGAACACGAATAACTGGGAAGAATTGTACGTAATGGACGATCGTGATGTCTTCCTGACTAACAATCAGGGCACCGATTGGCTAAGCATGACTGGTAACCTTCAGGATCTTAATCCTGGAACGCTTCGATCCGTGCGTTACATCCCCGGTAACAATGTCGACGCAGTCGTCGTTGGTACCGATCGTGGCATCTATGTCATGTCAACCAACAACATGGGAACCTGGACACAGTTAGGCGAAAACAGCCTGCCCAACGCGCCCGTCTACGATCTTGACTATGACGTCGACGACGATGTGCTGGTTGCATCACTGTTCGGCCGTGGTGCTTGGACGTTCAGCAACGCAAGTGCCAACATTACTGACCAAGGTCGCTTGGCGACTTTATCACCAAGTACCGTGAACGGAATTGTCTTTGACGACATCGACGGAAATGAATTCCGAACGGCTGACGAAGGTGGCGTTGGCGGAATTCGCGTTTACGCCGACACGAATGAAAATGGCGTTTTCGATATTGGTGAGCGGTCCACGTTCACAAACGCCGATGGTACTTACAGCCTTGTCGCCGCAGCGACAAACCCTCAATTCCAAGACGTCTCACAGATTCGACTGGACCTTCCAGCCGACGTCGAGCAGACGACTCAGGGCCCCAGCTTCGCCGAAGAGGTGCGAGTCGCGAGCGACGCCGCGGTTAATGGCGTTGCCTTTGGTATTCGCGGAGCCAGCATCACTGGAAATCCTGGTGGTGGAGGAACCGGCGGTGGCGGCGGGACCGGCGGCGGTGGTGGAACCGGTGGCGGCGGAACCGGCGGCGGTGGCGGAACGGCCACTGGACCGGGACTCATCTCGGGACGCATTTTCGTTGACTCGAATGCGAACGGCGTCCAAGACGACGGAGAAAACGGTGTCGCCGACATGATTGTCTACCTCGACACCAACGACAACTGTATTGTCGGGCTAGGAGAATTGGCGACGGTCACCGACGCGACTGGCGACTACTCCTTCAGCAACGTAGCCACCGGCAGCCACAGCCTGCGAATGGCTCCGAAGCCAGGCTTTGCCCATGAACCATGTGGTGGAGTCAACGTCACGGTTGGCGCGGATGGTACCGTTACGACCGACAGTTCATTGACCGTACCGATGCAGGAGATGTTCGATACCGCGCTCGACGGTACCGCTCGACACGGAATTGTTGAAGGGTTCCATCTCGGTACGACGGTGTCCCCTGGTGGAGACGACAGCGATCATGATGGTATCTTCTTCACATCGGGAATTGCCGCAGGGCAGACCGAAACCATTACTGTGCTCGCAAATCGACTCTCCGTATCCGCGGGATATCTCCAAGGCTGGATCGATTGGAACGGCGATGGTGACTTCAACGACGCTCGTGAAAGAGTAATCACCAACGAGCGGCTGCCCGACGGATTAAACGAAGTTGAATTCGACGTACCGAGCAACGCAAGTGGCACCGACCTATTGGCTCGATTCCGATGGGGATTTGAGCGAGGAATCGGACCCACTGCAGATGCGTTGGCGGGTGAAGCCGAAGAGTATCGCATTACGGTTGGACAGGATCCTGACTCGGGAATCATCGTTGGTGCTGACTCCGTCACTGTAGACGAAGACAGCACGGACAATCTAATCGAGGTCCTCTCCAATGACGCCCCGGGACTGCTTGGTGGCACTTTATCCATCATCGGGGTCACGCAAGGCGATCAGGGTGGCACGGTAGTCATCAATTCGGTTGCCGACGGAGACGACACGGTTACGTATACACCGGCCGCAGATTTTGCGGGAACAGAAGTCTTCACATACACCGTTTCGGACGGCGTTGGCGGAACGAAGACGCAAGCCGTTCAGGTCAATGTTGTCGCCGTGAATGATGACCCGACCGCGAACGACGACACATTCTCAGTCGCTGTTGATGTGATCACGCTTGACGTACTCGGCAACGATTCGTCGGCTCCCGACGTCGGGGAAGAATTGACTATCTTTAGCGTGACTCAAGGAACCAACGGGCGAGTCTCAGTCTCCGAAGACGGAAAGTTCGTAATCTATCGACCGAATGCTGGATTCTCAGGTTCAGATACGTTCACTTACCGTATTACGGATGGCAACGACGGTTTTGACGAAGCCACCGTCTCGCTGGTTGTCGACGAAGCTCCAGCAGTCGTTCGAATTGAACTCAAGACCTTCAAAGATGGCCAGGAAGTCAACTTTGTTCAGATTGGTGATAGCTTCCAGTTGGTGGCTTTCGTGACCGACTTACGTGACAACCCACTCGGCGCTTTTAGCGCTTACGCAGACGTCGCGTTGAGCGATTCAGCACTCGTCAACATCACCGAAATTGATTCGGGCGACATGTACATGACGGATCTCGAATTCGATTCCGAAGGGAATCCGATCAAGAACTTTGTTGGAGTCGATGGGAGCATCGAAGAATCCGGTGGTCTCGCTGGCATCACACCAGTCGGCGCTGGAACGTTTGAGCTGTTCACCGCTGACCTGACCGCAACGGGAGACGGCACACTCGACTTCCTGCTTAACCCAGCCGATACGCTGCCGCTGCATGACACGACCTTGTTCGGCCGCTCGACTGCTGTGCCCGAATTCTTGATTGACTTTGTCAACACAACTTTGGAAATCGGTTTTATTGGAGCTGCAGATGATGCGGAGACCGTGGTCGAAGACAGCAGCAACAACCCGTTCTCCGTCTTGAGCAACGACCTGCCATCCGGTGGAGTCGACTTGATTTCCGTAGGGACTCCGGACAACGGTGGCTCGGCGACCATCCTCAATAGTGAGATTTCCTACACACCAGCACCTGACTTCGCGGGCGTGGAGACTTTCACTTACACGGTACGCGACAATAGCACCGGCAACGAAACCACCGCGACGGTTACTGTGACGGTGACGCCGCTGAACGACGATCCGATGGCCCGCAACGACTCTATCGAAGTCATCCAAGCAAGCCAGGGTGTTGCCTTGTCGATCCTCGACAATGATTCGACTGATCCAGATAGTGGAGAGACTTTATCAATTGATAGCGTAAGTGCCACAACGGCCGGTGGTACGCTTCAGCTGTCGTCCGATGGGCTAACCCTGCTCTATACGCCTCCAACGGATGAGTTCCTCGGAATCGATCAGTTCACCTACACATTGATCGACAGCAACGGTGGAACGGATACCGCGACGGTCACGATTGATGTCGTGGAAGCTTTCTCGGAACCGCAAGTCAACTTTATCTTCAGCGTGGGCCGAACTCTCCTGGATGACAACACAGGCTTGCCAGTCATTGATCCGGTTACCGGCCGACCCGTTTTCGAGGAAATTAGTCAGGTACAAATCGGTGATTCTTTCGAGGTCCAAGTTCTGGTACAGGATATTACACCGGGAGCCTTGGGAGTCTTCTCGGCTTACCTCGACATGATCTATAACTCCGATCTCGTCCAAGTCGATGGTGGATTCAATGACTTTGTCTTTAGCGATGTGTACATCAACTCGAACAGTGGTGACCCATCGTCTCCTGGACTGATCGACGAACTTGGTGGACTCGACGGAATCTCGGTACTCGATGGGACGCCCACCCCGCTTGTGAATATTCCGTTCATCGCGACAGCCGCTGGCTCAGCGAACTTCACTGGTAACCCGGCAGATATTTTGCCGAACCATGAAACGACTCTGTTCGGCCAGAATCTTGCCATTCCTTCGGGAGCACAAGTATTCCTGGACGACACGGTGGATATCGTTAGCAGCACAGGAAATAGCAGCAACGAATTTGTGAACTTCGAAAATCCGCTTGACGTGAATGCTGACGGAAACGTTTCACCGATCGACGCATTACTCGTGATCAACGATATCAATTTGAACGGATCACGAAACTTGACGACTACGACGGCACTGCCGTTACCGGGAATCATGGTCGATGTAAACAGCGACCAAAACGTCTCGCCAATTGACGTGATTCTGGTTGTCAACCGGCTGAATGAGGATGGAACCGTTGGTGTTTCGGGAATTATCGCAGACAATTCTCAGCTGAATGGATCGTCTGAAAGTCATCTGGAAGACGATTCCGACGAGAATTCCGCCGATTCGGGGTTTGTTCCTAACGGAAATTCAAATGCGAGTGTCGATTCGAGTTTCAGTCGAAATACAATTGATGCCGTACTTTCGCACGTAGATGATGCGGATGAGGAAGACGAAGATGAGTGGCTGACGAATCTTGTTCAAGGGATTGTTTGATTATCACGCCGTAGACGGCCCATTACCCCACAAACAATCTTGTGGGGCTTTGGTCCGTAGACACCTGGAAATCCCAGGCGACGAAAAAAAACGCACGAAACAACGATCATTCAAGAAAACGTGAGGGGCTCCTTATGGGTCGCAAGAGAAACACGAACCGTCAACTCAAGATGGCTGCTGCGAAGCGCAATCAACGACGGGGCAAGAAGCGACTTCAGGTCGAAACACTTGAACCGCGTCAGATGCTGGCAAGCGATCTTGTTCTTGCTGCCGTTCAATCCAGTGATGGAACGCTGCTTGAACCGGATTCAATGCGATTCAGTGATCCAGGTGAACTAACATTCATCTTTAATAGTGGCGTCAACGTTGACAGCTCATCGCTGGATGGAGTTGAGTTCGTTCGTAGCGGCGGAGACGGAGACTTTTCTAACGGAAACGAAGTCGTCATCGAACCAGGATTTATCGGAATCGGTGATGCCGCAAATGAATTGGTCGTGCGATTCTCTGAATCACTTCCCGACGACGAATTTGTGATCCGGAACGCAGCGAGCACTCCGGAAGATTGCAGAATCACATTCCAAGGTGCGGACCTGTCCTTGGGGTTCGATCTTGACCTCGGTGCGAGAGTTCTTTCGGTCGTTCCACAGCCAGTCACTGTTGCGGAAAATGGAACCGTGACCCAGGCTCGTGACCAGATTGAGATTTACTTCAACAACGACGAACTGGACTTGTCATCAGCAACCAATCCAGATTTTTATCAGCTGATTCATACCGGACATCGGGACCAGTTCCAGCCTGATTTCGATACGGTCACATCACAGGATGATTCCGAACCCGTTCTCCCCACGAATGTCGAATACGATTCGACTGCCAACAAAGTCACGTTGACCTTCGCATCCGACATTGCTGATCTACCCTCGGGTGAAGGGACTTATCGCTTACGCATCGGAACCAGCGAGCCTCAACCTCTGGAACCAATCATCGTGGGTGCGCCGGTCGAACCGGGAGACACGATCTTCACGGCCAGTACCGCGTTGGGAACACTCTCAAGCCAACCTCGAATACTCGAAGGGCTCATCGACCCAAGTGAGTCGGATGACGGGACGATCATCATTCGCCCCGGCGGAAACAATGACCCGGGACATCGTGCAGTCAACAGTCTGTTTGATCAGCACGTCACGAGACCCGCCGACACGGATCCGTCGATCACAACACTCAACTACAACTTTCGCACCGACTATGGAATGTCAGGTTCGGGACAACCTCTGCGCAACCAGATTTCACCTGTACAGCAACAACGCGTGCGCGAAGTACTCGAGCTTTACTCGCATTATCTAGGAGTTCAGTTCGTTGAGACAGCCGATCAGGGCCTGACCTTCGCAACCGGTGACGTCCGCGCCGTACTGTTTGACGCAACGGGCCGCGATCTTGATCTCGATGATGATGGTGTCGCCGACATAACGTCAACCGATCCAGACATTGTCCCCGGCATAGCGGGAAGAGCACGAGTTCAAACGCAATTTGGATTCGAAGAAATCGACCTGGCTGTGTTGAACGGCGGTAACAACTGGAGCGAAGATTTCGGAGAATCTTTTTTCGTCGAAGCCATGCGTCAAACGGGATTCCTACTCGGGCTGGGAGCGTCGGAAGACTTGCCACTCGGAACGATCATGGGTGGCGATCCGGCACTTGCGTTTGACAACATCCCTGGCCCTGATGAGATTAACGAGTTGTTTGTCGCACCAGAGATCGACTTCTCTGACCTGAGAGATCCAGTTTTCCCAGGTAGCAACGACATCATTCACGGTCAGCACCTTTATAAACCTGACTCCAACGACATTGATCTCTATCGCTTTGAGATTCCCGAAGATGGCACATTCTCAGCCGAAACTTTTGCGCATCGTGAAGGTAGTTCAGTTGACACGGTGCTGCGACTGTTCCGTCGCACCCCTGACGGCGCCATTCTGGTTTCTCAAAACGATGATGCCTTTGGCAATGACTCACAGTTGGACTTCGAAGTAACTCAGGGAACGTATTACATCGGTGTTTCTGCAAAAGGCAACATCCAATACGACCCAACGTACCGTTCTGGCGCCAACGGTGTTTCTTCGGGCACCTATCGCTTGCGAGTCGACTTTGATTCCACGGTCGATAATAGTCTCGTAGACACGACCGGCCGACGACTGGATGGCGATGGCGACGGAGTAGAAGGCGGGATCCACAATTTCTGGTTCCGTTCGATGGATGAGTCGAAGACACTCTTCGTCAATAAGGCGGCTAATGCCGGTGGCGACGGGTCGACTGGCGCTCCATTTGATACGATCCAAGCAGCAGTGAACTCAGCCCTACCTGGCGAGATTGTGCGAGTCGTTGGCAACAACGTTGATAACATCCCCACGAACGACGAGCCTTACGAAATCGGGTTTGACTCACTCGGCAATCCTCTGCCGGACGGTGGCGGCGACGGCATCTTGCGGGTCCCCAATGGCGTGACGCTCATGGTGGATGCTGGCAGCGTCTTCAAAATGCAGCGTGGTGCAATCCTCGTGGGTAGCGAGTCGTTTGTCACCAACGCGAATGGCGGTGCCATTCAAGTGCTCGGTACTCCCGAAGCCAGCGTGCAATTTACTTCGTTTAACGACGCATCAATCGGTGTTGATACGAACCCTCTAAATCAACCGGCGCGACGCGGCGATTGGGGTGGAATCCAGATTCGACATGACATCGACGATGCATCAGGCAACTTCAACTATGAAGATCAGGGAATCTTCCTCGACACCGTCAATTTCGCAGACATGCGATACGGTGGCGGTGTACTGCAGAT
>CAYYHV010000217.1:0-6994 GCA_964471695.1 uncultured Pirellulaceae bacterium
ACATGGCGGAACGAGGGTTGGATTTCAACCAAAGTCGGTGACAATGAATCCACGCGTAAACTAACTAATCGCGAGGGAAACTATGACGTCGCGACGCTGGGTAAGCCTGTTTGGATTGATTGCGGCCGCAATTGTCTCTGCGCAGGAAACCGATACGCTCCCGCCGTTGGTTGGCAACAAGGCTCCGTCGAATTTCGCGGAAATGTGGGCTGGGTTCGACCCCCGCGCCGAGCCGCTGGAAATCGAAACGCTCAAGGAATGGGAAGAGGATGACGTAGCGTTTCGCATCGTGCGTTTCCGCATCGGAGTCTTCAAGGGCGAGAAAGCCCAACTGGCGGCCATCTATGGCTTTCCCAAACACGTCGTCAAAAGCGGCGAACGGATTCCCGGGCTGGTGCAGATTCACGGCGGGGGCCAGTACGCGCATCACAACGCATGTCTGACCAACGCGAAACGCGGCTATGCAACGATTTCGATGGCTTGGGCCGGGAGGATCAGCGCTCCGGGATATCGAGTCAGTCCGTCGGAAGTCAAATTGTTTTGGGCGAACAAGACAGACGATCCTGCTTACAAACGAACGACGGATTGGGGCGCGGTGGACGGTTACCATGCGCCTGGTCGAAACGTGGGCAACGCATTCCCGAGCGCCAAGCCGGCAGCGTGGACGCTGGATTCCGTCGAATCGCCAAGAAACAGCGGTTGGTTCTTGGGCGCCATGGCGGCGCGTCGAGCCCTCACTTTTCTAGAACACCAACCCGAAGTCGACGCCGAGAGGCTGGGCGTCTACGGCCACTCGATGGGTGGCAAGCTGACGGTGATGACGGCGGTTGATCCTCGTGTGAAAGCTGCGGCTCCTTCGTGTGGCGGGATCAGCGATCGTGACAATGCGAGTGCGTTGTTCCGAGCCACGATCGGCGACGACGTCAGTCTGAAGGAAGTTGCTTGTCCGATCATGTTTCTCAGTCCCGCAAACGATTTTCACGGACGTATCGGCGACTTGCCCGCCGCGACTCAGGAGATCAAGAGTCCGCATTGGCGAGTCACTTGTTCGCCGCATCACAACCACCAGGATACCGCCGAATTCGAAGTCGCAACGCAGTTGTGGTTCGATCAGCATCTGCAGGATACCTTCGAATGGCCAGCCACACCCGAAACCCAATTGGTACTGCGTAACAAAGGGGGCGTCCCCACATTCATGGTCAAACCAGATCCGTCAAAGCCGCTGCTCTCGGTCGACGTTTACTACACGCAGCACGGCAAGCCGGACGAGCAACCCCAGGATCGCGAAGACACCAAGCATCGGTTCTGGCATCACGCCGATGCGACGATGGCGAATGATCGGTGGACTGCCAAGCTGCCGATCGCCAGTACAACACAGCCCCTGTGGGTTTATGCCAATGTCCGCTATGCGCTTGATGCTCCGGTTGAGGGTGCCGGATACTATTACGGAACGTACTCTGCGCAAGCGTTCAATCTTTCGTCTCGGCTTCATCAGGTTTCACCCGAGGAACTTGCAGACGCAGGCGTTCAAGCCACGCTCCAGCCGTCACTGTTGATCGAGAGCTTCGAAGAAGGTTGGGAGAAAGAATGGTTCTCTTACAATCCTGACCAATGGCCTCGAGCGACTCATAAGTTCAACCACCAAGCTTACAAGCCACCGGAAGGTGCTGTACTTGGGTTGGAAGTTCTCGTCGAGCAGGCGAACACATTGGTGATTCTGCTGGACGCGATGGCTGCGCAAGTCCCACTTTCAGCCACCGGTGATTGGCAAGAGGTCGTTCTGCGACCACAGGATTTTCAAAATCTGGATGGCGAATCCTTGGAAGATTTCGATCAGTTTAGGCAACTGAAGCTCAGTGCTGCGGAGCGACTGAAACCGAAACGTGGCAGCAAGAGGGCATCGCAGATCGTGGGGCGCAAATGGCAGGGAGCTCACCCGCGATTTCGCAATCTGCGTTGGGTTTTGCCCACGTTTGAAAGCGAAAGCAAACAATGACCCTCGTTTCACGAAGCGATTAATGACAGCGCGTTTTCCATGGCAACCTAACAGCCGCCTCAAGGACAGTCAGCCGCCGAGGCGGGATTTCAAGCGACATTAATCTAGTCTTACTTCACCAATTCCAGTTGTTTGATGGCGGTTTCAACGGACGGCGAAAATTCTTCGACGCTCGTCAGATGCCCGGTGTGCGAGGCGCCGCCGATCGCGACAAGCTTGTCTTTGTAGGCAACCAGTCGATGAAAGAAGCGACCTGAACGCAGCTCGCCAACTTCCTTCCATGCTTTGCCATTCTTGGCCAGTTGATAAATGGTTCCGTCATGGCCGGATTGATATAGCCGCCCGTCCAACGTGCAAGCGGAGATGCCAAATCCGTCCATCCCTGAACCGTCGAGTTCTGGGCCTTCTTTCCATTGCTTCGTCTTCGAGTCGAACTGATAGACTGTTCGCGAGACATCGTTTTCACTGTCCATTCCGCACATGGCGAACAAGTGATCGCCGTGAACCGCTATGGCAAGAGCTCGTTTATAAAAGGGAGCTTCGGGCAAGATTTGCCATTCGAGCGTCTTCGCCTTCAGGTCCATAACCAAGGGTTGGTTTTGCCATTTGCCCTCTGAGTCACCGGAAAGTGCCCATCCACCTACGACATAAAGCTTGTCTTGCATAACAAAAGCATCATGCGACGATCTTGCAAACGGCATGTCGGGAAGTGTCTCCCACTTCATGGAGCGTGTATTGAAGCGAGCCGCCGATTTGACGGAATGGAGATTTTCTTCTTCTCCCGCGGCGTTGTGTGCATCCAGCCCGCCGACTCGATACAGATACTTGCCGTGTGCAGCGAGCGCCAAACCTTGCAAAGCTGGTCCTGATCGCAATTTCTCCCACGACTTTCCGGACTTGAGATTCAAACGGTAAAAGCCATCGGACAGGTTTTCGCGACTGTGGTCATGAGCTGTTCCGGTGTGTCCACCGTAGATATAGGCGTGGTCTCCGACGACTGCCGCGCCGAAACTGGCGATACCCAGCGGAAGTTTGGGGTACCCTTCAGCGATTGTTTCGGACGACTGTGATTTGGTGGCTACCATGGGCACCGTCAAAGTCGCGTAGTGATGAGCACCGTTATAGGCTTGGTCGTCGTATTTCCCCTTGGCAGCTTTGTCTTCGTGGTGAGACAGGACGCCGTGAATGCCGGAATTCTTTGCGGTGAACTTTGCCAGTCCCTGCTTGTCCGCGTAAAGAGTCGTTTCTTCGCCTTCCGAATCTGTGACAGTCAGTTCTGCATCTGCGACAGGTTGTCCTTTCCAAGTGACCTTGAGTTGGTAACTACCGTCGGAGAAGGAGGGGATGATGTCGAGCAGCTGATCTTTGTCTTTGGCAACCTTGGCGAGGTTTCCCGGGTCAACCGTATGGATGGCTTTGGAGTAATATGTCAGGAGCGTGCCGTGGTAGTTGCCGTAGGTGCAAGTCGTGGAGACGCTACGGCATTCTGTGGCTGGAAGCGTGCAAGTCTTCAGTGGCTTGTCGTTTGCGGCCAGCTCGAGTTTGAGAGGTGTTCGCTTGCCTTTTTCGTCGAGATGGAAAACGCTTGCATCAGCGACTTTGGATGGCAGTTTGTCACCCTCAAGATCAGCGGCTTCGGAGAAGAACAATTGGGCCTGATGCCCATCCTTGGCTGGGGTGATCTTCAGCCAGAGGAAGTGTCCAAAGCTCTTTGAGCAGACCGTAAGTGCCAATGCGAAAACTGCGAAACGGAGGATCGACCGTGACGTCTTCATGGAGAAGTGTCCTTTAGGTGTTGATTTGTTGAATCGTTAGAATGAACCCAATTCGTGTTCGCCACCGGCACGGGTCACAAGCGCCTGCCGTACTTCCGGATCGGAGTTGGTAGTTACGAATCGAGTTGAGCCATCGAGTAGCACGAAGTTCACACCGCCGGGGTGGTCGCTGCGGAATACTCGTACGCTGAATTGATTGCCGAATGAATCCGAGTTGTTAAACAGTTGAGGATAGTTTGTCGCCATATGTCCCCAGGCAAAATACCAATAACCGTTTGCCCACGTCGTATCACCCCATTTTGGCGTCCCTGACTTGGGACCATCTGCCCACAGCATATCCTGGTGCCCATAGTTGATTTCGCCCAACAGTAGTGTCTTGCTGGTACCGTCTTTGATATGACGAAAAGACAAACGGTAAGGCCGTCCTTCTTCCGGGTTTTTGAAAGCCCCGTTCAATCGCGTGTGTCGTTGGTACGTTGTGCGACTGCTGATGACATAGCTGCCGGGACCTAAAACCTCGCCGCTTTCAATATCCGGTACTTCTCGGTGAAGCCCCATGGAAGGGCATAAGTAAACGGAAAGTGGTTGGCTGGTCAACTTAGCGTTCTGTGGAGCCGTGACTGGTTGGGTAAGATCGTATTGAGCAAACCGCTGGGATTCTTCCAAGTAGGGCAGAAGCAAAACCAGCGTGCTGCCAAGGTCTTCATACTGGGTTCCTGCTTTTGGTGGCGGCAATGATTTCTGTGCAGAATAATAGTTCTGTGTTGCCAAGCCGATTTGTCGCAGATTGTTCACGCACTGCAGTCGTCGAGCCGACTCGCGCGCCTGCTGCACAGCGGGCAAGAGTAACGCGACCAGGACTCCAATGATGGTGATGACGACTAATAATTCGACTAGCGTGAATCCACGTCGCTGCTGATTGGTTTTTGAGTCGCTTCGCGAGGAAAGCACCAATACAGCCAACGTGGCGAACGCAAATAAGCTTGCGATGCCACCAGGTTCTGGGACTACATGCGAGTCGGCGGATTGGAATTTGGATTGGTTCCAAATGTTGAAGTCTGAAACATCAACAAAGCCGTCCGCATTAAAGTCGCCTGAGCACCAGGCCGGTGCGGGGCTGAACTTGTTTGCGTTCCATGTGTTGAAATCGGATACGTCGACTACGCCATCGAGATTTGCGTCGCCGCGTAGATAGGCGTTGCCTGACGGAAGGTTTACCGACCCGGCAGTCGCCAACCATTGATCCAGATCGGACTGGTCCACGATACCGTCGCTGTTCAAATCAAACTCGGCTGAGCTTGCCATGGTGCTGATGGCTTCGACGAGCGCATTGACGTCCGCACAGTCAAACGTACCGTCACTATTGAAGTCACCGCCGGTTGTTTCGTTACCGACTTCGACGGTCAGGTCCAGATAGCCGGCGGTGCCATTGAAGATAAAGCTTCCCACGCTTTCGCGAAGCCAGAAGTTGGCGATCCCATCTGTACTTTGCTCAGCCGTTTCGGTCAGTGAAGTCAGATTGAAAAAAAGTTGTCCGAGGCTCAAGCCGTCTTGCAGGTAGGTAGTCACATTTGCATTGTCCAGGTCGAGTGCGAATGTCATCGCCACATCTTTGGGGACGTACTCTCCCGGTGCTACAGCGGATGATTCGCCGATTGCCCAAGGGACGGCTTCGATGTTATTGCGGACGCTATTGGTGATGTCACGAAATTGGCCATCGTCATAATCTGTGACGAACACGGACCTGTTTCCATTGACGGCAAAGGGGCTGTTCTCGTTGTAATGAGTCGGTTGGGCGGAATCGAATCCGAACTGGTCAAAACCATTTCTTAGTCCGGCGCCAAACAGTTCAATGGGCCGCCCCGCGTCGGTATCCGGAGTCTCGCCAACGTAGGTGGCTCGCTCATCGTAGGTTGGGTCGTAGATGAATTCTCCACGAACGGAACCGTCATCATTCTCAAATTCACGCGACGTGAACATCGTCAGTTGAGCGGCCGTCACCGTGTACGACGAGGCGGGCATGCCTGTTGGCACATCGTCGGTCGTATTGAACCCAATCGTGATGTATCCCAAACGGTTATCGTCGTCGAACCCGTCCAGCGGCCCGGCAAACAATGAGCCTTCGGGGCGTGAACCGGGTGATTGGTTGGCGCCGTAAGACCAGCGATCAAAATCCACGTCCCGCGTGTCGATCGTGAACAAATCGGCGACAGAGGAAGTCGCCAAAAGGGAAAAAATCAGTAGCGCCAGCATTCTCATAGTGAACTCCACAAAGGGAACAACGATGGGGCTGGCGATGCTGCGTCCCTTTTTGAACAAGGGCAGTTTGGCTGGCAAAAAGAAATGAGACTCAATCTCAAGAGCGGAGTTTAGCAGCGCTGGTCATTCTTCGTCAACAGGCATCTTGACACCAATTTCGGAAAATCTGTCTTGGGAAAAAAGTGCGTTGACAGACTTCGAGCCATGGTTACACTGCCGGAAATTGGGATTCACATTTCGTGGAAACCATCATTCTCGCCAGCTACGCCGCTTCACTTTCTTCCTTCGAAGCGACTCGCCAGCCACATGGCTATTTCCGTATTCCGCGTGAGCGACTTGCGTTCACGCACCTTCCTGAAGGAGAGAGTAATGACCTTTCGATCGATCTTGCTGTTTGCCGTATGTGTTGGCTCAAGCGTTCACGCAACAACATTCGACCTCGACAATGTATCCACCAACGGTGTCGATTTTACCGAGGGATTTGACGCGGGAGATGCCTTCTGGGCTGACGCGGCCTTCATGCAGTTGGATTATTTGGCAAGCGGAGGCAATCCCGGCGGCTACGTGTCGTACACCGTGGACCCACCTGTTGATGAGAGCACTATTTTCCGTGGCCACGATGCTTTCAATTCCAGCGGCGATGCCTTTACGGGCGATTGGATTGCCCAGGGCACGACGACGTTGTCGTTTGACGTGCGGCACGATTTTTCAGGTCCGGTAAATTTCTTTGCACGAATCGCCACTGCCCAGAACTTCCCGGCTCATATTGGTGTGGGGTTCGTACCGGTACAGCCTGGTCAATGGCAAACGGTCACTTTGGATATTTCCGAAGGAGCCCCAGGTTTGATCAACGAAGGTGCTCCGGCTTTCAGTTACGCGGATACGTTCTCCAGCGTCGGAAACGTTCAGATCGGAGTCAGCGGCGTGCCCGAACCCAGTGGTGCTATCCTGGCATTGCTAGGAT
>CAYYHV010000217.1:7004-10489 GCA_964471695.1 uncultured Pirellulaceae bacterium
TGGCTTTCATGTTGCGACGCATCAGGTCGTAACTAGCGAGCATGACCCAGCCGGGCTCTGATTACGAAATTGATCTGAATCGCAGAGTTTACGGAGAGGGGAGTCGAGTGATCCCCTCTCCAGGTCGCCGGGATGTCACACGTCGCAAGGGCGGGCGGTGGTCGCAATAGACGAGTGCCACTCCGCCAACACTTTCAGTCGACTCAACCACGACCCGTAAGTGTGATGTTGCCTGAGTCTTCGTTATAAGCTCCTTCGGCATGACCGCCAGCAGGAGTGTCGGCTAGACCAGCAAGCAAGATGTGCTCTCTTGACTGCGCCGTTTCCGGGGCGGAATGGTATGTAACGTCTCGTGGCACTTCCGGAACGACGTCAGCCGCAAAGGAAACGTCCGCTGCAAGCAATCGTTTCGCTTCCATGGCTTCGATACCAAAACGCCGATTAGGGGTACGTGTACGGCGTGGATTCTTCTTGTTGAAAAACATGATCTTGTCCTCGTGTGGTTGGTCTCGGAAAACTGTATCCCGGTAATCGCAGTCGATTAGCCATCGGCAGTAATCAGTTAACCGACGAAGCGATTAAGCACCCGACAACATGTCTTGAGCCTGCGGAGCGGGGAGTCGTGTAAATCCCTGCTTCAACCCGCTAGTGGAAGCTATCGATTCTGGGTACCTTCAACAGGTGATGAACACGACGATTTGCTGCATCATTTGAGGAGAATCAGAACGATGGCAGACGCAGGTACCAAAGAGACTCGGACGCACGAGTTTAAGGCTGAAATCAAGCAACTGTTAGAAATTCTGATCCATTCGATCTACACATCGAAAGATGTTTTCGTTCGAGAGCTGATCTCCAATGCGGCGGATGCCCTGGAAAAAGTCCGTTTCCAGCAGGCTTCGGGAGTCGACGTTTTCGGCAGCGACCAGCCTCTGGAAATTCATATCGAGGCCAATGAGGACGAACGACTGCTGGTGATCTCGGATTCCGGCATTGGGATGACCGAAGAAGAAGTCGACGCCAACATCGGAACCATTGCCCATAGTGGTGCCACGGCGTTCATCGAGCAATTGAAGAACAAGGGTGGCGATGGCGAAGACGGGCAAGCGGATGTGAATTTGATCGGCCGGTTCGGTGTCGGGTTTTATTCCGTTTTTATGGCGGCTGAGAAAGTCGTGTTGACCAGTCGTTCGGCTCAAAAAGACAGTCAGGCTATTGCTTGGACGAGTGATGGAACCGGATCGTACACCGTCGAGACGTTGACGGGCGATGTTCCCCGAGGAACGAAGATCGAAATCCATCTTAAGGAAGACGATAAGAACTTTGCGACGGAAGCGGAGATCAAGAGCGTAATCAAACGCTATTCGAACTTTGTTCCGTTTCCGATCCTGGTCAATGGGGAAAAGACCAATCAGACGACGGCGCTTTGGCGCGAGCCGGCTCGGCAAGTCACGGATGAGCAGTATGAAGAGTTTTATAAACTGATCAGCCACGACTTTCAGGAACCCTTGATGCGGCTGCACTATTCGCTGGATGGGGCGATGCAGTTTTCTTCGCTATTGTTCGTTCCCAAGAACAATCCAGAAGCCATGGGGTTCGGTGAGGGAGAAGTCAGTCTGCAGTTGTATGTGCAACGTGTTCTGATCGACGGAGCCAACAAGGATTGCTTGCCTCGTTACTTGCGGTTTGTGAAAGGTGTTGTCGAGTCGCAGGATTTGCCGCTGAATGTGTCTCGAGAGACTCTGCAGCAGAATCGTGTCCTGACCAAGGTTCGCGAAAGTCTGACGCGTAAGCTGCTTGATCAGTTTCTGGATTTGGCGAAGGAAAAACCGGAAGAGTACAAGACGTTTTGGAACACTTACCAACGCGTGCTCAAGGAAGGCTACGAGGATTTTGCCAATCGCGAAAAGATTCAGGAGTTGTTTCGCTTCGCCTCGTCGCGAGCCGACAATGATGAAGAGATTATTGGGCTGGCTGATTACGTCGAGGCGATGCCAGAAGGTCAATCGGCGATCTACTATCTGTCGGGGACCAGTCGAGAGGCGCTGGATCGCGATGCTCGATTGGAGTTGTTCCGCAAGAACAAGATCGAGGTGCTCTACCTGTACGACGCGGCAGACGAATTCGTGTTGAGTTCACTGGGCAAGTACAAGGAAAAGGAGCTTGTTTCCGCGGATCACGCAAAACCTGATGACTTGAACTTTACCGATAAGTCGGAAGATGATTCCGAGGATTCGAGTGAGTCGAAGAAGGCGTCGGAGGAAGCTCAGCCGATTGTGGATCGCTTCAAGGAGATTCTTGGCGACCGAGTCATTGATGTTCGGCTCAGCGAGCGGCTGGTGGATTCGCCTGCGTGCCTGGTTGGTGACGATAATCAGCTTTCCAGTCACATGGAAAAGATGATGCGGATGATGAACAAGAATGAGGAGCTGCCAAAACGAGTCTTGGAGATCAACGCGGAACATGCGCTGATTCAGAATCTTTTGAAGATAACCTCAGAGGATGCCAAAAGCGATTTCGTGGAAACGGCTTGTGAGCAGTTGTTTGAAGGCTGCATGTTGCTCGACGGTTATCTGAGGGATCCGCATGAGTTGGTTGGGCGGATGAATCAGGTGCTCAGCGATGCGGCTGATTTGAAGAAGAATAAGGGCTAGTGCGCTCAGCCATGATAGGGCTTGGCGGTTGCATGAGCGCAAGTTCATAGGGCGATTGTAGAATCGTCTTCCCAATCCTGAAGGCGTGATTGGAACCTGTATTTGCCCAATTTATGTCCGGATAAATATCACATTCGGATTAAGCGGAATGCACCGAATGTCGTACAAAGTGGCCCCCCATTCGTAGGTGTGAGCTAGTGTTTAGGGCAGCCCGCTCTAAACTCAAAGATGCTTACCACGGAGATCAAAAATGGCCACAATGCAATGTCCAAGCTGTAACTGCAGCTTCAAGAAACCAACAAATGTCATCGGGTGGATCCTTGGGATTCTTGCTACGTTCTTTATTGGCGGTTTTCTTCGAATTGTCGTCTGCTTGACTGCGATCTCAGCGATTGGTGCCAGTGCCGATTCAGAATTCTCACGAGTCTCGCAGGAGCTAACGCAAGACGGTCAAGTTCAGGCTGAAGCGATTGAATACGGATCGGACTATGAGCAGCAAGTCGTACTTGCTGAATAGTTGAAGCCGTCGGCCAGCAGGTCTGCGGATCAATGGTGGACGAGCTTAGAGGTCTTTCATCGCGGAGATGACTTCGAGGATGGCTTCTTTGCCATCTCCGAAGAACATCAGCGTGTTGTCTTGCGCAAACAGCGGGTTTGGGATTTTCGCGAACCCGGGACTGAGGCTGCGTTTGATGACGATGACAGTGCGTGCCTTGTCGACATCGATGATGGGCATACCAGCAATGGGGCTTTCCGGATCCGTTTTCGCCAGCGGGTTCACGACATCGTTGGCACCAATGACGATGGCAACATCGGCGGTATCCATTGTGGGAT
>CAYYHV010000217.1:10499-12851 GCA_964471695.1 uncultured Pirellulaceae bacterium
CCATTTCCTTCAACTGCTCGTACGGCACATCGGCTTCTGCGTGCAGAACATTCATGTGGCCAGGCATTCGGCCAGCGACAGGGTGAATCGCGTATTCGACTTCGATTTCTTTGGCAATGAGCAAGTTGGCCAGATCGCGAACGACGTGTTGAGCCTGAGCCACTGCCATACCGTAACCGGGGATAAATACGACTCGCTGAGCCGTATCCAGAATCATCGCGACATCGTCGGCTGAGGTACGACGTACCGTGGCGTACATTTCGTCAGCGCTTTCGCCCGTGTAGCTTGATCCGTCCATGACTCCGAACAGGACGTTCGTGAGGGAGCGGTTCATCGCCTTGCACATGATCTGGGTCAGGATCAGTCCTGATGCGCCGACCAGGGCGCCGGAGATGATGAGCACATTATTGTTGATTACAAATCCAGTCGCGGATGCTGCCAGTCCCGAGTAGGAATTGAGCAACGCGATTACGACGGGCATGTCGGCTCCGCCAATGGGCGCGACCAGAAGTATTCCCAGCACTGATGCGACGAGCGCCATCAGCAGGTACCAACCAAAGCTGCCGCCTGACCAGACGCAAAACAATCCGAGGAGGGCGGTTCCGATGACCAATCCGAGATTGATCATTTGTCCGTTGTCGATGGACCAGGAGTTCTTGAACATCTGCAAGCCTTGGAGCTTGCCATAGGCCACGAAGCTGCCCCAGAACGTGACAGCGCCGATAATGCCGGACAACGAGGCCGCGATGAGCGCGTCCGTTGTGCTGTCGCCTGTACGTAAAAGTTCCGCGCCGGCGACAAGCACCGACGCGGCTCCTCCGAAACCGTTAAAAAGCGCAACAAGTTGCGGCATGTCGGTCATCTCGACGGTGGTCGCCAAGTAGTTCCCGATGACCGCACCGATGACACCCCCTAACAGGATTAACCACCATCCAGTTACACCTTGGTCGAACAGCGTGACGAATACGGCAATTGCCATCGCCAACGCGCCCAGTCGGTTGCCGCGCACGGCAGTACGTGGGTGCGCCATAAATTTCAGCCCAAACATAAACATGATGGCTGAAACAAGGTATGTGATTTTAATGAACGTCATTCGATCTTCCTATTCCGCTGCCCGCATCAGCTAAGTCGGGCGTATCCCATTTTCATTCGCAGCGAACGATGACAGTTGGTTCTTACTTCTTTTGAAACATTTCAAGCATGCGGTCGGTCACCATGAATCCACCCACAACGTTGATCGTGGCCATTGTGACGGCGAGCATCCCGAAGAAAGCTGCCCAGTTGGATTGGTTGTTGCCAGCCATCAAGACGGCTCCGACTAGAGTGATGCCACTGATTGCATTCGAGCCGCTCATGAGCGGAGTGTGTAGGGTTGGCGGGACTTTGGTGATCAACTCGAAACCGACAAAGATAGCTAGCGCGAAAATGGTCAGGGCCGCGATGAGTGCGTCCGTGCGCGACATGCCTTGTTCCGGTTCCACCGCGACAGGACGCGTCTTTTCGATCATCTCCTGCGCGACGGCTGCGACAGACGTGTCTGCTGGGGAGTCGACGTTGGAGTTGGCAGGGTCAGTCGTTGCGGGAGCCGGTTCGACGGCTGTGTTTCCAGTGGGTTTGGGGGCAGGTTCATCGCTTCCGCCGCAGCCACTGGCGAGTACCATACCAAGCAGCATTGCCAACAGCGTTAGCAAGATTCGATGAGTCGCTATTGGTTTTGATTTCGTTGCGTTGTTCATGATTTCGCTTCCTCGCTGGCAGCATCCGTCGATTCCGACGCTTTGGGGTCTGGTTCGGGCGGATTCAGTGGCTCGAGGCCGACGATGCTACGCATGCGTTCATTGAACAGCTCGCCATCTTTCGTAACGAGTGTGCCCGAGATGATTTCGTCGTCCAGGTCGAGGTTTAGTTGCCCATCCTTGGTCATGTTTAACAGAAAGGTCGCCATGTTTTTGGCGTACATCTGGCTGGCGTGATACGGAACCTCAGCTGGAAGATTTGTCGGTCCTAGAATCGTCACGCCGCGTTCGACGACTTTTTCATCCGGCTGGCTCAAACGGCAATTGCCACCGCGTTCTGCGGCGAGGTCCACGATCACCGACCCAGGTTGCATGCGTTCGACGGCGTCTTCGGTGATCAGCAGTGGGCTTTCGCGTCCGGGAATCGCAGCCGTCGAGATGACGACGTCGGATTCGGCACAGATGTCCGCCATGAATTCACGTTGTTTCTTGTAAAACTCTTCCCCCATGGCTTTGGCGTATCCGCCTTTGTCTTCCGAGCCACCGGCGTCCAATTCCAGTTCGACAAACTTACCGCCCAGGGATTCGACTTGTTCACGAACCACCGGCCTCACAT
>CAYYHV010000218.1:0-4840 GCA_964471695.1 uncultured Pirellulaceae bacterium
CACTATGCGCGTTTAACGATTCGTTTGGAGCCATTTGATAGTGAGCACGCGAATGTGCTCGTATTAAGCAAGTGTTCGCCCGAAGCCGTGCCAGGTGATTTTCTGATGGCGGCGGTGGAAGAACTCCAATCAAGCGGCGATGGCGGTGGGCTTATTGGCGGATTCCCGTTGTCCAAGTTGAAGATCACGATCCTGGGTGGCGAGACGCATGAGTTGAATTCGACGGAAGTGGCATTCCGCATTGCTGCGAGTGACGCCTTTGAGAAAGCGCTCCGGCAAGGCGGGCCGGTTCTTCTCGAGCCCATCATGAAGTTGATGATTAATACTCCCGAAGAACACATGGGAGACTTCGTCGGCGATATTCAACAGCGGCGTGGGATTATCGCTCATACGGAAACGCGCGGTATGGACGTTGTGATCGAAGCGCATGCACCGCTAGCGGAGTTATTTGGCTACTCGAGCGCCATGCGGAGCCTCAGCCAGGGGCGGGCAGGATGTTCCATGGAGCCGCTTCATTACGCAGCTGCACCGCCAGAGGTCGCTCAGGGCTTTGGGTTCGATGGATAACCGTTCTGGGTATCGACTTGGATCTTGTTTTGGGCATTCAAGTCGGAATTCTCTGATTCTGAACCCAAAAGTACTGGTTGTGTCACAGCCAGCGGAATCTTGTTGACAACAGATAGATGCACGATAAGTTCAAGGAAAAGTGATCCTCCTGAGGAGAAGTTAATGAAGACAGCAAGGATGTGTTGAGCCCACGGGCTCACTTGAGACGGTGGGTGTCTCTTGCTTGTTTTCATCTAACTAACTGGGGGATTCAGGATGCGATATTTCGCAATTCTTGCATTGTTCTGTTTGGGTTTTTCTGGCACTTCGTCGGCGTTCAATATCGGCTCGGATGCCGCGTTCTTTGATCTATCTGCATGGGATCATGCACAAATCAAGAACGGCCAACAGACATTCGAGAACGTCTACGAGGATGTGGACGTGACAATCTCCGTGACCGGTGACTTCTCGCTCCCAACCGGTGTCTTGGGTAGCGGCTGGGTTCATTCTTCCAACGTAATTGTTGGTGCTCAGCAATTTACATTTACATTCAGCGAACCGGTTCCACTTGTAGTTCAGCACGATACGACGGATCCGTCTGAAGAATTTCGGGTCATGAACGTCAAGATCGACGACTATGAGCAACTCAAAGGTGCTCCGGTTGTGACGACGAATCTTCCCAACGGAATCAGCGTATCAGGCTCCGCCTTTCGATTGACTGATAATGGTGCCGCCAATGGTTATGCACTAATTCAGCCGTCAACGACGCTGGTTGTCGAACACGTTGCTTTGTCCGAGCGAAAATTTGAGCGATTCAAGGTAGGTGTCAACACGATATTCTCGGTGCCGGAACCCGGTGGGTGTGCGATTCTACTAGGTTTTGGGCTGTTTTTGATGGGATTCTTGCGATCCAGAAGTTAGTCTTGCTGCCGTGTCAATCATGAATTTGCGTATTATTCGCACTGAAGTTGATCACTTGCGCTGGTAATTGCGCTATGGGGTATGTTAACCCCGCCTTTTGGAACGTTTGTCTTGCATCTTCGGCCGGTGTGGTTAAATTCGAAATTGTGGATTAATTTTGACAGTCTAATTCGAGGGCCGCTAGTGACGAGATAACAAAAAGTGATTCGCTTCGGCGTTCGCTATTGCTGGTATGGATACTGCGTTTTTTGTTCTTCTTTCGTCGCTCTGACCATCTCGTTTCGACTCTCGAGACCTGCTTCCACTTTTTTGATTTTGCAAGAAGTCCTACGTAAAAGAGGAATCACATTCACCGATGCGTGCGTGCGCATTCGTGAGCAGTATTGGTCGCAGTTCGCAGCTGGGCCACGTAAAAGTGAAGTGCAGAAGCGCTCCCTTTAGCGTGCCGGAAGCGAACTACGAAGCAATCCTGCTCCGTGATTACGTTTAGATTCTTGGTATTCACAAACCGAAAGAGTATTGACCAATGAAGAAGATAGTTAGCCGAATCGTAGTTGTTCTGTTAGTTCTTGCATCTTGTGCCAGCGCACAGGAGCCGGATGCGAGCCTGTGGAGTGGTAGTACCAATCCTGACGGTTCTCAGATTGTACCTGTCGTTTCTTACGACCCAGCCACTGGCGCGATGACGGTTAACACTCTTGGCATGAACCAAACGCTCGATAGCGCTGACTGTTCAAATATTGCTGTTGATGATGCGGGAATGATCTCACTGCTCGTCACTGGTCCAGAACCTGTTTCCAACGATCTCACTGGTTTCACTGGCGAAGTTGTTTGGAATGCTGACTACTTCAATGGCAAGGCTCAGTTGTTTGGAGTTCCAGCCGGATGTGAGTTCATTGTGCCGAGTACGATTTCGGTTTTCACCTATGACACGGGGCTCACAGAAGCCGATTTCGGTGAAGTTGAAATGGCTGTAAATTACTCGACGGGCGTCCCAGGCGGAATCATTTTCGGTGGAGTTCAGTTCGTTCCAGAACCATCTTCGTTCAGCTTGATCGCGCTTAGCCTTCTCAGCTTGACGTTCCTGCGTCGCCGCAGTCGCTGATTCGCGAAGACGTAAAAAGAGATAGATAAGACAGAAACGCAGCCTTTGCCGGCTGCGTTTTTTCTGTCAGATCCAAAGCTCCAGTCGTCCGTCTAGCATGGTGGGAATTGCTTTTTCCACCATCGTGCGAACTTGTCTGGGATGGTAGCGGGTGCTGAAATGACCGGCGATGACTTTTTGGTTTTGAAAACGGTCCTGACGTTTGACCACGTCATCCAGATGGATATGGCCCATTTTGCGAATTAGCTCCCCACGGTGTTCCTTTGCGACAAAGGTAATCTCCATGATGAGCACTTCGGCTTCGTACATCACCGGGTTGGCATCCAGTCCTTTGATACTGCTGTCGCCGAGGTAAGCCAGTTTGGGTGCCCGTTTTTCTTCGCTGACTTGATTGCCAGCCATGCGGATATCGCGAATTTCGTCACCGCTCAAACCCTGATACTCCGGTTTGAGTTTGCTGCGTCGCTCCCACACCACATAACCGACTGCCGGGATCGTATGTTTCATCTCATGGACGGTTACGATCAATTCGCGAGATAACTTAATCTCTTGACCGGGCTCCACGGCAATCAATTCGCATGGCAACCGGCCTTTGTCCAGTCGGCTGAACGCGGCCAGCATCCTACGAATGCTTTCCACCGTTCCGGCGGGAACGTAAATCGTTGGCGGGTCCATTTTCATCATTCGCCGCCGTGCCACATAAACGGGCAGAGCCGCAATATGATCAAGGTGCGTGTGGGAAAGGAACCAGGTTGGCGTGCCCATGAAATCCCATGGCTGACCGCCAAGATCAAAGCCGAGTTTCATTTCGGGGATTCGCCAATAGGATTGGACCGCTGCGCGCGAGTATCCTTCGATCGTCAAATCTTTGTGCTTGATTGTTTTGTAGGGAAGGTTGTTGAGCATCGACGCAATGGGCTGGATTGGCAGGAAAACACGAGATTGTACTTGGAACGGTTAGGTCACGGCACGGGGCAAAACGAAACTTTTATGCGTCGGCCTCGGAACGCCTTTAGGAAAGAGATAAAAGCCGTGGAATAGTTCGCCTGTCCCAAGGTGGGGTTAGGCGCTGGCTGCCGTAGCTTGTCCGCCGTCATAATCATCGACGTCGGATAGCTTCAGTGAATCGGAGAAATTGGGACCGGGACGAACGATGATTTCGACACTACCATCTTCTTGTTCGGCTTCGACGCTGTGGTGTCGTACCAATTCAAGCACGGCGAGAAACACACCGATGACTCGTGATTTGTGCATGCCGCCCAGGAGTAGTTCGCTTAACCGCATCTCTCCCTTGTCTTTTAGCCCGCGATAAATGGTCTCCATATGAATATGGATGGGTGTATCGTCGTACACGATATTGGATTCAGGCGCTGAATCGCCGTGTCGCACGACTCGACCCAGTGCGCTCACCAAGTCCCAGAGCTCGATTTCCCGAATCGGCTGTTCCGACGGGTTGGTGCGGCGTACGGGAAGGTCATTGGCGATTCGCGTATAAGACTGCTGCCACTCACGTCCGCGTTCCTCCAGAATGCTGGCGACATCTTTGTACTTTTTGTATTCCAACAGCCGTTCAACAAGTTCTTCACGCGGGTCGTCCCAGGTTTCGTCTTCCTCGTCCACAGTCGGGAGCACCATCCTCGATTTGATCTCAATCAGCGTGCTTGCCAGTTCGATAAAATCACCGACAGCATTGACGTCCATCTGCTCGAGAATCACCAAGTAAGAAAGGTACTGATCTGTGATCATCGCGATCGGGATGTCGAGAATGTCGACCTCGTGCTTTCGGACCAGGTAGAGCAGCAGGTCCAGTGGGCCTCGGAAAGAGCTCAGGTCAACGCGAAACGATGCCGCCATAAGAGTTGCTGGTGTGGAAGGGTTGAAATGATATTCGGTTGATAGACGTCTCTATTCTACGCACGGTGCACAGCCACCATCCAATGCATCCCCCCGGATTCGTGGAAGTGGACCGGAAATTGATTGGGATTGCGGATTGGCGAACTTGGAGGGTTCTGGGTCTTGCTTGCACTTGTGACCGTAATATGAGGGAGTTATGATTCAGGGTTCGATATGTAAACACTTAGAACATTGGAGCATCCAATGCGGCACGTCCTGTCAGCCCTCGTGCAAAACGTACCCGGCGTTCTAGCCCATGTCTCTGGCATGCTGGCGTCCCGTGGGTACAACATTGACTCTTTGGCGGTTGGCGAAACCGAACTGCCGCATCTATCGCGGATGACGTTTGTTGTCGTCGGTGACGAACGGGTGTTG
>CAYYHV010000218.1:4850-7187 GCA_964471695.1 uncultured Pirellulaceae bacterium
GAGCAGGTTCGAAAACAACTTCAAAAGATCGTAACCGTCGTTCGTGTCGACGACATCAGCGCTCAGGATTACGTCGAACGCGATCTGATGCTGATGAAGGTCAAATGTGAACCGGGCGGAACACGCAGCGAGATCCGCGAATTGGTAGAGATATTTCGAGGACGCATTGTCGACGTTGGTCCCAAATCGGTCATGGTTGAGATCTCGGGTCGCGAGAACAAGATCGAGGCATTTGTAGATCGTATGCGTCGCTATGGAATCATGGAGCTGGTTCGTACCGGCCGGATTGCCATGGTCAGGAGCAGTCCGGTATCGAACAGCCGCCCGCCGCTAAAGAATGGTCAACACCTTTCGGGTGACGAAGTTGATTCGACGCAAGCACTAAGCTAGCGCCGTCTGCAGAAATCCAAATCAAGAAATTCCCGTAGCGTGACTGTTTGGTCGCGCCTTCCAAACGAGGAAGCGACTGCTTCCAGGTGATAAAGCGAAAAAAAAGGCAAGATTGTGGCTGCAACGATTTACTATGAGGATGACGCGGACCTGTCCCACTTGAAAGACAAGACAATCGCGATTCTGGGATACGGATCGCAGGGTCATGCTCACGCCCAGAACCTGCGTGACAGTGGATTGAATGTCATTGTCGGTCAACGTGAGGGAAGTGCGAATTATGATTTGGCTGTGAAGCACGGTTTCACGCCCATGTCGGCGGCTGATGCAACGGCCAAAGCCGATGTGATCAACATGTTGCTTCCGGATGAAGTCCAGGGGGACGTGTTCGAGTCGCAGGTCAAAGACAATCTGTCGCCTGGCAACGTCCTGATGTGCTCGCACGGATTCAATCTCCACTTTGGATACGTCAAACCACCGGAAGGAGTTGAAACACTGCTCGTCGCGCCGAAAGGACCGGGGCATCTTGTTCGTGCTGAGTATGAGCACGGAGGTGGTGTTCCTTGCCTGATCGCATTGGGCGAGGGCGGGAGCGAAGCCACCTTCAATATGGGATTGGCTTACGCCAAAGGGATTGGTGGTACTCGTGGTGGTGTCATCAAGACCACGATCGCGGAAGAAACCGAGACCGATTTATTCGGTGAACAAGTCGTATTGTGCGGTGGTGTCAGCGAGTTGGTGAAATCCGGCTTTGATACGCTTGTCGAAGCGGGATACCAACCAGAGATGGCCTTCTTTGAATGTATGCATGAGCTGAAGTTAATCGTCGACCTGATTTATCAGGGGGGGTTGAGCTATATGCGCTACAGCATTTCCAATACAGCTGAGTTTGGTGACTATGTCAGCGGACCACGCATTATTACCGACGAAACTCGCGCCGAAATGAAGAAGATCCTGAAGGAAATTCAGGATGGAGATTTCGCTCGCAAGTGGATCGGTGAAAACCGTGATGGAGCGAAGAATTTCAAAGCGATGAAGGAACGTGACAAGGATCATCCTGTTGAACAAACGGGACGCAAATTGCGTGCTCTGATGTCCTGGATCGACGACAAGTAATCCTGCAAAGATTGAATAACTGAGGGAGGCGGCCGTGGCTGACCAGCAAGTTGAAACGCTTCGTGTCTTTGAGCAACTCAAATCGGGTGATCGTGTTGAATTGAAGCACGAGGTCAAAGTTGGTTTTCGTACGTGGGAAACGACGACGGTGGGTCGGGTTGTCCGCTGCGAGCGACGGCGACATGGTTTGCACCACGACCGCAACTTCGACGACAAAGCATTCAGCGATGTGATTGTTTTGGAGCGTGAGGGCGGCGAGTTGACGACTGTCACTTTGGATGAATTCTCGACGCTACGGAAACTCACCGGGTGAGCGTGGCGCAGGACAATCTTGCCCGAGGGGTCGGCGGCGCTAGAATCTTTCGTAGAGTCAAACTGCGAAATGAGAGTCTTACTAAATGAGCAAGCCGCATGAACTGCACACCGACCATAACCGATTGTTCGAGAGCAATCGATTTGTGTATCCCGTTCTCAGTCGTCGCAGTGGCGGAATTTCTATCGGGGTAAATCTCAATCCGGACAAGATTTGCAATTTTGATTGTATCTATTGTCAGGTCGATCGGACTCGGCAAAGTGAGACTCGCTTTGTCGAAACGGATGGGTTGATCACAGAGTTGCGTTCGGTTCTTGAGTTGGTTACCTCAGGTGAACTCTTCAAATCGGAGAAGTTTCGTAAGACGCCGGATTCGCTCCGTAGGTTGAATGACATCGCTTTTTCGGGAGACGGCGAACCGACGACGTACAAGAATTTTGACGAGTTGGTTCAGGCCTGCGCAAATGTGAAGCAGGAATTCAAACTGGACGACGTCAAGATGGTCTTGATTACGAATGCTT
>CAYYHV010000218.1:7197-12835 GCA_964471695.1 uncultured Pirellulaceae bacterium
TTCCATGTTTCACCGCCCCCATGTGCAACGTGGGTTGGAGATTTTGGATGCCCATCAGGGAGAGATCTGGGCCAAGCTCGAAGCCGGCACGGAAGCCTATTTCAAGGTGATTGAGCGGACTCCAGTGACCTTTTACCGCGTTCTGGACAACATTACTCAGGCTGCCATTGCCCGACCATTGGTTATCCAATCGCTATTTATGCGGGTAAACGAAGAGCCGCCCAGTCAGCATGAGTTGATGGAGTTCTGTAAGCGACTGAATGAGATTCGCAAGGCGGGTGGCGCGATCAGTCTGGTGCAAGTTTATACCGTCGCGAGAAAGCCGGCAGAATCGTATGTGCAGCCGTTGCGCGACGAAGAAGTTGATGCAATCGTTGACCTTGTGCACCAGCACACAGATGTGCCCGCAAAGGCATTTTATGGCACAGTCGGATACTGAATTCGAGACTACCAATGAGCACTGAGACAACGACTGCGAGTACTGGGGCTGCGATCGCCAAGCAGCGATTGATGTGGGGACTGGCTGTCGCAGTATTGGTCTGGGGACTTTACCTCGCAGTTGGCGCTGTTTTGTTCAACTACGATATTCGAAAAGGGTTGATCGTCTTTTCGTGCACCCTTGGGTTTCTTGGACTTTGGTGGTCTGTGTATCGAGTCAGCCAGCAGGAGCAAACATCGCCCGGTTCACGCGGTTTGTGGAACTACAGTAGCTCAATCGGATTTGCGCTCTCGTTGTTGGCGAGTGGGTCGATGATGGGTGCTTACATTCAGCCCGAACTCGCAGCGTCTGGAACTTATCGAATGTTGTTGGCGGTTTCCCTTTTTGCCGGAGCCCTCGGGGCTGTCTGCACGATTGTGGGTTTGAGCAGCCGTAATCGTCCGCGTGGAAAATGGATGGGCCTAGTCGCCGTCGTACTGTTGTTGGCGACCTTTCTTACGGGTTTCATGGTTTCGCCCGCTGGATAGTCTTTTCTAGAACTTCCAGCGAAGCTCCATTCGGGCACCCGTGAGATCCTCGGCGTTCTCACGGTGTCCATAGATTCCGTCGAAGCGAACGATCCAGGCATAGTTGATTGGCAATTGGAATCGTGTACCGATGGCGTACTCGTCACCGGCGATCGTGTCGCCAAAGTTCTGAACCATGGACCCAGCAGGTTGAAGCCGAGAGCAGCCCCATAAGTGTCGTTGGCTCGGTCGTCCAGTTTGGGGAAACCCGTCAGAGCATCGGTTTCAAAGTTGATACCGGTGTTCTGCAGAATTCCGCCGACTCGGGCGACAGACTGCGGCGTTCCCCAACCTGCAAACAGATTGAAGTATGGCACGAAATAGTCGCGGTTACCCGATACCAATGAGTTTTCGATGAGGAGAAGCTGTCCATCAGCTCGCCGCGGACCACTTGCGTTGTCCTGGCCAAAGTTGGCGATGAATCGAATTGAGTTTGACAGTCTTTGTCGGTATCGACGGGTATATGCGATCGTCGCGTTATGGTGGCTCCGGTCGTCGTTCGTATGATCTTTGAGGTAGGCTTGCCCGATTTCAAAGTAGCCTTCCCATGCTTCAATGAACCAGTTCGTTCCATAGACATCCGCAGCATTGTCGTCACCGCCAAAGGCTGGGTTGTCCACGTCGTCAAAGCCGGCGAAGAACGTGACTTCATAGTTGCTCCACTTCAGTAGTGGGGCATTACGGGCTGGAAGTGTGAATGCAAATCCTTCGATGGCATCATTCATCCAGATACCATTCTGGAATAGCAATGGGAACTTACCGGCAACAAACGGCAAATCGAAGGGGGCGAACTGGTCCGTCATGCCGCCCCAGATGTAGCCGAGATCGCCTTCGAAAAACAGCGTATCAAAATCGTCATCAAACTCTTCAATGAAATCGAGTTCGTCACGCCCGTCCGTCGATAGCTCGGCACGTGTAAAGCGGCCGTCTTCGTCGAGTGGTCCCCAAAATGCGTGGATGCGCTCCGTCGCCGTGATTTGCAAGTCGAAGTCGAGGTTCAGTCGATGGGCCCAGATGCCCTTGCCGTTTCCGGCTCCGTTGTCGTTATACGCGATGCCCGTTCGATAGTCGCCGAACAGCGTGAACCCGGGCGTAATCAGGTTTCTCTTTCCAAGGAATGAGTAGGATTGAGGAACCGGTCCATCGCGGTAGAGACCGCGGCCCAATTCCACTAGCGGACGTTGCGAGCACTGATTCCATTTGAATTCGTAGATGCCAACTTCAGCCGCAGGGTTGTACGTTGAACCATATTGCGGGTTGGGGCTGAAGGCGCGTTGGTCGTAGGGGGCGTTGGCATAGTCAACGTGTGGCTGCTCTTCGTAAAGTCCCATCTTGCGGGCACGGATGGGGCCAACTGGAATTCGCAATCCACATTGGCAAGGCCCTTCACATTGGTCGCAAACGACTTCGCCCATCATTCCGTCCCCGACGACTTGGCCGGAGAGCTGTGGATTGGCCGAGTCGTAGATGATCTGAGCGTCGGCAGGAATCGGATCGATCGCACCTGCTCTATTCGGTTGCTCGCCTGCTCCAGCGGCTGGGTTTGTCGCTTCCGCAGCAGCGGTCGCTGGCGGGCTGGCGATTTGGGTCTTTTCCTGATCTGGGGTTGGAGTCAGCGCGGGATACGGAGTCGTCGGAATGCTGAATTGTTGGGTTCCATGCGGCGGAAAAGCCTGGGTGTTTTGGGCGACTCGTTCCTCTCGCAAGAAAGGATTTGTCATTTGCGGTGCTTGCGCATTCGACGGACTTGGGTTGGTCGTCGGATTTGGTATCGCGGGGGCGGGTGACATCTGACTCAAATCGACTCCGAACGGAAGCAGTCCGTCCAGTTCATTAGCGCTGGGTGGGCTCGTCTGAACACCCCCGAATTTTGGGACGCGAAAGCCGGGATTTGACGTCGACGGGCTCAAGTTATTTCGTGGAGCAACGGCAGATGGAGTCGAACCACCGGGTGGCGCAATCGCTGGCGGGTTCGCCGCGGCTGGAGCAATTCGAATTCCACCGACACGGAACGACGGGATTGCTTCCGCCGATTCGTTGTGGGCCACTTGAGCGAATCCAGCCGCATTGGAATGGGCGGCGATTCGAGCGACAGGGTTCGTGTTCAATTGTTGCGGAGCCGGCACTTGGAACGCATTGGGCGTAGAAGTTGACGGGTAAGCCGCGACGGCAGTTGATGTGACGGTCGGCGCAGCCACTGAGTGGGCCGTCGACCACACTGGTTGACCGTCCGGTAACCCGCCAACTGGCGCTTGAGGCACCATCGAACGAAGGAACTTGAGGGCTGAGCCCGTCGGAACCTGTTGTTCGGCATGTTTTCGTTTCGGCGAGTGACCCGCCGGACGATCCGCGCTTGCGAGTGATGCTGTGCCAATGCACAGCCCCATCACAATGAGCAGTCGTCGTATTCTCTTGTTATGCCGCATCGAAGAGTAGCCCCCATTTGGTACTCAACCATTATTGTCGTTAATCAACCTGGGTCTTAATCAACCACGAACTCGTAGGATTGTTCGTGGAAGTCCAGCATCCATTCGTTCATGCTGCGAATCATCTCAGCGGTCGCGTTGACTTGCTTCATGAAGTAAATCGGTTCGGCGCGGAATCGCATGCGGGCCGACAGTCGATAGACTCCCGGAGTCTTGAGCAGGTTGCCGGGAATCTTGTACCTTGCGTTCTTGTGTCCCAGCGGGGGTATTGAGTGAGCCTCCATTCGAATGAATGGTGGATGGTTCATTACCGTGACTGGGAAGCCGCTGGCGCGGATGAAGGGTAGCTGGTCAAAGTCGGCGTTGACCGGAAGTGACATTTCTCGATCTGTTCCCTTGACTCCCGTGATCAGGAATTTGGTTTGCAGGTTGAAGAGTTGCACGTCGCGTTTAATACGACCTGCGGCGACTTCCAGTGAGTGGACATCTGCAATGTCACCATTGGCGTCGACATAGCCGGATTCCCACAGGTGTTCGCCGTTGGGTCCGGTAAGTGCCACATTCAACCAGCATTGTGGCTGAGCTCCGAGTGATCCACTCGGGATGTTGTGCCCAGAGTTCGTGCTGTTGACTTTGTAGTGGAATCGCAGCGTTCGACCTGCCTTCGGGTTGTGTCCGAAGATGGGACCTTCAAGGTGCGAACCGTTCTCCATCAAGCGATGACGCATCCGTCGCTTGGCTTCCAGCTTTTTGAGGTTGTCGTCGACGACATCACGAGCGTCAGCTCGGTCATCCGCATTGGACCACGCTTCAGGGAAGGCGGCGTTGATCTTGCCATCGTCAAGTGCTTCTTCAAAAGCCTCGGTTCCCCAGCCGGCACGCCAATCAAATTCCATCCATTCCTGCATGGTCCAGTCTTCCGCATCTTTGTGGAATGGGAACAAGCCGGGGTGAGCGATGGAGTAACCGGGGCCGTAGAACAGGTGGTTGGAGTGTTTCCGATTAGGGCTGATCTCTTTGCCGTTTACAATCGCGACTGGAGCCGTTTCATAACCGGCATTCACACCAGGTTCGGCTCCCATGTGGCAATCCTGACAAGTCACACCGGCTTTGCAGGCAGGGGACTGGCGGTACTGAGCCCAAACGACTTCGAGGGCAATACCAGGTTTCACGGCCACTTGATGGCACGAGACGCAGAAGTGACTGGACGAGATCTGTTCGAAATTAATGACACGACCGTGCACTTTTTGTCCAGGACCTGTGTCACCTCGTTCCTTGACTTTGTAAAACTGTTTCTTCGCGAGGACCTTCTGTAGTTCCTCTCCGTACCCGGCACCATAGACAGGGTCATGGATGTCGCCCATAAGAACGCGTCGCTCGCCGTTGACTTTGCCGTACTCTTCGTTGACTCGATGGCAGACAACGCAAGTCACACCTTCTTTTGCAGCTGGAATCGACTCGAAGACGGAGGATTCGCGGGGATGGCCGAGTGTTGTAGCCAGTGGGGAATGGCACCGTAGGCAGAACGCGCTGATGGTACCTTGAGTCAGACCGTGAATATGCTGTTCGAACTTGTTGAACATCGAGGACATCGATGCGTAAGCGTGGCTGGATGAAGCCCACTCTTCGTAGATCTTTTCGTGGCAGGCCCGGCATTCTTTGGCGGATGGAAACGGATTCTTCTGATACATCGCCAAGTGCGGATCTTCACCCGGTTTCAGACCAGTGCGTTTCGGGGTCTCGTTGCCGTGTGGATTGCTTCCCGGCGTGACCAGCGTTTTCGGTGGTGGAGTCGGCTGTTTTGGTGTGGTGGGCGTTTGAGTCTGGGGAGGAGTCGGTTTGCGAGTCGCTGGTCGGGCTGGTCCCAGCAAATCTTCTTCTGGGCTGAGTTGGCGTGGCGAAGGTTGAGTCGTCCTGGGTGCCTGGGCCGCCGGAGCGTTTGGTTCTGGCAGCGTTTCCTGAGCTGGCTGGGGCATCGCCGGAGTCGGGTTCTGGGGCGTCGACGGCGCGGCGACTCCCGTCAACAAGTCCTCATCCGGCGAGACGGTGTTCGACCAGCCGCCCCGACCAGGATTGGATGGTGAAGTTGTCGCTTGCGGAGCCGCCATGTTTGCGGTGGGCTGTTGTTGCACGACGGTTGGTTGCTGCTGCACAACTGTTTGTGGTTGTTGTTTCTGAACAACAGGTTGTTGCGCAGGAGCTTGAGC
>CAYYHV010000219.1:0-12515 GCA_964471695.1 uncultured Pirellulaceae bacterium
GGCGTCTGGAGACTCTCATAACCCATGGATCAGATTTTGGGGAGCAGGCCAGCAGCAGTAATCTCCTCGCTTGTGCTTTGCCCAGATTGGCTAATCCGATCAGCAATCTGCGACGCCAAATGGACTGCGACGGCATCTCTTTTCTCGTTCAACTGTTGGAAAAATTGCTTGAAGTACCCTGCGACCACTGCCCTTGTCTCTGCATGGTCGTCTGCCAGGTTGCTGCCGCTGGCCACTTCTGATTCAAGAATAGCGCTGGCCTCGTCGTTTGGAAGATGGAGACCTTGCTCGACAGCTTGAAGGGCAAGTGTTGTGAAGAAATCGTTTCTCTTTGACCAATCTGCACCAGCAGCTTCAGAAGCGGCTCTAAATCGATCTTCGTTGTTCTGATTAACCTTCAACTTGATTTGGTCGGGCATTATTGAGAATCCTTTCTGCAGGCGTCGTACGATTCCGTACGACGAGGAATTGGATTGAGCCTGCCCCAATAAATAGAGTCGGACAACGCCGTACAGGTTCGCGTACGTCTGGAGTCCGCTCGCATGCATCAGTGCCGCCGAGAGAATCCGCCGTACGGATTCGTACAGCCGCGCCCCTTTCTGTACGAATCTCAACCAATAATAGGCCGTTCAAAGATTTTGCACGAGAATTCTATGACTCCACGTTACCGGACTAGCGGATTATTGCGGTCATAAAACCGTGCGATGTTCTTCGGACACCTTGGCGAAAAAAACGCGAGTCACGAGTCGCAAGCACCGAGGTGCATTACGTGTGTTCTCTTTACAAGAGCCCAATCAAAAAAAGAATCCAACGAAATCAGCCACCTAGGTCAATCGCCTTCGCTAAGAACTGCCACTCGTTACTTAGCCCAAATGAGTCTCGAAAATCAACAAAATCATGAAGGACAATGCGACCATCGTTAGTACGGAAATATGGTAGACCTCCTGTTCTCTTCGTTGCCTGCCTTCAATCACCCACTCATAAAACGGGCATTCATCAAAACAAGAATCTGTATCCGTCGGGCCGAAGTGTCTTTTACATTTCGACATCTGCCGATCAAATTCGGTCAAATACCGTCGCGTTTCTCCTCTCCACAAGCGCTCAGCCATCCGCCCTGGCAAATAGAGAAATCCTCTTCGAAGCAAACCGTATCGTTGATGCAATTCCCGCCAGTTCTCGATTGGATTTTCCTTGAGCTCATCAAGACTTCGTACCACTTCCTTTTCTTCTTTCATTTTCCTCCTTCTTAAATTGCCATTCTCGACTCGATGCGTCGCCGTGGCGAACGTGGAGATAGAATGGCCTCCATATTGTCATTAGATACACATGCTCCTCCGCGTCTGGCCGCCGAGCTGGGCAGGAAAGACAGCGGTCGACATCTAATGGCTCCGCTTGGAAACAAGTCTTGCAGAGATAGACAGTCGTTTTGTGCGAGCCAATTTGGTTCGCACAACGGTAGAGCAGGAGCGATATCAGCAAACGTAGATAGACGGCTGTGCCAAGCCACCATCCATTGAATTCAACAGTCATCAAGTATCCCGACCAGTACGATTTGCATCGGAATAGAAAATCGCTGAATGTGCGTCGGCAAACTCTCAGTTTTCGGCTAACTTTTCCCGCCATAGTCTTGTGTAATAGAAATAAAATCGCCGAAAGTTATCCATGGTGGCGAAGCCAAAAGAGGGGCCTCAAAAGCCCCTCTGGCTGAACCCGCTGTGGATAACTTTCGGTCGTGTCTTCACTGTTACATGCCTGGGTACTTCACGGGAAGTAGCGATTCACGTTCGTACCGCTCCAGCTCTTCGTGGCTGATTCGCCATTCACGGTTTCGTCCACGCCCCGACTCCGCTTTCTCGGCGTTGACACGCTCCAATCGGCACCATTCGCTCACCGTGTACCTTGTCTTTCCAACAATCGCCCCAAATTCTGCGGGCGTGTACCACTCTTTGACATGAGTGGTCGAAACCAAACGTTCAAGCACCAAGTCGAGCTTCGTCTCAATCAAACTAAGTCGGTCCCTCAATTCAATTGCCGGGGATTCTTGTTCGTCCATTCGGTGGTTCGAATCGGGCAATGCCGAGTAAGTTGTGTTCAAAACGTCGTCATTTGAAGAAAGCGGCTCATTGTGAGCCGCACCGTTCCTTCCCAACCTCATGCTAACTCTGCCGAAATCAAATACTGTTCAGCAATTGCTGCGGCCTGGCGTAGCAAGGTCACTTGTCCGAGTCCCGTGTAATGGTTCGAATTCGACCATTCATCTGGACCTGATTTGTAACGCCTAATAATGCTAACGCTGTGGTACGGGTTCCCATCTTTGTCATGGTTCTTCCAAACTGAAAGTCGCACTGCGTCTAAGCGAGTCTCAAACACAAGATTCGCTGGTTTCGTTTTATTCTCCATTCTTCATTCTCCGATAAAAACAGGCAAAGCGATTATGCACTCCGCCCTAAACATTCATGCACTATTGTGCATCAGGTGTGGGGAACCCCTACGCTGAAAGCGAGGGGCGGCGCGATTGCAATCGAGTCAGCAGATCCAACCAGCGGACGACGAGTCCCTTCGCGTGAAGGCGCCGACTGTTTCTCTTCGAATTGCTTTGCGACAATCTTGGTTTTGATCGCCTCTTGAGAAAGTGAGACCATGATTGATATCAAGGAAGAAACCCTCGTTCCGTGTTCCAAGGTTTCAGATTGGTGCGAGAAACACATTGGAACAAGGGTCAAACGATCCACCGTCCATCGTTGGAGAGTGCGTGGTTGCAGAGGTGTCAAGCTTGAACCGCTGCTAGTAGGAGGACGACGGAGGTATACATCAGAGGAAGCTCTTGAGCGATTTTTTCATACCTCAACCTCAGCGGCGGACGGCGGCGATGGCACCATGCCAACGCCACGAATAAATGAAGCCGCTCACCGAAAGGCAATGGCGTATCTCAAAGCCGAGGGTATTTGATTCGCTACTGTGGGCGCCGCTGATGCGACCGATGATCTTACCGAATCATCAGTCGACCACCGTCTCAATCGAATACGCTTCGAATAGCTTGACGTCGAACATGTGGGAAGAAGTGGCGATAGCGTCGACGCATTGCCTCGGTTTGGTGACCTAAGAACTCGTCTATAATCCTCGCATCCACGCCCGCTGATGCGAGGTTTGATGCCAGCGAATGTCGGAAAATGTGGAAGCCTCGAATCGGATGCCACCTTGTCGTCTTAAGTGTTTGTTTGAGTTGTTTTTGAGCGGCATCCAGTGATACCGGTTGGTGTGCCCAGGTCGGTGAGGAACGAAGTGAGATTGTGAAGGTCAATCCAGCTGCCGGAGAAGAAAACCACTCTCGAAGCGTTTCTGTCAGTAGCGTCGACATCTCGACTCTGCGAAACGTCATAGCGTTCTTCTTCGAGCCCTTTTTTTCCCGAAACATGATCACCCCGTTGTGAAAGTCGACATCTTCGCGCCGAGAGCGCATGATTTCACTTCGTCGAGCTCCTGTATGGGCAGCGATTGTTACCATTGGGTAGACATACTCGTATGTCGCGACTTTCTTTACCACGCGCAACACGTCACTAATTTCTTCCGTGCTTAAGTAGAGCGATTCCCAGTACTTTTTGATCTCGTCTTCGTTGTCGAGCCCAGCAACATACCGTTCAATCTCCTCGCGTGTCATGAAAGGGTACTTTTCGTCAGTCTTCGGGTATACGAGACCTTTTGTGGGTGGCGGTGTCGAAACGAGCTGCTGCTCGTGAGACCAGTTCCAAACGAGCCGGAGTGTTGTGATTTCTTTTTTGATCGTTTCTGGTCGGATGTTCTTTCCTCGCCACTTGTCTTTCGTCCGGCGAGCGATGTAGGCCTGCAAGTCTGCTTTGGTGATTGCCCGAACGGCCTTCCGCGAGCCGAGATGCCGCAGTAGATGCTTGCGGTGAATAGACTCGCCGTAAACGGTGCTTTTCTCCTTGGCTCCCTCTGGTAGTAAGTCGTAGTAGTTGCCAAACATCTGCTTCAGCGACATCTGTCCTGTCACGGGCACTGCGGCTTCGACTTTGCCGTCGGCCATGATGAAATCACCTGGATCGACGTTTGGTGGCATGGCAATCCTGCCACGCTTTAGCAGAACAATGATGTCTTCGACGCGACTTAGTACGGTTCTGGCTTCGCGATTGCTGGTCGTCCCCAGGGCACGCTTGTAGTATCTGTCCCCGTAGCGAAATCGAATGCTTAGGGTGCCATAACGACGGTCAACAGAAATACTGGCCATGACTTACTCGTGAATTGTCCTGCGATTGTGGTGGGCAGGAGAATGGTATTCACGAAGGTTTGAGAGGCCACCAACACAAGTCCCATATTGGACCGAGTTTGGACCGAGTGGTTTCGGACCGAGTAGCGCAAAAAAGAAAGGGGTCGCTAAGACCCCTTAAAAAATAGAGTACCAGAGGTGGGACTCGAACCCACACGACCTTGCGGCCACTGGATTTTGAATCCAGCGCGTCTGCCAATTCCGCCACTCTGGCTTGTGGTTGGGCGCCCGAAGGGGACGCTCAGGTTGAAGGCAAGCATACTAGCTTACGTGGTTTCACGCTGGCGTCAATTGGGAGTCTGAGACTGTCGATTATTCGTTTTGAATGGCCAGTATTGGCTTGTTCTGAGAGGAATTGAATAAGCCCCGGCTTGGTAAAGAATTGCCGGCCACAGCTGGGCCGGCAATGCGTTGAGGCCGGGCTGGGGTGTGGTGGCCGTGCTGGGGTGAGGTGGCCGGCTGTTATGGCTGCGAGTCATCGAGCCGGCTGAGCTCGGCGAACCATTGGTTGCGTAATTCCAGATGGCTACGTAGCCTCTGCCGTTGAGATTGGGCGGGGGTGTTCACCTTTGCATTGAAGGTTAACGCGATGCTGCGTGGCGGCTGATAGACGGGTTCGGGTAAGTCCAGTATTGCCTGGTCAATGACTTCCGTAGATTCGACCAAGCTGAGCGGGCGTACCAAGCCGGGCGTCAGTCGCGGGAGTCGCGATGGTTGGAAGGGAGCCAGTCCGCCCGCCGTTGGGCCGGTGCCGCTGCTTGACGTGTTGCCGGTAAACGACTGATTTGACGAAAACGGTTTGGGGTTCCCAGTCACGTTGTCGCGCCAAATCGTAAAGTCTGCGGCGTCGACGATTCCGTTTCCATTGCCGTCTGCATTGAGCGCGATCGTGCTGTTGAAGTTTGCTACCCACACGTCATAGTCGACTTGATCGACGACTCCATTGCGGTTGTAATCCCCTGCCAACGCCGGGGTATAATCCACCGCGCCAGGCGAAGGCGCGGCTGCAAACCAACTGGTTGCGTCATTGCCGTACAGTGTTGGACCGGCTCGTTCAACAGATGCCCCGCCGCCATCGACCAAAGCGCCGTTTCCATTGATTGCCAATGGCCATGGTGCCAAGTCGTCGTAGAGGACTTCATCGGCTGTCACAAACACATCGACTGAACCAGGCGCCGGCCGCTGCAATTCGACTCGGCCAAAACTATTGTTCAGTTTGCCCGCAAAGCCACCGACGAAATTGATCGGCCCAGACAAACCATAGTGGGCACTGAAACCTGCCAAGCGAGCCGTATCTGTTGTGGGATTAAAGGACACGATGACGATTGTGGATTGAGCCGCAATCAGCGCTGGCACAAAATCAAAATCCACTTCGCCTCGCAAACGCCAATTGTTAATGTTGATTGGCGAGTGCGTCGGATTGTGTACCTCGACATACTCCAGATCATCATCAGTGAGCGAAACATTGGGGCCCGCAATCGATTGGAACGCGAGCTGGGCTCCAGCCGTTGGTTCTTCGGGATGGAAATTGACTTCACTGACCACCAGGCCACCGATTCGCGCCACGCTATTCGAGTCACCAAGTGATGGCGATGCCAACGGGGCCAAACGACCGACTCCATCGGGGATTCGTCCAAGCGTTTCGTTCACAAAGCTGCCGCCAAAATCAATCTGATCGACGAACGTAAGACTACCCACGCCGCCTGGTTTGGTGAGATAGACTTCGTCACCGGCGGAGCTCAGCGCAAAAGCATTCGGGCCGGTATTGAAATCGTTTTCGTCAAAGACAATATACTGACCCGAGTTGAGCATTGTGCCAGCAGGAATCACAAACTTCTGAAGTTCGTCGCGCGAATCACTGAGGAACCATCCCCCAATATTCATGTTCGAGTTCGTTGGGTTGTACAATTCGATGGCGTCCAGTGTTGGCTGGGCAGAATTCGTCAGCACTTCGTTGATGACGATTCCATCCGTTTCGCTATCCGCCTCGCCTGGCGTGCCGCCCAGTTCGGCGCTGCCTCGCCAACGATAGTATTTGCCGCCCTGCTCGCTCGGCGTTGCAGTCGCATCAATCATGACCAGAGTCGCACCGGCACCATCGGCGGAGACGGCCCACGGATCCTTGTCGTTGTAGGACACCGACATGATCTCACCACCCAGCGGATCATTGAGAATCAATTCTTCCCCGCTGCTACTTAGGCCGCCACTCCATTGCCCAAGAATGCGAACGCTCGTACCGTACCTCGCTCGAAAAGCGACGGCATCCTCAACAACCACGGCTCGTTCACCAGCCGCAAGTTGCACATTGCCAAACGTGTAACTGACTCCGCCTGCCAACTGCGTGCCCAATAAACTGAGAGAAGTCGTTGGATGGGTATTCACGACTTCTATAAATTCAAAGTCGTCGTTGGTGATTCCCGAGATGGCTAGTTCAGCCGCAGTCGTTGGTTCGTACGGATTATAGTTAATCTCGGAGATCAACAGACTGCTATCGTCGGTCGTAAAAGTCGCCTCGGTCACTGCGCTCCATTGCCCGCCAGACAGGACTCGCGCCTTGACGACGGTCGTCGTATCGAGATCAACGAGCCCGGTGTACAAGGTACCGTTGACACTACCACCCACCGCGCGGGGATCGGAACCGTCGAGGGTATAGTAGATGGCTCCCGCACCGGTGATCCCAAGATTGCTACCGCTGAAGATGGGGCCGCCGTGTTGCGAGTTGCCGTTGATGGAGAATTGCGGCGCATCCACAGACGTGACCAAGCCATCAGCCGCCAATCGCGAGACCATCAGGCCGCCCGCATTCACAAAGAAGGAATCGTGGACATAATCGACGGAGTCTCGCCAGTGATCGACCGTCATCAAAGGAATCGTACGATTGCCGGTGGGAATGTGACCGTCATTGAATGGTCCGCGACTGGTGTAAGCCGTAACATTCTGGCCTTCTTTTGCATCCCCCCATCGAGCCGATTCGCCAATGATTCCGGCTTCGATTTGGTCGGCTCGCTGCATCCAGCGGGCTTGGTTAGCCTCAGTCGTCAACGCCCCATCGTTGTACAGATGTTTTTGGACTCGATCCGCAAATCGCAAACGAAATTCGGAGCTGTTGCGTAGGTTCTGGAACAGCTCGCCCGGCGTATTGCTGTTGTTGGCACCAGTCCGGTCGCGGTAAAGCTGGTCGAGGGAAATCTCCTGATCCCACGTGAAGAACTGAAACCCGTCACCTGGATCGACACGGTTACGAGTGGCATACCAATTGTGACTGGGCCAATCTTCCACGCCGGCGTACAAGTGCGTGATCATATAGTCGATGAAGTTGTCAGCATCTAACAGGGCATCGCGATTGGGGTCGTTCGTCCCGTCGGCGTTCTTGCCCTGAATCTGTTGGTAGAGCAAATCTGCGTTCGCTGAAGATGCCGAGTCGATTTGTCGAGAGAGCGAGAACATCGCATCGTAGGCATTACGCTGCCCGCGGAACAATTCGTTGAAGTCGCGGACGATGTCCCAGTCTTCTCGCTCACCTCCCAGTCTTGAAGAAAGATAGGCATCGTCGACTCGTTCGGCGGGCCAATACAATCCCCAGTACAATCCGTTGATATAAAGTTGAACGTAGGTGCTGTCCGCCGCAAGATTCCCCGTCGCAATCTGCGAATCGCGCATCCATACATCACGCATGTACGTCGAATCGAGTGGCGAGTAGCGATTGGTAATCGAGCGAGTCGCGAATGCGTCGGTGAATGAGGCTTTGAGACTGACGGTGTTGATGTCATCAAAATCTGAATTATCAAACAACGGAAAATTCAGTCTGCCTGGCCCATCAAACTGGCTGTTGAAAACCAATCGAAACGAGTGCTTCAGCAACCGATTGTTATCGCGGCTGGCCGCGCCCTGCATTTGAATGCCGATGTTGTATTGAAACTCTTCGCCCGTGTTCGGATCAAAGTATTCGACAGATCCGGGACGACGCCAAGCCGATCCGGTACTGGTCGCGTTGGGATAGATACCGCCGGATCCGTTGGACCCAGTGCCCCACAAATCCTCGTGGTCCATAACAAGCGAAATTGTCGGCAGCGATTTCAGGCCTTCGCGAATCCCAAAATCGTTATTGTTGGGATCGTTGTCATCCCACTGCGTGACGACTCGACTGTCGACCGTATAGTCACCGGCAAAGCCGCCCTGCCAGGTCGTAGGATACGTCAGTCCGTTTTGTGGATTGCCAATCGGGTCCTGCGTAAAGACATCTTCGAGGAAGACATAAGTCTGCGTGTCGACGTTCGTGGGCGAGAATCCATCTCGAAACGCTGCGGCTCGAAGCGTCGTTGTTTGCTCAACGGTGATCGGTCCCGTGACCAGCTGTGCGGCGGCATTGGTGGGTGAAGGGGAGCTGCCGTCGAGCGTATAGTAAATATCGGCTCCCACGGTGGCTGACGTGATCTCCAAATCAAACGGAGATTCGTAATAGCCACGATCTACATTGAACTTGGTGTCCGCGACAAACCCAAGGACGCCCGAACCATTAAGCGTGCCTGGCGTCGGCGTTGTCAGGTACCGCACATTGTCGGTCGTGAGCGATCCCGTCGACGCGGTCAATCGCGGAGAGAGCAGGAAATCGGAACTGTTCGGTCGGTTCAGGGCATGAAATGCCAGCGTGTTCTCGCCGTCCTGCAATTCACTGATGAATCCGGCGAGCGAAAAGTTGACGTACTCCAATGATTCTGAATCCGATCGGCCCGTTGGGAGTGCGGTACTGTTAAACGTGAGTGGACTGGGCTCGAATTCGGACGCGACGGGCGTACCATTCAGATAGGCGACGAAGCCATCGTCATATTTCAGGCCAAGTCGCAAGTCCGTAACGGCGCTGGCATCCTCGATCATGAATTGCGTTCTGAGGTAGACCGTATCGGTACCAGCCGGACTGGGCCCCTCACGGACTTCCGTTAGGAAGCTGTCGACAAAGCTGTTGGCATTGTTCGTCGGATTGTTTTCGTATCCAATCGCCGCGTTCCCCGGCGTGAATCCGTTGGCACTGGCATCAAAACCATTCTCAGTCCAAGTCGTGCCAAGATTTCCGTTCGTGGGAATCAGATAGTCGGCGGTACTTTCGGCATCCACCAGCACATCGACTGCGCGAAGCCCCAGTCCATCGTACCACGTTCGTTGCGACAGACTGGAATCGTGGTCGACATAAAGCGTCGTTGACGTTTCGCCAGAAATCCGGCCAAGCGAGACTCCGTACATTTGCCGATTACCATCAACCCAATCGTTGTAAGTATCACCGTCTTGTCCCAGCACATTCAATCCGGAAACAAGAAACTCGCCGTCCTGAATCTGCGTGGTCGAATCGACGATAAAAACACCAGGCGAACTATTGTCATAGTCGGTGAGCGAGCCACTCTCCAATCCAGCTTGAATATTCCACGAGCTGCCAGGAACATCGTCCCAGAAGAATACGAAGACTTCGTAGATCTGGCTGGGCTCCAACCCCGTTACCGTTGTCGATATTTCATTGACGTTGCCATTCGCCTGTAGGGCTCCACCTTCGTTGGCAAAGTTAGAATTGCCATCTCCGGCTCCGGCGCCTCGGGGAATCCATCCACCGAATAGGCCATTCGTATTTCCACCGGGTTCTTCGTCCGCATCGATGTAAACGATCGGCGCAATGGAAGTGACTGCATTACCTTCCAGGCCATAGGAAACATCCGTTTCCTGCTCGGGGTAGTTCGTACCATCCGCACCGTACTCGCTGGCAACGGTCGTTCCATCCGGCATGACCAGCGCGAGATAGCCCCCGGCAGCTGACAGCCGAAAATTCGTGTGCAGATTGCCAGCGGAATCCGGGATGTCATCGCCAGACGCAAAGACAACGAGATATTCGCCGGGGTCCAACGTCGACTCAGACAAATCCGGAAACTCCCACTTGGTCAGATCCGTAGGATCGTCAGTCAGAAACCACCCCTGGTTTGCCGACAAGTCAATCGACTCGTCGCCCGCGTTATAAATCTCGATCCAGTCCGAAGAATTCCCGTTACCGTCTAACAGTCCATCACTGTTGGACGCAAGAAACTCTGTGATGATCGGATCCGCCGCGAGTAAAGCGCGAACCTCAAGAGGTTCGAAAGTCAGCCGTCGCTTCAGTACTGCTTGCAGAGATTGGAATCGATTTCGTCGCATCAGATTTCGTTTCATCGGATTACTCACTCTAACAGCAATTACGGCTAGTCTAGACGTCGAAACCTCGCCAGCCAGAGTCTGGCTGCCGGCACAATTGGGCTCGCCCCGGTGGGTGATCGCGCCGGCGGTTACTTCCGCAATGGCACGTCGAGATTAAATTCGATGGGGCCACTCCCCGGTTCGATAACCAGTTCTTGGGACTGGAAACCATCCCCGACATACGAAGCCTTTTTGAATTCTGCGTCGCCAGGGGCTCCACTCAACATGGAAGCGTCGTAACAGGCCACACTGACTCGATACGTACCCGGGACGACTCCATCGCCAGGTCGAAACGACGTAGCCGTATAAATTCCGTCCTCCTGGAATTCACCTGAAGCCGGACGAAGCGGCAGGCCTTCGGCGACTTCTGTGGGAGAGAAGGTGATTCTCCCCGGGCCCGGACATGCCTTGCCATCAAAGGTCACTTTGCCGGTTACCTGGACTTTCTTCAGTGGGTCGGTTTTGCATCCCAGCGATACGAAGACCAGAGCAAAAAGGATACAACCAGCGACTCGGAATGTTTTATCGATCTTAATTTGCATCACCATCCGCGATTTCGTTTCCGTTGCGTGACCCCATTGCGTTATACGTCAGGTAGTCAATACCCTCGGAAATAAACGTGACGTGGCCATCGCCATACACCATGTTGACGCCGCCAGTGTGCCAACTCTTGAATCCGGATGTTCGCGGATACGTTCGCGGTTGTCGGCGAGCTCGATTGTCCGATTCGAAGAGATTGATCGGAGTGACCGTCGACGAAACGACGAAGTTCTCAGAGAAAACCGTGTTGAAGATGATGTGCGACGGGATTGTTTCGCCAGCCAAAAAAGTCTTCGAAACACCATCGCTGGCTTTACGAAGTGGAACACCTTCGTGGTGACGGCAAACCAACCCACCACATTGATCGTCATCGCTACATTGCAGACGTGAGTTCGTCACACAAGGAGCACAGTTGAACTGATCGTTGCTGCCAAAGTTACACCCCACCGCGACTTGAATCACAGGATCAACCGGCCCACTTGAAGGAATATCGCCAATTAGCAACGAGACCGAATCAGGAATCGTTGTTCCCATAGAACCGACGTACCACGTCATCTGAGCCTGGCGTGGATTGCGACCAGAGAATTCCGCGTCGTCCACGAATGGGTTGCCAGCGACCGGATCGCTAGGGCAGATAAACTCTTGAAATGAGAGCGTTGCAATCTTCAATTCGTTGGGGGTATTTGTCGCACCGCCATCCGTGTAATAGTCGGATTGATCCAAACTATCAATCACCGTACTCAATTCCATATACGGCATGATTTCCGTGAGGAAGTTGCCACCCGGTGCCGGGGCTCGCGGCCCGAGGGAGTAATACGATCCGGGTGGGAGATTTCGATTCGCACTTTCAAAAGTCAGACTCGCCAATCCAACTTGTCGAAGTCGATTGGTACATTGCATTCGACGAGCGGCTTCTCTTGCCGTTTGAACGGCGGGTAACAGAAGCGCTACCAAGATACCGATGATCGCAATAACAACCAGCAATTCGACGAGCGTGAAACCTCGAGTCCATCTTCTGCCAACTGGGAGCCGAAGTTCGTAAGTACCAAAAGCTGTAGCATTTTGCTTTTGCATCAAGCGACCCTCAAAGAAGTGAGTAATTCAATTACGTCGAATTGTAACAGATACCTTTGAAGCAATGCGCATTCAAATAGGAGTGCGCGCACTCCTATTGATGAAAGGCAAACTGCGTAAACGTTTCGCTATCGGTTTCGTCGCACAAGAGCCAAGCCCAGCAGGCCAAAGATCAGCATCAAACTGGAGCTGGGTTCGGGCACGGCAGACACCTCAAATGCCCCAATGTATCCAAAGATCGCGTTCGAATCGTCAGCGTCGCCCTGACCGTTATCTTTGATAATGGAAAAAACTACATCGCTGCCATCGCTGACAATGGTGGAGCTGAGTGAAAACACCGATTGCATCATGTCTTCGCGGGAAAACGCGATTCCATCCGCAACAGTCGTGGTTCCTGTGGCGTCTA
>CAYYHV010000219.1:12525-12775 GCA_964471695.1 uncultured Pirellulaceae bacterium
CAGCCAGACCATCAATGTTTCCATTCGTCGAGCCGGCACCACCATCGTGGTGATACGAAGTCCAGTCGTAGGTTCCTACGGGTAAACCACTGATAGTGAAGACCAATGCCGCATCGACGGTGCTTGCGTCACGTGCATCGAGGCCCAACCAGTCATTGTTGAAGTCGTCAGCTGCGCCGTTGCGAGCAACGGCACGGAAATTGTTATTGCTTCCGGCTGGAAGGTTCTCAATCGCCAGACTGACCTGAAC
>CAYYHV010000220.1:0-12669 GCA_964471695.1 uncultured Pirellulaceae bacterium
TCCGAAACCCAACTCTGCGGTCCTGTTGGACCTTGATCTGACGCCGTTCACTCAGGACAGTCGCTACGATCGGGCAATGCTTGAGGCTTGGAGTTTGGAAAAAATGATACAGGAAAAAGTACCTGGCATTCATGCAAAGCCCCATGAAGAAGAGACGCTAATTCGCTGGAAGAATTAGCCTCGAATCTTTTGTGACAGGGCAAGCGGGGCTCCGACGCGACAGAGCACTTTGTTGAGGTAACGTTGGATTCCGCTTTCTGTTGCTACGTCGCTCGCGGTCTCGCTAGCTTCCCCCGTCCTGAAGGGCTGTTTTCAGTCACCAAGGAGTAGGGTTTTGGGGCTACTTTTTTCCCCATGACGGTTCGACTCAAGTCTGTACGATCCTGAGCTGAAAAAGAAGGAGGGGCTGTGTTTCGTGGCTTCCCATAAGTCTCAAAAGTGAGAAAAGTATGTTCGCGAGAATTGGATTCGTGCTGCTGGTCTGGATTTCATTGTGTTGCACGGGCTGCCAGTGGATGGGGGCATCCCATCCTATCGCCCAACCGTACGGTGGCGTGACGGTTCCACCGCCCGTCAATCAAGTTCCCGTTGCCTATCGCCAAACGGTTCCGATGAACGCACCAATCGCGACTCGACCCAATTTTGGGGCTCAGGCGGTTCGATATGCGGGAAGTCTTGCCAACGGATTCTTGCGGAGCGCGGCAAATAGCGCAGGCTGGACGGCTGGCCGAGATGTGTGGCGTGAAATTGCGAATTGAGTCGCAGGGTGCTGGCCCAGTCTATGAACTGGGTAACGGGACGGTTTGAGCGTTCAATTCGCTTTCAAGAAACTCGAAGGCTTTGCGAAGGGCTGCTGGATTCATGGCGGCGCCTCCGTGCCCGGCGCCTTCGATTTTGTACATTTCAGTCCGAACGCCGACGTCTTTGAGAGCTTTGTAGCACTTCTCGGTCCATGCAAGGGGGACGAGTTCGTCCTTGGTACCGTTGAAGAAGAACATCGGCGAGTCGCTCTTGTCGACAAATGCGGCTGATGAGGCGGCTTTGAATTTTTCAGGAACCGAGTCGAGATCGCCGCCCATCCAGTATTCTGCCCAGCGACCGTTGTCGGGGAACCAGCGGAAATCAGTGGGAGCCCCACCGGCTGCGACGGCTTGGATGCGCGTATCGATGTTGCCGTTCTTCTCGCTTGGCGCCTCACCTGTCGTTCCTAACAGGGATACCAGATGCCCGCCTGCCGAGTATCCGACGGCGCCGAGCTTTCCAGGGTTTACGTGGTATTCTTTGGCATGCTCGCGAATCCAACTGACGGCGGATCGGCAGTCTTCGATTTGTGCTGGCCATTTGTGTTTCGGAGCCAGTCGATAGTCGATGGCGAAGCAGCAATACCCCTTGTTGGCCAAGGCTCGGGCGTAATTGCGAAGCTGCTTTCGGTTTCCACCACGCCACGCGCCGCCATGGACGACGAGCACAGCCGGCTTGAGCCCATCGTTTTTGGGAACGAAGGCGTCGAGTAGAAGTTCACGCTCGCCGACTTTGGCATAGACAATATTCTCTTTGATTTCAAAAGCATCCTTGGGCTTTTCGCTGGATGTTTCCTGCCCCAAGAGCGAAAGCGGTGTGAGAAGGGCAATGAGAATCGCAAGTCGAATGATCATGGTTTACGACAATCCGGAATGACGGTTGGTATGGATAACAAAGGAGATGGGGCGGGCGATGCGACTATTCGTAACGCAAGGCGTCGATGGGGTCCAGTCGACTGGCCCGTAGTGCCGGATAGAAGCCAAAGAACATGCCGACCAGCGCCGAGAAGATGACGGCTGCACACCCGGCTGAGAAGGAAACCGCGAGAGGCCACTTGGTTGACGAAAACTGATTGATAACGTGCGTTGCACCCATGGATGTGGCGACGCCGAGCGAAAAGCCAATCAAGCCGCCGATCAACGAAAGCATGATCGACTCGACCAGAAACTGGAAAAGGATATCGCGCCCTTTGGCTCCGACGGCCATTCGTATTCCTATCTCACGGGTTCGTTCCGTGACCGATACGAGCATGATGTTCATGATGCCGACGCCACCGACTAAAAGAGAGATGGCGGCGATGGAAGCCAGAAGCAGTGTGAGGATGCCGGTGACTTTTCCCAAGCCTGCGGCGAACTCGGCTGTGTTTTTGACAGCGAAGTCCGGCGGATTTCCAGGTGCGATACGGTGACGCTCCAGAAGCAGTTGAGTCACCTCGCGCTGGGCCTCAGCCATCAATTCCGGCGCCTTTGCCGAAGCCAGAATGGCGTGGACGTTGGAAAAGCGACTGCGATACAACCGCTGGGAAACCGTTGTGTAAGGAAGTAGAAGCATATCGTCCTGATCGTCACCCGTTATGCCGGCTCCCTTTTCTTTCAACGTGCCAATCACGCGGAAGGGGATGTTGCGAATGCGAATGGATGCGCCAATCGGGTCTTCTTGGCCAAAGAGTTTGGTGACAATCGTCTTGCCAATCACGCAAACCTGTTTGGCCGATTGAACATCTCGCTCGGTGAAGAAGCCACCGCGACCGATTCGCCAGTTGCAGGTGAGTAAGTAACCGGGGCCAACGCCCATCATTTCACGCGGCGACCAGTTGTTCTCTCCGCGAGCCACTTGTCCGCCGGCTCCAACAATCGGAGTCGCGTCCATGATGGTGCGGCATTCTTCGATGATCGCGTAACAATCCTTGTCCGTCAGGTTGGGTGAGGTGCCAGCCGATCTTCGGGCTCCGCGACGCTCGCCAGGAAACACGAGGATCATGTTGGTGCCGAAGCTCTGGAATTCGGTCTGGACCATGTCCGAGGCGCTCTGCCCCAAAGAAACCATCGTTGTGACGGCAGCAATTCCGATCACCAAGCCGAGGATGGTGAGGCTGGCGCGAAGCTTGTTCTTTGCGAGGGCTCGGAGTGCGATACGAAACATGCGATCTGCCCCAAATTACTTTCTGCTGACCGATTGAGTTTGAAGTAGACGGGCCGAGTCAACGCTTGGGGGTTACTTTTCCCACTTGTTCTTTACGCCAACGATCAGTTCCGTGCCCTCTTCCAAGCCTTCACCCTTCGTGATTTCGTAGTACTTGCCGTCCGAGATGCCGAACTCGATTTCAACGGCTTTGAGGAGTTCCTCGCCTTCTTCGCGAATCCAAACGTAGCGTTTCTTTCGCTTGCGAGTCGCTTCAACGCGAGCCTCAGCCGACGGTTCGAAGTCGTCTTCCTTTTCTGCATCCTTGTTGAAGATCAGCGATTTGTACTCTTCCTTCACCAGTTTTGCGTCGGGAAGGTATCGTAGGGCTGAACTCGGTACAAGCAAGGCATCTTCGCTCTTGTCGATTTCAAACGACAACGTGGCGGTCATGCCTGGCATCAGCTTCATGTCGGGATTCGGTGTCTCGACAATCACGGGATATGTCACCACGTTTTGTTCGTTCGTCGAATTCTGGCGAACCTGAACAATTTTGCCCTCGAACAATTCGCCTTCGTAAGCGTCGACATAAAACTTGACGGTGCGATCGTCGCGCTGCGCCTTTAGCACGTGCCCAACATCAGCTTCAATAATGTTGGCTTTGACCCACATCCGCTCGTCCATATCTGGAGCAATCACAAAAAGCTCGGGAGTCTGGAATTGTGCGGCGAGTGTTTGACCCGGATCAATTTTTCGGTCGATCACGATGCCCGATACGGGAGCCACGATGTCGGTGTACTCAAGGTTGGCGGTCGTGTTTTCGAGATTTGCTGATGCCTGATCAATTTGCAACTTGGCGACTTCGAGCTGAGCCTCGAGGCCCTCGCGCGCAAATCGTAGCTGATCCATTTCGGTATCGGAAATGTAACCTTCGTTGACATCACGAAGTTTCTTGGCTCGAGTCTCATCGTTGATGGCTTGTTGGAGAGTCGCTTTGACTCGATCGACGTCGGCTCGGGAGCGTGACAAGGCGGCTTGATCGCGCTGGACGGCGGCTTTGTAAATGCGCGGGTCGACTTTGGCGAGCAAGTCGCCTTTCTGCACTTTGTCGTTGAAGTCGACGTTGAGCTCGATAATCGGCCCGGACACAAACGAGCCGACTTGGACTTCCAAAACAGGCTGCAACGCACCCGTGGCTTCGACGGTCCATTGGATCTCGCCCTTGCGCACTTTGTCGGTATAGAACTCAGGCTTGCTGCGCTCCGCCATCTTGGCTTTCATCGATGGATAGCCAGCCAAAGAGCCGGCTCCTAATGAACCGATCAGAATCAACCAAAAGAAAATTCGCTTCATGCTGCCGCGGGAGTCAGAGGATTTTCGAACGTTACCATGGTATTCCGCCCGCCCTACAAAGTCGACGGGCGCCCGTTATATATACCGATACGATTTGACTTATTGGTATGTCGCTCACCACAGCGACTTATTGGAAACGAATTGACTTTGCTTTTCCTGACCGCTACTATGCATTGCGTAGTAGCTGGCAAATGTGGAACCAAAGGAAAACCATGCAGAAATGGAAATCCCAGCTTCGTAAGGGATTAGTCGAGCTTGCTCTGTTGGCGGCTCTGCTAAATGAAGGCGAAGCCTACGGGTATCAACTTTTGCAGGTACTCGACCGAATTGAGGGTCTGTCCTTCAGCGAGAGCACGATCTATCCGGTGTTGGCAAGAATGGCCCAGAACGGGTTAGTCAAATCTCGCATGGCGCCGTCAGAATCGGGACCGCAGCGACGCTACTACGAATTGACGCAGCTAGGACGAACGCGACTCGGTCAACTCGCAGCCGAATGGCAATCGATGTCACGTTCTATCAACCATTTACTCCAACCCGAAAACAGCTCAGGGGACCAATGATGAACGACGGAAAGCGGATCATTCCGGACGCTTGGCGTGATCAAATCGAAGCCTACCTCGATACCATCGAGCGAGTCATGATGGATACCAATGTGGGGCGAGCCAGTCGGCTGTCGATCATGGAAATGGTCGAAGGGCAAATTGACGAGATGTGTACAAGTCGACTGACTGCGGAATCGAGCGATGAGGATTTTCAGGAACTGATGCGTGGGCTAGATGCCCCGGAACGTTATGCGGGTGAGCGTGCGATACCTATTGAGGAACCAGTCGAGTTGAAGCCTCGCAAGCGGCTATCGAAGTTAGCACTATTTGCTGCGACTACGCCAATTATTTTCTTGCTGGTCTTGATTGGATTCCAAATACCAATCTTTCAGTTTTTGATTCTTGTTCTTGCGGTTCCCTGTTTGCTTGCTCCAATCGCAGGCTGGATGGCCCTGGCGAAAATCGAAGATTCAGATGGCATGTTGATCGGAAGACGCTTGGCACTCGTGGGAGTCTATTTGCCAATCCTTGTGATTTTCAATGCGCTCTTGTTCCTGTTCGCGATGGAGATTTCTTACCTCTTTATTGCTGTCAGTGGTGCCGTTTTCGTAACCGCATCGAATTGGGCTGTTTTTCGCGCAATCCGAGCTGTTGTTTCTCGGTACTCGTTTCGGCAGTTCTCGTGGAAAGCGTGCGAAGCCCCGCTAAATGGTGGCGCTCCCGCTTAACAGGAGATGTTGCCAGCGATGGAATCTTCTTGCGAAAGTAGAGAGTCACAAGGCCAATAGAAAAGGCGCTCGTTGGCCTTTGTGGATTCGTGGCTCTCTATTTCATTTTACGGCGTCGCATCGAGCCGCATGGGGCGGACATCCCATTTCCTTTTCGCTCGGCAATAAATAACTTCTGGTCCAGTCGAGCAACCCTTGGAGCACGGCTTGGTCGGATGCTGTCGGCCGAAGCGACAGAATATGCGTGAAATATCGCACACTCTTGCTGGCGGCTTCGCACACATTACCCCGATTGGCGTCTCGCATACTTATAGTGAGAGGTAGGGGAATGGATTTTCTTGGCCCGTAACTGGCATGGCTGAATTGCCCGTAATAAGATTTTCGTAGAGTGGTTCTGCACAGTGATGGGGTCAAACAGGTGTTACGCATGAAAGTTGTTCTTATCCTGCTCGTTGCGTTCATCGTGACTCCGGCCTTGCCGACAGAGGCGCGAGGGATCTACGTGGCGCAATCCAAATCCGCTTCAGACGATAACGTTGGAACGCGGGATGATCCGCTACGCTCGATCGGGTTCGCAGTTTCGCTTGCCGAGCCGGGAGATATTGTCTTTGTCGGTCCCGGCGATTATCGCAACGAGGACACTGGCTTTGGGCCAGGCGTGATTCCCGTCTTGAACTCGGGCACGGCCAAACGGCCCCTGATAATTCGTGCTCGTACTCAGGCACGGCCTGTCGTAGGTAGTTTTTTTCTGAAGCAATGTTCCAACGTTGTTGTCAAAGGCTTTCGAGTTACGGGCCTTGATTTTGATTCCGTAGAAGATTGGCAGCCGATGCCAACGATCGTACGCGATATCGACCCCAAGCTGCCTCGACCTGACTTTACCGCCGACTTTGAGACACGGCGAGATCAGATTGAACGCGAGTACTCAACTTACTTTCAGCTTGTCAATGATCTTGGTTTTGACATTGGCATTGATATTGAGAATTGCCAAAGCATCATTGTTAGTCAGAACGTTGTCAGCGGTTACTTCGCGGGGATTCAGTGTCGCGGTGCAAAGCACGTTAAGATATTCGACAATCGAATTTCAGAGTGCGTCAACGGAATCTTTACCTTTGGTTTAAGCGACAATGACGTACCATCTCTCAACGAAGGGCAGATTACGTACAACACGATCGAGCAATGCCTGGATAACGGAATTGATATTCGAGCCGGGGCTCGCAATATTTTGATCCGGCTCAACCGGATATTCTTGAACGGTCGCTCCCACATTTCATTGCAGGGAGGTACATCGAATTCAACCGTCGCTTGGAATACGGTCAGGGACGGCGGATACTACTCGGAAACGATGGAGTTTCCCGGTAGTTCTGGAATCAGCTTGAATGATGTTGGCGATGACAACGTAGTGGTTGGCAATAGAGTCTCCAGGCAGATTGACCTTACCGGAATCGACGGCAATGGAATAATTCTGGATTTTCTTCAAGACGGCGCCACCGCTTCAGTAGTCAACAATCGTTCAGCTCAGAATATGGGTGCTGGTCTCAACTTGACCGACAGTCCGGGCAATCATATTGCCAGGAACCTGTTCTTGTCTAATGGAGTTGGGGCAACGGAACGAAGGCAAGGTTGTGGGATTAAGATTTCTCGCGATAGCGATGTCGACAATGTCATCGTTGGGAATGTGTTCGGATTTAATCGAGTCGCTGGGATTCTTTCCAGCGATACGATCGTGCAGCAGCAAAATGTCGATCGCAACTTATATCTCACGTCCGGCGAAGCTCTCATTTGGGACGGTTACGACGACGGTGAACGGCAGTACTTTACGTTGCGCGACGTCCAGGAAAACACATCGTGGGAAACTTCGGGAACAGAATTCTTCTTCCTCGAGCGTTAATCGCTCGCGAACCATGGCAATGCAGATGCCGGTTAGCTCAGCGGCTGGGGGTGTCAGGCTGGATGCTCCTTCGAAAGCCGACGAAGAGACCAGTGCAATGCCATGACGGCTAGCGCATTGCCGCTCCCAATTGTTCCTCAGGGCTTTGTTGCCGCCCTATAAGCCAAAGTGGGGAATTTTGACGAATCCAAGCTGCCTTCCTCCCAAGTGATTGAGTGACACGAGCCCAGCCACACTGAACCGTTCGTTTTCATTTTTGCGAACACGTTGCTTCGGCGTTTCATCAACAACCTTCCCCGGCTATCTTGGGAAGAACCAAGAACCTTTTTCGAGTGGATCGGTCCTCTTCTGTAGCCGCACGACTCGTAGGTATCCCGAATACCGGTCGATGCGAAAATCGCAGGCCACCATACTCGCGAATGTATTGTCCATGTCCGAATCGGAGCTCGAAGCCAAGATCAGCCATGCCATGCTACGCGACCGCCATCGGTTGCGTTCGCTTCTTAAACCGGCGCGTCGAGGTAAAGGTGGGCGGCAACCCCAAACGGCTGAGCAACGGCGGGAGGAGTTCCACCGGCGGTTGGAGCAATCAACCGCCATTGCCGAGATGCGGAACCAGAAGCGGCCAGTCGTCGATTTTGATATCGACTTGCCGATTCTCTCTCATCGTGAAGAGATCGTCAGCACGATTCGTGAGAACCAAGTCGTAGTTATTTGCGGCGAAACCGGCTCGGGCAAATCGACTCAACTTCCCAAGCTTTGCCTCGATGCTGGCTTTGGCACGCACGGCATGATTGGGCATACGCAGCCTCGCCGTATTGCGGCCCGAACGATTGCGAATCGATTGGCAGAAGAATTGAAAACGACCGTCGGTGAAGCCGTTGGGTTCAAGATTCGCTTTACGGATAAGACTCGACCAGACACCTTCATCAAGTTGATGACGGATGGGATTCTGTTGGCTGAGACTCAGGGCGACCGTTTTCTTGAGCAGTATGAAGTGCTGATTATTGACGAAGCCCACGAACGCTCGCTGAACATCGACTTTCTGTTGGGGTTTCTCCACCAGTTGCTACCAAAGCGACCGGAATTGCGAGTCATCATTACTTCGGCCACGATTGACGCGGACCGGTTTGCGGAACATTTTGGCAGCGAAGAGAACCCAGCTCCCATCATCGAAGTCTCGGGCCGGACGTTTCCTGTAGAGGTTCGGTATCGCCCATTGTTGGTTGAGAAGGATGGGCAGGACGAGTACGACGAAATTAAGGAGATTCAGGGCATCGTCAACGCGGTGCATGAGTTGGCTGCCATCGATCGCGGGCACATTTTGATCTTCCTGCCGACGGAACGCGATATTCGCGAGACCGCAAAGCGACTGCGTGCCGAAAAATGGCCCGGCAGTGACACAACAGAAGTCCTGCCGCTCTATGCGCGACTGTCGTCGGCTGAACAAAACAAAGTCTTCAAGCACTCTGACAAGCGGCGCATCGTGCTCGCGACCAACGTCGCCGAATCGTCGCTCACGGTGCCGGGGATTCGCTATGTTATTGATACCGGCACGGCGCGCATCAGTCGCTATTCGCCGAGGTCCAAGGTTCAGCGTTTACCGATCGAAGCCGTGTCGCGTGCGTCGGCCGATCAGCGAAAGGGACGGTGTGGTCGAGTCGCGGATGGGATTTGTATTCGACTGTTTGATGAAGACGATTACCTTTCCCGCAGCGAGTTTACGACGCCCGAGATTCAGCGTACCAATCTCGCTTCGGTGATTTTACAGGCCAAGTCGCTGAATCTGGGACGCGTTGAGGAGTTTCCATTTATTGATCCGCCGCGGCCGGAGTCGATACGCGAAGGCTATCGCACCCTATTCGAGTTGGGTGCTGTCGATGGCGACAAGCGGCTGACGGAATTAGGGAGGCGTCTCAGTCGCTTCCCGGTCGATCCACGCATTGCCCGAATTATTCTGGCTGCGGACGAATTCAACTGTCTCGCAGAGGTGCTGATTATTGCGGCTGCTTTGGAGATCCAAGACCCCAGGGAGCGACCGCACGACAAGCAGGAACAAGCAGATACGAAACATGAACAATTTGTCGACGAGCGTTCCGACTTTTTAAGCTATCTCAAGCTGTGGGACTTTTTCCATAAACTCAAAGAAGACTTGTCCCACAGTCGACTGCGCCGAGCCTGCTTGCAGAATTTTCTGTCGTTCAATCGAATGCGTGAGTGGATGGAAGTTCATCGCCAATTGTTGCAACTCGTCACATCGACTCGTTTAAAGCCCCACAAGCGCAAAGACGACTATGATGCGATTCATCAGTCTCTGTTGACGGGCTTTCTTTCTGGTGTTGCGTATCGCTCAGCCGACCATGAGTATACGGGAGCCGGCGGCATCAAGTTTTTCTTATGGCCGGGTTCGGGGTTATTCGCCACAAAGCCCAAGTGGTGCCTCATCGAGGAGTTGATTGAAACGCGACGCCGCTACGGCCGCACGGTTGGTGGAATTAAACCCGAGTGGATTGAACCGCTGGCAGATCACGTTGTGAAGCGGAATTACAACGATCCCCATTGGCATCGTAAGAGCGGTCGAGTGATGGCTTGGGAGTCGGTGACGCTGTTTGGACTGCCGGTCGTGCAGCGACGACGTGTAGCCTACGGTCCAATTGACCCGGAGGTTGCCAGTGAAGTATTTGTCGCTGAAGGGCTTTCGAAGCGAACCGTCGATTGTAGCGACAAGTTCTACGTGCATAACGAAGCGATTATTGAAGAGTGTACGCAACTCGCCGCCAAGACGCGCCGAGGCGATTTCCTCGTTGATGAGTATATGCTTTACCGTTTTTACAACGAGCGTTTGCCGGTCGAAGTCTACGATCTGGCTTCCCTGCGCAAGTGGGTTAAGTCGTCGCCGGAGAATCGCAAACTAATTCGCATGCAGGTATCGGACTTGCTTCCGGAATTGAAAGAGGAATCCGCCGAAGAGTTTCCTGACGAAGTCGCAGTGGGATCGTTGCGATTGCCTGTGGAGTACGAATTCGCCCCGGGCGAAGAGCACGATGGTATGACCATGACGGTGCCGCAAGATGGGTTGGCTCAATTGGAGTCCGGGCACACGGAGTGGGTTGCGCCGGGTTTGATTGAAGAGAAGATTATCGCCATGATCCGCAGCCTCCCCAAGTCCATTCGTCGCGGATTGATTCCGGCTCCTGATCGGGCCAGGCAGATTGCTGAGAAGTTGGAGCATGGACGTGGTGATTTCATGCAACAAGTCACCAATTTGATGTCGGACATCGCCGGCGAGCCGATTACACAAGACGTATTGCGGATGGAGAAGTTGGCGCCTCACCTGCGGATGAATATTCGAGTCGTCGATGCGGAAGGCAACAAAGTGGCTGAGGGTCGCGATATCTCTGAGTTGCGAACAAAACTGAATGTGGCTGCGACAGCCGAAGTGGTTGATGAAGCGCAGGGCGATTGGAACCGTGATGGGATCGTCGAATGGGACTTTGAGGAGTTGCCCAAGAAGATTGCGATCGTTCGCAGCGGTATTGAGATCGCGGCTTTTCCTACCGTCGTGGACCAGGGAGAATCGGTCAATCTTCGATTGCTGAATTCGGCGGAACTGTCGCGTCGCAAATCGCGGGCGGGTATTCGACGACTCTACACGATCAAACATCGCAAAGCCCTGCGCTCTCAGGTCAGTTGGTTGCCGGAATTCAAGTCGACTTGCATCCTGGCGGCTCCAGTCATTGGACGCGAAGAGTTGACGGAAGCCGCCCGTGACTTGATCTCAGATCGGGCATTTTTTCGTTCTCGTGAAAAACTGCCACGTAGCGCCGAGGAGTTTGGAATTCGTATGGAGAATGCGACAGAACGAATCGGGATAGCGACTCAGGATGTCGCCAAACTGCTTCCGAAGATTTTTGAAGCCTATCAGAAGGCGCGTTTGGCATGCGAAGAGTACAAGTCGGTGAAATGGCAACATGCGACCGGAGATGTGAAGCAACAGATCAAATCGTTATTCGCCGATGGTTTTATGTTGGAAACGCCATGGATGTGGCTGACAGAATATCCTCGTTACCTGAGAGCAATCGCTTATCGGATGGAACGATTGTCGAGCGGCTCGCTGGAAAAGGACCGAGAGTACACCCACGAGATCGGGTTTGGGTGGGATCGGTTTCGTAGCGAATTGGAGCGATTGGAAGCGGAGGGACGAGCCAGCGAGGAATTGACGACTTATCGGTGGATGTTGGAAGAGTATCGCGTATCCTGCTTCGCTCAACCGCTTGGGACCAGCGTCACTGTGTCACCTCAGCGGCTGGAAAAACAGTGGGCGAAGTTTGAAAAGTCGTTGCGCGGATAGGTCAAACCAACTCCGTTATCCCAGGATGGATCGAAAGGCGATCCAAACCGGAGAAGGCAGAGATTGCGGCGATCAATATTCGATCAGGCTGACGATTCGGTGATCGCCAATCTTCGCCGCGCCATCCAAGGCTTTGAGCTCGATCAGGAACGAACATGCGACAACTTCGGCGCCGGCTTTTTCAACGAGTTTGCAGCACGCGTTGATCGTGCCGCCGGTGGCCAGCAAGTCATCCATAACGAGGACTCGCTGTCCTTTAGTGACGCCGTCCTTATGCATCTCGAGGGTGTCGGTACCATACTCCAGTTCATAATCGAAGGAGTTGGTGTCGGATGGCAGTTTACCCGGCTTGCGAATGGGAACAAAAGCCACGTCGAGTTCCAGCGCCAATTGAGCCGCAAAGATGAAACCGCGGGCTTCCGCAGCCACTATGACGTCGACTTTGTCGTCTTTGAAGTATTCAGCGAATTGCCGAATCGATTCTCGAAACGCTGCCGGCGAAGCCAGCAACGGGGTAATGTCTCGAAAGAGAATTCCTTCCTTGGGGAAGTCAGGGATGTCTCGAATGAAAGATCGTAGGTCGAGAGCCGTTTCAGCCATTGGTTTTGTTCCGTCGCGTTTAATCTGCATCACGGCTCTGGAACCGTGACACATTGTTTCATGTCCAGCGACGAATATATCCGCAGGACAAAACACGGAACAGTAGGCGAAGTCGCTATGGTCGCTTGATCGGGAAAAAGCGAGCGATTTCATCGGAAGATTCGTCACTTCGAATTATTCGCATGCCCCCATTTTCGAAAATAAGCACTTCAGCCGGTGTGGATAATCCCGCCTCATCGAGTTGACGACCGGGCATCATGTCCATCACAACCACATCGGAAC
>CAYYHV010000221.1:0-351 GCA_964471695.1 uncultured Pirellulaceae bacterium
GCGGAAGCCAGCGCGAATCCTTTGCGAGGATTCTCGGGGTCACCCGGAAAGAGGATGATGCGGTGATCCAGGTCCCATCCCAAACGTTCACGAGCGTCGTGCATCGGCATAGGTTGGAATGCTGCAATGTTGACTCCGTTGGGAATAACAAACGACTGCGTCGGAGCCAGAACATCGGCCATCTCGGGGCTCTTGACGATGACTCGGCGTGCGAAGCGTCCCAGGATGACGTTGGCTCGCGTCATGAATCGACTGAAGCGCGTCAATCCGCCACGATCGTTCGGTTCGCCGAGTAAATCGTCCCCCATAAACGAAATGACGAGCGGTTTTGACCATTGCATTCGTGCGAGC
>CAYYHV010000221.1:361-3987 GCA_964471695.1 uncultured Pirellulaceae bacterium
CCCGTGGACCAAATCGACCTTGCCAAGTTTGCTCCACATGCGGGGTAGCGACAGCAGGTATTTGAGCATCGGAACGCCGCGCATGTCGATCACATCGACTTCGACTCCTGCTTCACGGAGTGATTCAATCTGGCGGAGCAGTGGGGCATTGCTGCCGGGGCGCGTCTCACTGGGAAGTTCTGGCGAAATCGCAAGCACACGAATAATCTGATCATCGTTGACGGAAGTTATCATGATGCGACTCCTGCGAGTTCCGGGCTGACCGATTCATTGAGGCCACGACTTTTCATTGCCGCGCGATAGGCTTCGACGGTTTGGGAAGCGACAACTTGAGGAGACAATTCACGTTCAAGTTTAAGTTTGGCTGCAGCGCCCATTGCATGCCGCAAGTCGTCATTCTCCAACAGCCGAATGATGGCTTTGGCGAGTTGCTCGACATTGCGAGGCGGTACCAATAATCCAGTTGACTCGTGATCCACGCTTTCCTCCAATGCGCCGACACGAGTCGCAACGACTGGTTTGCCATAGGTGTAGGCGACGGGGATCACGCCGCTTTGCGTCGCCTCGATATAGGGCAGCACAACCAAGCTGGCTCGCTCGAACATCGTGGCCCGTTCCTCGTCGCTGATCCACCGATTATGAATTTCAAAGCGATCAGGATCAGCCATCATTGTCTGGTACTTGTCGAAATCATCGCCCTGGCCACCAATGATGATGCGAGCCTCAGGGATTGCCTGATTGATGAGAGGCTGCGCCCGAATGAGATAGTCCAGGCCTTTGTAGTCCCAGATTCGGCCGAAGAACAAAACTGTTTTGGGCTCTTCCGCGATATCTGTTCCCGGGTCTGTCGGTTGGCCCATGGCAACATGCGGGATGACGTGGATTTTCTCCGGCGGGAAACCGAAGAATTCTTCAACTTGAGGCGCAAGCTGGCGACCGTGCACAATCACATGGTCGGCTTGCCGAAATCCATGATCGATCACCCATTGCGGAGTCTTCTGGGAAACTGAATCGCCAGCGTGGTGGCGAGGGTCGTGGACCGTAACTACGAGCGGATATTTCCTTAGACGCTTGAGCACAAAGTTGAACCAGAGGTGCCCCTGTTGGAAATGAACGACATCGGGTCGAAATGCATTGACGCGATTCAGAATGCTGCGAACCGACTGGAATTGTCGAAGTGGCTGTCGCAACCTGGGTTTGTCAAAAGCGTAGTGTTCGACTTCATCTTTAACGTAGTAGGGTGGTTGACCTTCTTCACGCTGTGGCATCACAAGGAGAACATCATGGTTCTGTGCCATCGCATTGACGTGCAATGCCGAGTACTCTTCAAAATCGTAAGTGATCCAGGCAATTCTCATAACGCGGCGACCTCTTCGCGTTGCGGCGCTGATGGTTCCGCTTCCCTGGGGAGCGGTACCGTCAACAGTTCATGAAGCTCAAGCCACTTCGCCGTCAACGCCAAGCCGTGATTGAGTCCAACCTGCGACTCGAAGCCAAGCATGTCTTTGGCTTTGTCGGTGTTGAGAACAAACTGTCGCTGATATAAATCGTTGAGTTCGGTGCCGGTGGGTGTCGCATCCAGTTCACCTTTGATCCTCTTCATAATGCGACTGGCCAAACCGCCCTTGAGATAGATCTCCATCAACTGATCCTCAAAACGGCTGAGGATCATATCCGCCACGCTACCAACAGCGTCCATCATGCGAGTTCGCATGCCCGATCGTGCCACCGAGACGTGTTCGAGTTTTGGCAGTCCCAACGTATCGTTGAAGACTTCGAAATATTCATTCCAAGTCGGAGGGTGAGGGCCATTGATGTTGAAAGTTTGGCCGCACGCACGATCATCGCCAAGACAGTGAAGAATCAGTCGCACGAGATCATCGACATAGACCAGGTTGGCGACTCCATCACGCCCCTCGAACAACCCCCACTTTCCTGATTGCAGCCGTTTGGCAATGTCGATCGACCAGGACTGGCCGAACGGTCCGTAAATCAATGACGGTCGCAAAATGGTGACGCCCAGTTTGTCGTGGAATTCGCGACATAACGACTCGGCTTCGATCTTCCAGTTCTTGTAGACTTTGCCATCTTCCGGCAAAGTCGGCGACTCTTCGTTCACCTGACCGATGGTGTTGGTGTCATAGACTTCAGCTGAGCTGAGAAAAATAAAACGCTCAACTCCGGCTGATTGAGCCGCGTGTAGAAGATTTTTCGTTCCGCCGACAATCGACGAGTGGGAATCGGTGTAAGCACAATGGACGATGGCGTCGACCCCCTCAACGGCGCGTGCCACATCTTCGGAGTTTTCGATGTCACACACGACGACTTCGGTGCCCAGCCGACCGGGGCGGGCGGCGCGAGTCCAATGGCGAATCGTCCCAACGGGCTGAGCCTTGCCGGTGATCGTCAGCGCCTCGACGATGCGACCGCCGACAAACCCGGAAGCTCCGGTGACAAGTATGCGTTGCGGATAATTAGACATGACACGACTCCCAGTGTTCATTCCAAGGCATCGTATAATGCCCGGCTTCTTCATAGGCTTGTTCGAGAAGTTGGATGGTTGGCAGGACGCTGCGCCCCGACACGGTCGGTTGGGCGGTACCTTGAATACATGCAACGAAGTTTTCGATCAGCGGATGTGCAAAGTCCGTGTACTTCGCGAAACGTGATGCGTCGGAGCGTATCCGCTGCTTGCGGCCGTCGCGAAAATTCACGGTAACACTCGACCAACCCTCTGCGTCCGATGCGAGCGAGGCTTGGGTTCCAACGATTTCGAAACCATTCATCAATCGACCAAGTCGACTGACTTTGATTTCGACTTGGCAGCTTCCTTTTTGCAATTGAACGGTGGCCAAGGCTTCCGGCCCGCCCGAGGCGTCATTCTGTGATTGGACCAAATCCAGAGCGCCCCCGCCCATCCAGTAAACGATCGTGTCAAGAATGTGGACACCAGTATCGGACCACGTCCCGCGCGCGTCAGGGCGGAAATGGTGAGGCGAAGCAGCAGGCCAATCGAACTCGACGCCGTCGTGGTAGCGAATCGACTGGAGCTCGCCAAAAACGCCTTGTTTGATCAAGTCGCGAATTGTCGTGTACGACGGGAAGAATCGGCGCGTCTGATTGACGGCTAGAAAGACGTTGTTCTGTTCGGCGGCGGCTACAAGTTTCTTCGCTTGATCATAGTCTTCTGTGAGTGGCTTTTCGCAAAGGACGTGGACACCACGCTGAAGGAAAAAATCCGAAATTGCAAAATGTGTGTGTGGAGGAGTCGCAACGATCACGCCATCCACATTGTCGACGACTTCACGGTAGTCCGCGGCGGTTGCCGCAACGTCGAACGAGCTGGCGAGGGTCGCAGTGCGGGATTCGTTCGGATCGACGAGTACCGTGGCTGACCGCGTTGCGTCGTGTTTCTGCAGAGCGGGCAAGTGGTAACATTCAGCGATCGCTCCGCAGCCGATCATGCCGATGCGGACTTTGGCGGAATGAGGCTGGTTTTGGTTTGAATGGTCGGTCATGAAACCCTCGGCTGGAAAATTACCGTTTTGATACGCAACAGCTCGTCCCAGCGAATGCCTTGGAACAGGATTAGTAGCAGCAAATACGTAAGCACCCCTGCGGTACCA
>CAYYHV010000221.1:4027-12625 GCA_964471695.1 uncultured Pirellulaceae bacterium
GTTGCAGGTTGTAAAGGAGGAATCCGACACCGATGGAAGCCAGGGTAATTCGAGCCACATTCTGCATCACCACCTGAATTTCGTTCCGGGTCAGCAAGTAGAGCATGTAACAACCAGTTGCAAGCAATCCACTGCCCACGGTTCCCAGTGCGGCTCCCGTAGCCCCATAGTTATGGACAAGTGCAAGAGTCGCGATCGCATTGAAGGTCAGGCTGACCGCTGCGACCCGCATTGATTTGCCCTGCTCACCCTGCGCGAATAAGGCGTGACTGAGAAATGGGTTGAGGAACTCAGGAAGCATGACCCAGATCAGCACACGTAAAATGGGAATCGCGGCGGTATATTCGTCATTGAATAGCAACGCCATGATGCGATCAGCCAATACTCCCACAACGACTGCAGCCGGAATAGCACCGATGGACATGACGCGAATTGTTTGTCGATAGAGCATGCCAAACCGCGCGTCTTCATCGCCAAACAGTTTGGACATGACTGGGAACACAGCCGTTGTATAGCTCTTAGCGAAGACGGTTCCCAAGCGAACGAGTTTCCAAGCCGCACAGTACAGCCCCACAGAGATTTCGCCCACGACGTAGGAAAGGATAAGCACATCGAGACTGGTGTAGATTGTCGCCATCCAGTTCTCGGCGGCAAAGACTCTCCAATCCCCAAGGAACGATTTAAAATCCGCCCAATGGAACGACAATCCAAATCGACCAAGCCTGTTGGCATTGAAAATGTAGATAAGCAGGAGCAGTACTCGAGACAGAGCCAGCACCCAAATGACGGCGACAAACGACGCCCCGAGTGACAAAACGAGGAAGGAAATGCCAATGCGCAACAGGCTTTCAATTGCGGTGCCAGCCGTCACGTACTCGGCTCGTTGATCAGAGACAAAAACGGCTTCCATGACGACTGACAAAGTTGCAGGTATCAACGCGAGGCAACCTACTCCCATCGCCTGGATGGTGTCGGGAGAATAATTGAACTGAATACCCAGCGGAATCATCAAGAGTGGCGACAGCAGGCAAAGCAGGGTGGATAGCGTGAACGAAGAAGCCAGCAATGAACGTATGCGATCGGGATTCTGAGCCAGCTCACGGGTCAGCAGGATGCCGACCGCGGTACCCGCCAGACTGACAAAAAGCTCAAAGTAAAAGATGGCAATCGAGAATTTGCCAAACCCTTCTACGCCTAGCAACGATGCGCAGTAGATCGCAAATGCAAAACTGGCGACCATTCGGGCGACGGTACCCGCGGCCAAAAAGGCGGTGTTTCGCGAGACTCGTAGCAGAGCATCAACGGACATGGATTGAACCCTGCTGCTTGATTTTCAGAATGGACAGTCGATAGCTTGCAGCGGCGAATCCGATCATCAACCACAGCATCTGAACTTGCGTTCGCGAGTTAAAAATGTCGACGGCCATGTGCAACATTTGCCCGATGACGGCAGCTAATACGGCGACTCCCACAGTGGCATACAACCGATTGGCGTTACGAATCCATGCGGATCTGGCAAACCACCAGACGGAGTAGAGGACGCCAAAGAATGATACGATCCCAACGATTCCGGTCTCGACCCATACGACCAGAAACTTGCTATGCACCGTGTAGTACCATTCGGAACGAAAGTTCTGATTGTCGGCTGACTCTTTGCAAGCGATATGGCAGTTGCCTGCACCATGCCCGACGATGGGCGCCTTGGCGATTGTATCGACGGCGATCAACGTGAGATGCTTTCGAGCCGAAGCCGAGTCACCATCATCACCAACGACTCGTTTCAAAACCAACTGGGAAAGAGGATAAAGGCTGATGAGCCCAATCACGAAAAGGAACGCGAATGTGTATTTGGGCAGCCATCGACGTGACCACAGGTACGAACCAAAGATGGCGGAACCAAGAATGATTGACAACACGGCGCCGCGAGATTCGCTCAGCAAAATACCCAGCATTCCCAGGGCACTGCAGAGAATTGCAATGTGTCGTGTGAGTCGCTTGCGGGCTGTTAGTGCCAATGCAACTGTCGGCAGCCACATGATAGCCATCATACTGCCGATAACGACGGCTGAATGCACGGTCCCGGCTGGTCGCCCGTCTTCCCACACACTTGCGGTAATTGGTCCGAATTGAAAACTCTCACCAGGTGTACCAATAAGGTCCAGAACGATCATTACGACGCCTTGGAATCCAAGCGCGGTGGCAAGCGTCGTGAGGCCGAATTCGAGATCCTCTTCATTGTGGATGCAGTTCGCGATGTAAAAAAACAAGGCATAAGCCTGAACCAGCAAAGCAACTTCGAAAAAGGTTAACGCATAGACGGTGGCGACCAGGGCGCTCAAGGCGACGGTGGCGATGTAAATCAGCATCGGAATGTTCGTCACCATATGCCGAAAGTCGGGTTGCGATTGCAGTGATGCGGCACGTAGCGATTTCACAAGAAACAGGTAGCCAAAGCAGACGGTAGTCACGGAAATGTTGATACCGCCCACGGCTCCGAGATCTGAATCCTGTTCGTGAAACATGAGGTACGTGTCGATTTGCAGCAGGATCTCCCAAATCCCGATGAACAGAGCGGCACGTTCATGCCAAGCGAGCCGGGCTCCGGCTCCGGCACTGGCGCAAAGCGGTATCGCAGGGGAATTCGATAATTGGGAGGAGATCGTTGCCACGGATAGTCAAATCAATCGGGAAAAATGTTTCTGGTGCTGGTTAACTCAACAATCCTGACACGAAGGATGGTAGGTGTTTGCGCCGCTTGTTGACGACAATTCCAAGAATGGGAATCTTTCGCTGCTCGAGATGCTGGAGCAATCGCTGCGCGGACTCGGAATCCGTATGTTCGGATTCAATGACAACGACAACTTGATCGAGGTGGTCAACGAGCGACAGCAGTTGTTGAGGGCGATCGCCTGACGGCAAGTCCATCACTACTAGCCCGTTTCTACGACGGAGGCTACCGAGAAGCGACGAAGTCGCATGTTCGTCAAGTTCTCCGACGTTGGCACGAGTCGCGCGACCTGAGAATGGAATCACACGCAGCGAATCGGATACCAAGGCGGCGTGGACATCATCATACTCGCTGTTCTGCTTGGACAGCTCGGTTAGCCCGAGCGCTCCGTTAGTCACGAACGCGTCTTCGATGGTGCGAAGTTCACTATCGCCATCCAGGAGTACGGTGCTCATACCGCCTTCTGCCCCACCCATGGCTAACGCGGAAGCAATCGTGCTTGCCCCACAACCGTCGTTGACACCGACGACTCCGATCGCCTCGGCATGCATCGACTGGTTACTATTCGCGAGGCTTGACCCAATGATATCGCGAAACACTTGTCGTGAGGTCTTTCGCATGCCCTCGCCCAGTTCGCCGTCTACAAAGCTCTTTACGCTCTTACGTCGACTCGCTGGAATCACTGACACGACGGGGTAATTGGTTTGTCGCGTTACGTGGAGACTGGTACGCAGTCGAGTTGAAGTGCTTTCTTTAAGCAATGCCAATGCAACACCACCGCCCAAACCGGCCAGCAGAAACAGTGCAGCCAGTGGCTTCTTCGGCGGAAATTGTGGGCGTTCGATATAAGTCGCGGGTTGAACAACACTGATGTTGCTGATGCTTTGGCGACGCAGCTGGTCAATCACGCGTGCTTCTTCCTTCTTTCCGCTGAGTAAAGCCAGGCTGTTCGACGCCACGCCAATTTGACGTTCGATATGATCCAGATCGAGTTCATACTTCAACAGATCCTTAATTTCGCGTTGGACCGTATCATGCTGTTCCGTCTTTGCGGCCAGCATTGCCTTGAAACCCACGACCTTGGTTTGCAGGACTTGTAGTTTTTCCTGCATGCGAAGCTTGGCTGGGTTCGGGGTCATGTTTTCATTGACCCGTTCGCTTTGCATCGTGCTCAGAATCATCCTGGTGTCCTCAAGCTGATTTCGTATGGCGATCAGTCTGGGATGGTCTTCTTTGAGCATGCTGCTTTGCGATCGTTCTTCGATCTCCAGCTCGTAAAGTCGGGCGCGCATCCCGCTCCAAGTCGGATCGGATAACTCCGATTTTTGAGCAATGATCTCGTCCTTGGAGTCGGCGATCTTGGCGACCAAGTCTTCGATTTCAGATTCGGCTTGCTGCAATTCTGCCGAAGTCGTCAGAATCTCCGACTCGATTCTGGAAATTCGCGAACTCAGCGCGACTCGTTTTGACTCGATTGAGGCGATCGAAAGCTTTTGCAGCGTTTCGCGACGCTCGTTCTGAAGCCGCGACAGTTTCGATCGAGCCGAATCGACTTCGGAGTTGAAGAACTCCTGAGACCCGGCGGGGCTGGACAAACTCAAGTGCTGTTCAAGAAACACTTTGTTCGCCGTTTCCACGATGGCTTTTGCTATCTCAGGAGATTTGGAAGAAGCCGCAACGTGCAAGACCGTTGATTTCTTAGCCGAACTTACATTGAGCGACTTTTCTATCTTCATTACGGCGAGTTCCTCTTCGCTCAGCTCGTCCTTCAAGCCCACGAAAAGCAATGTTTGGTAGACGCCTTCGGACAACTTCGATTTGATGTCCGAAGCCAACGCTTCTAAACCGGAGGGCTTGCCTTTGCCAGGAAACGAACCATTCAGAACATTCGCCGCACCGATTTCTCGGACAATTTCCTCAGCGACAAAGCGACTTTTCATGACTTCTAACGCAGAATTGACTTCCTCTTCCTGCGTCTTCTGCAGCGTCATCGTCTGACTTGTCGTGGCTGTCGGATCAAGCGCTACACTCTCTCGTCCAACTCGGAGCAGCAACTTGGCCTCCGACTGATACGTTCTTGGGCATACTAAAAGGAGCAGCCAACCTGCAAATAGACAGCCCAGAAGGAACTTCGTAATGAACCATTTCTGAGCAAAGATCGGCTCGATCAAATCAAGAATGGAGATACTTGATTCAACGTTCTGGTCGTTTTCAGGATAATGATTGCGGATCATGTTCTCGTATTGCTTTCGATACTGGTCGAACCAAAGGACTTTGGTTCACTTAACTCTTGATGCTTGCGCCACTAAATGAATTCACGGCATCGGCGACTCGTTCAACGTGTTCTCGTTTCATTTCCGGATACATCGGGAGAGAAACGATTTCGCTTGCCAATTGCGTACATACCGGCAGATCGAGCGGCAACGTGATGGCTTCAGAAAATGGCTGAGCCGTCGACAGTACATTCGGATAATGAACTCCGGCGTGGACGCCGTTGTCGGCAAGGTGTTGGATCAAAGCGTCGCGTTCTGGATGTCGTACGACGTAAAGGTGATAAACATGTCGAACATCGTCACGTTCTTGCGGTAGGATCAGGTCGGTATTTGCCAAGCATTCGCCATACCAGCGAGCCACCTGACGCCGCTGTTCCGTCCACTCTTCGATATAGTTAAGTTTGGTCAGAAGTACACAGGCTTGGATCGTATCCAGGCGACAATTGTATCCGAGCAGATCGTGACGATTCTTCACGCGCTGTCCGTAGTTGCGATACAGCTTTAGTCGTTCATCCAATGCTTCGCTGGAAGTGGTTGCGGCTCCACCGTCCCCAAAAGCGCCCAGGTTCTTTCCGGGGTAGAAGCTGAAGCAGCCGATGTCGCCGAACGAGCCGCAGCGTTTACCATCAAGTTCGGCTCCATGCGCCTGAGCCGCATCCTCGACCACCTTCAAGCCGTGGCGTCGGGCAATATCAAGCACCTCATGCATTCGTGCCGGTTGTCCGTAGAGGTGGACTGGGATAATGGCTTTGGTGCGTTCTGTAATCGCCGCTTCGATCAACTGAACGTCGATGTTGAAATCGACGGGGTCCACATCCACAAAGACAGTGTCGGCGCCCGTGTACTGGATGGCAAAGGCCGTTGCCGCGAAGGAGTTGCCAGCCGTAATGACTTCATCGCCTTCGCCAATGTCAAGACTGCGGAGCGCCATATGCAGGGCTTCAGTGCCGTTCGCAAGTCCAACGCAATGAGCCGACTGGGCGTAGTCCGCAAATAGCGACTCGAACTCTGCGACTTCGCTACCAAGAATGTAGCGGGCGTTGTCGATCACATCGGTCATGCGCCGGATCACCTCATCACGGATACTTCGTGATTGAGTTGCCAGATCGACCAATGGAATCGGCTGTAGATTCTCTTGTGTTTTCATCGGGTACAATTGCCTTTCTCTATATTCCAATTCGCTGTAGCGAGTTGATTCAAAAATGAAGCGGGGCGCGCGTCCTAGGTAGTGGCAGCCAGCGATTTGATTGCCAGTCTCTGGCGTGTCTGTCCTGATTCACCACAGGCGTCGCATTCCGACTCAAATTCCGCGATTCGCTGACCACAGCTGCAGACGTGTCCAGCACTGCGAGCCGGATTGCCGACGACCAATGTGAAGGGGGGAACGGAGCGGGTTACCACTGCTCCGGCACCAATCATGCAGTAGTCGCCAAGTCGAATACCGGGACAAATAACAGCCGCAGCGCCGATCGCTACGCCTCGACCGACATGCGTGCGTGCCAGCCATGTTTCTCGCGAGGCATATCGCGTTTGCATCGAAGCCATGCGAGGCGAACGTGGATTGTTGTCATTGGTAAAGGTTACCCGTGGACCAATAAAGACATCGTCAGATATCTCGACGCCCTCCCAGATGCAAACCTGGTTCTTGATCGTGACATTACTACCAACGTTGGCTCCACCTTCAATGAAAGCATGATCGCCAACCTGCACGTTGTTGCCGAGGACAGCACCTTCCATGACGTGAGCAAATGCCCATACGCAGGTTCCGCTGCCGATTTGGTGGCTTTCGACAATTGCCGAAGGATGAATCTTTATCATGGGACTCATATCCTGGCGTGACTGGCTGCAATCGAAATTGGAGCCCCGTCGTTTGCGAGTGACGTGTCGGCAGCTTCCAATACTTCGACAACCTGTAATCCGTTTTCGCCATCAGTCAGCGAGCGTTTACCTTCCTCGATGCAGCGAATGAAATCAGCACACTCCGCCTTGAGCGGCTCTTTCTCAAGCACAAAGGGGCTGTAGCTGCCACCCGAGCGGCATGCGATCTGGAAGTCGGCAAAGTCGCCAGTCGCAGGTGGTAAAGATACGCCCTTGTCGTAGATCTTGATTTTCTCTTGCGCCAAGTCGTCGTAGACAGCCATTTTTTCGTCGCCAACGACCGTCAGGGTTCGCTCTTTTCGCGGGTCCAACCAACTGACATGAACGATTCCCATGCGATTGCCTCGGAATTTCATGGTCAAATTGCAAACGTCGTGGATGCCCGTTTTGACATGAGCAAGCCCGCTGCAACTGACTTTCTCAGGTTGGTCATCCAGCAAGAAACTGATCATCGAGATGTCGTGAGGAGCCAGATCGTAGAGTGAACTCACGTCGTGCCGAATCGGGCCGAGGTTCAATCGCCGACTGCTGATGTAGCTGATTCGCCCCAGCTCATTGCTGCGAATGATCTCGCGTAGCTTAAGGACGGGAGCCGAATGAAGAAATACATGCCCAACGACTAAGGTTCGGTCGACTTCTTCAGAAAGGGCAATCAGCTTACGGCACTCTTCCGACGTCTTGGCGAGCGGCTTTTCTACGAAAACGTGAATGCCCTTCTTCAGCGCTTTTGAGGCGATTTGAAAATGCGTTGCCGTAGGTGTTGCAACGACTAACGCGTCGATGATGTCCCGTTCGAGCATCGAATCATAGGATTCAAAGGGGAAGACTTGCGGATAGCGTTCCCGGATGCGAATCAGACTATCGTAATTCTGATCGCAAACAGCAGTGACTTTGCAGCCCTGAATTTCGGAGAAACACCTCACGAGATTTGGACCCCAATAGCCCAAACCCACAATACCGACACGTATCATTGCTTATCTCATGCTTAAGGATTTGGCTTAACAAAAAGCCATACTAATGAACCGACAAATCAACTTAGTGAATTAATCATCCTTGAGAAAAACAACGCGAAACGTTCGCAACAATATCCGTATGTCGCCGAAAAAAGAGCGGGTTCGAATGTATTCAATATCAAGCTCAACCATCTGATTGAAAGTCAAGCGATTCTTGCCGCTGACTTGCCAAAGGCCTGTCATGCCCGGAGTCGCTTCCAATCGTCGTAGTTGCCACGGCTCGTAGTCATCCCAGTGAAGGACTTCAGGGCGTGGCCCCACAAGAGTCATGTTCCCCAGTATCACGTTAAAGAGCTGGGGAAGTTCGTCGAGCGAATGCCCACGCAGGAAGTCGCCGCCAGGGATCAGGCGGTCCTCCAAGTCTGGTTTTTCCAAAACGGCATCGCTGTTTTGTAAATTGGCAACGTAGTCGCGATGTTCAGCCGTCGCCTCGTCTCTTATCTCCAACGTGCGAAACTTGTAGATCGTGAAGTATTCACCCATTTCACCCAATCGCGATTGACAAAAGAGAGACGGGCCTTTCGATACCAATCGGACGTAGATCGCTAGCGCGATCAGGATGGGACTGAGAGCAATAATCAGGAGGGAACCAACCACAACATCAAAGATGCGTTTCCACATGGGCTTCGGCCGATGCACCAATGCGGCCGACTCGGTTTCGAGAGCTTGTTTGGTTGGCGGGTTCTTTAAGAGCACGGTCTTTGTC
>CAYYHV010000222.1:0-12562 GCA_964471695.1 uncultured Pirellulaceae bacterium
TCACCAGCGGACGGGGTGACTCGTCTGGCTAGGTAAACCCCACCCGGAGCAAGGCCAAACAGGAAGCAATCAAGTCGGCCCGACTTGTCAAAGTGCTTTCGGGTAGGCTGCTTGAGGCAGCGAGCAATCGTTGTCCCAGAGAAATGGCTGCTGCCGCGCAAGCGGTACAGAACCCGGCTTACATCCCCACTCGCGCTTTTTTCTTCATGTTGATTCTCAAACGCATCGTGTTGCGATTTCGAAGCCGCCGTATTCAGTTTTTGCCGCAACATTCCGCGGGGAATTCTCTCTTATCCCCCTCGATTGGTTGTATATTTTGATTGAAGGCGAAATTGCTTCGCCATCTATCTCACGACGAAAATGGCAAACCGGTTGCGAAGCCGGGACGCAAAGTCATGGTTCTCGTTTTGACGAGAACGCCAGACTACCGAAGCATGAGAACCTATCCTTCAGGACCAAGGGGCTTCGGAAATGTTAGGGCGAGATTCTTCTCGGGTTGGCTACACTGGCCAAAACAAGCGCAAAAACAATCGAGTCGCACCCTCGACGAATGAGTCGGCTGGGCTTTATGTACGGGGCAAGCGTTATGAAGGCGAGTTGCTCGATGAGTCTAATGGGGGATTGGGGATACTACTCCATCAACCGTTGCAGCTTAAGAAAGGCTGTCGCGTCCGCATTGCAGCCCGACGGAGATGTTCTGAAGCGATTGTTGTTCGATGTTTCGAATCCGACGCTGGTTGTGTCGTAGGTTTAAAGGTCTGACGACTGCAGCCATACGTCTGATTACTTCAAAAACGTCCATACTTTACGACTGATTGTCGAAGGAACCTCCGATGCCGGGGCAAAAGAAATCCATAACGTTGACTGAGTTTGGAACGACGAAGCGTCATACGCCGCGACTGCCGACGGCTCAACAGGAGCCGATCCGGTTAACCATTGGAGATCAACAATTTGAGGGCGAGTTGCTGGACGAATCGCCGGGCGGAATGGGCATCTACGTATCGGAGAACGTCTTTTATCCTAAGGGTACGGCGGTACGTGTTGTTGCGCGTCGCCGTTGTCACTTCGCAGTCGTTGTCCGATGCGTGGCATCCGACGGCGGAAGCATCATTGGTATTCGCGCGTCGAATAACCAGTTGTTTTGGAAGCCGCCACCGAGTAGTTGGTAGCGGATTGGCGCAAGCCGTCCCTTCGTTCTTTCCGGGCGCGACCCGGTGATGGGGCGCGTTCTCTAGTAGGACTGGCGATCCGACGACCGTTATGGTGCGAGTAGCAATCGCCCTGGTGCTTCCAGGAATCCGATAACGTCATTGAGGAATCGGGCTGCAGTGGCTCCATCGATGATCCGATGATCGTAGGACAAGCTCAGAGGCATCATCAGACGTGCTTCGATTTCGTCATCAACAACGACGGGCATTTTTCGCGATCGACCGACAAGCAGAATCGCGACCTCAGGAACGTTCACGATAGGCGTAGAATACGTACCGCCGATCGCACCGAGGTTGCTGATCGTGAACGTGCCACCTCGAAGATCGTCGAGTGAAAAGTTGCCGTCGCGAACATTGGTGGCTGTCTTGGCCAGATCCCGAGCCAGTTCCGAGATGCTCTTCTGATCTGTGTTTCGCAAAACGGGAACCATCAACCCATTGTCCGTATCGACGGCAATTCCGACGTTGACATACTGCTTGTAAATAATTTGATCATTGTCCAAGTCGATGTTTGAGTTGATCGCCGGATTTTGGCGAAGCGCCATCGAGACGGCTTTGATCAAGAACGGCATCGACGTCAACTTGATACCGGCCGCTTTGTAATCGGCTTTGCTCGTTTGACGAATGGCTTCGAGTTCGGTGACATCGGCGTCGTCAAAGTTGGTGACGCGAGGCACCGTAGACCACGACTCGTGCATCTTTTTCGCAATGGTTTTGCGAATGTTGGTTGGTTTCTCGATCCCAACAGGTCCCCACTTATCAGTGGCGGGTGCTCCGGGAACGACGAAACCGTCCGATGAAGATTCGACGGCTGGCGCCGCGGCACCCGCCTGATTGGCCTGTCGGACGACTTCAAGAATGTCTTCTCGCGTGATACGTCCGCCTTCGCCCGTGCCGGCAACGGTCGTCAAGTCGACTCCCACCTCACGTGCGAATCTTCGGATGGCCGGCCCGGCAGGAACAGGTGAACCTGGCGCAGTCGGAGCTGGCGCGGTGGTGACCGCAGTCGCGGCGGGAGCCGGTTTGGGCGGAGCCGCTGCCACAGGTGGTGGCGTCGCGGCCGGTGGCGTCGGGGCTGGCTGAGTCGGAGCCGGCGTTGGCGTGGCCGCGGCAGGTGGCGTCGCCTTCGGGGCTGGCGTTGGTGGCGCAGTGGCTTGAGGAGCTGGCGCAGCCGGAGCACCGGCGGCTTCGATTTCCAGAATCGCTTGACCAATCTCGATAGTGTCGCCCTTCGCTACGAGTAGCTTGGTGACTTTGCCTGCGTGTGAACTGGGTACTTCTACGGTTGCTTTGTCGGTTTCGAGCTCGACGATATCCTGATCTTTTTTGATCGAGTCGCCGACCGCAACCAGAATGTCGAGTACGTTGCCCGATTCGATTCCATCGCCAAGGTTTGGCAGTTTGACTTCAGTCGCCATAGTTGCCTTTCGTCTCTTTGTATTTTCTTAACCCGCGGAACGTAGCCCGCAGAAATTTTGGTGGGATCGCAGTCGACTCCAAACGGCGACTGCGTTTTGTTTTTTTTGAATGTCTGATTCGAAAATCAGGCGTAGAGTGGATTCACCTTGTCAGGGTCCACGCCAAGCGTCTTGATCGCATCCGCAACCGTCTTGGCGTCTACCTCGCCACGTTTCATCAATTGGTACAGGGCACCAATCGCGATACACTCGGCATCGACTTCGAAGTGACGACGAAGGGCTTCGCGCGTTTCCGATCGGCCCATGCCATCGGTACCTAACGCAAACAACCCACCCGGAATCCAGGGATCGACTTGTTCTGCCAAGGCACGAACATAATCCGAAGCCGCGATGAACGGTCCTTCTTCTCCCTTGATCTGTTCTTCAAGGTAGGAGACGCGAGGCGTGCTGGTTGGATTCAACATGTTGAATCGTTCGCAAGCCGCTGCGTCACGTCGCAACTCGGTGTAGCTTGTCACACTCCACACGTTGCTGGAAATGTTGAACTTCTCAGCCAGCAACTTTTGTGCGTTGATGACACCAGGCAAAATTGCACCGCTGCCGAACAGCTGCACCTTGTGCTTGCCGCCGCCATCGACGGACGAATACTTGTAGATACCCTTCACGATGCCTTCTTCAACACCCTTGGGCATCTCAGGCATAACGTAGTTGTCGTTCCCTGCCATCAGGTAGTAGATCGCCGTATCCCCTTCTTCGTACAGTCGCTTGAGACCATGCAGGATGATCGTCGTCGTCTCGTACACGAAGGCTGGGTCGTACGCCCGAACCGTCGGGTAGGCAATGGCGTTGAGCAAGCTGTGGCCATCCTGGTGCTGAAGGCCTTCGCCGTTGAGCGTGGTGCGGCCAGCCGTGCCACCGATCATGAACCCTTTGGCTCGCATATCCGCGGCAGCCCAAATCGAGTCACCGATGCGTTGGAAGCCAAACATCGAGTAGTAAATAAACATTGGGATCATGTTGATCCCGTGAGTCGCGTAGGCGGTACCGGCTGCGGTGAACGAAGCCATCGAGCCCGCCTCGGTGATTCCTTCTTCGAGAATTTGACCGTCTTCGGCTTCCTTGTAGTACATCACCTGATCGGAATCGACAGGTTCGTACAACTGACCCGCATGAGCATAGATTCCGATCTGCCGGAACATACCTTCCATACCAAAGGTGCGCGATTCGTCGGGAACGATCGGCACAATGTTTTTGCCGATGTTGGAATCCTTAACCAACTTGCTGAGCAAACGCACAAAGCCCATCGTTGTCGACATGGCTTTGTCTTTGCTGCCGGCAAAGAATTCTGGGAATCCTTCGGCGGTCGGGACCGTACTTTTGGGATGCACTGTCGGTCGACTTGGTAGCGATCCGCCCAACTCCTTACGACGTTCGCGGACATAGTCCATCTCGATGCTATCCTCAGGCGGCTTGTAAAAAGGCGCCTTGGCCACATCTTCGTCGGAAATCGGAATGCCAAAGCGACTGCGGAATTCACGCAATTCCTCTTCGTTGGCTTTCTTTTTGTTATGGGCAATATTTTTGCCCTCACCGACTTCGCCCAGCCCATAACCCTTAATCGTTTTGGCCAGGATCACGGTAGGCTTGCCGTTGTTCATCTCAGTCATCTTCTGATAAGCCGCGAAGACTTTTTCAGGATCGTGACCGCCGCGTTTCATACGCGTCAGCTTGTCATCGGAATAGCCTTGAGCCGCTTCGAGCAGTTCAGGATACTTGCCGAAGAAGTGCTCGCGAGTGTAGCTGCCAGGCATCGACGTGTACTTCTGGTACTGACCGTCGACGACTTCGCCCATCCGTTTTACCAGGATGCCCTGTTCGTCGTCTTCGAGAAGCGGATCCCAATCACCGCCCCAGATGACTTTGATGACGTTCCATCCAGCACCATGGAAGATACCTTCCAGTTCCTGAATGATTTTGCCATTGCCCCGAACTGGGCCGTCCAGACGCTGAAGATTGCAGTTGATGACGAAGCAGAGGTTGTCCAACTGCTCTCGCGCGGCCAACGTGATCGCACCCAGCGTTTCCGGTTCATCGCATTCGCCGTCACCAAGGAAGGCCCAGACGCGAGCGTGCTTGGTATCCTTAATGCCGCGATCTTCGATATAACGATTAAATCGAGCCTGGTAGATGGCGGAAATCGGCGCCAGTCCCATCGAGACTGTGGGGAATTCCCAGAAGTCGGGCATCAGCCAAGGATGCGGGTACGAGCACAGCCCTTGAACCGGCTGTAGCTCACGACGGAAGCACTCGAGATTTTCTTCATCCAACCGGCCTTCCAAGAAGGCACGGGAGTAAATGCCAGGGGATGCGTGACCCTGGAAGTAAACTTGATCTCCGCTGTATCCGTCTTCGCCACGACCTTTGAAGAAGTGGTTGAAGCCGATTTCGTAGAGCGTAGCGGCTGAGGCGAAGGTGGAGATGTGCCCGCCCAGCCCATCGAACTGCTTGTTAGCTCGGACCACCATCGCCATGGCATTCCAGCGAATGATACTCTTGATGCGACGCTCGATTTCCCGATTGCCCGGAAATGGCGGCTGATTGTCGACGGCTATCGTATTGATATACGGTGTCACCGTGGAGAGAGGCAGTTTAACGCCCTGTTGTTTCGCGCGATTCCGTAAAGCCTGTAACAAGTAAGCGGCTCGTTCGGGACCACGGCTTTCGATTACATACTCAAGTGAATCGAGCCACTCCGATGTTTCCACTGGATCGATATCAATGGAGTGAGCACCAGCCAATGGTGACGATTGGGATTCGCCATCCCCGAGGATTTTGGCATCCGCCATAAAATGGACCTCATTTTAAGTCCTGCTATCGAAAGAAAACCGCATAGGGCAACGCGCCCTCGAAATCGATCAAAGATCGCTCAAGACGAACTTCTCACGCAATTCGCTACAGTTATCTTCCGGCCGGCTTTTGATTTCATGTTTAATGCGTTCGACCTAATGCCAGCAATAATGCGACTTTAGAGCGAGCACTTTCACACACAACCGCCGTAATGTGCGTTGGAATGATCGACCTTCATATCCCCCAGCCTTTGCTGCATTTTGGAGGAACAGGCAAATCAGGGCGACTTTTCCGCCCAAGTCATTGTTTCCGACCCACTTTGAGTCGTAAAGGTCGCTTGGAGTGTTGTGCGGGAATAGTCGCAAGTCGTTGTTTATAAACGACTTATGTTTCAGTTTTCGCCGTCAAATGGATCGTGATTGGACGATTTCGGCCGCAATGAAGATTATCCCCACCAATATCGGCCTCTCTGTCAGCCAAAGTCACAAATTGGATACCGCGGGTTCGCAGTCGACTGGGAAGTTAACGGAGTTCGCAATAAAGCATAAATGATGAGCTTTTTCGTGAAGTCGCTTTGCGATGCTGGCGTCGGATTCCGGTGTGACGGTGACAAGGGGCCGCAAGATGACACTGGCGAATTTTCCCGAGCCGTCTTCCGTTTCGACCATCGTACCTGATGCGTTGTCTCGATAATCCGTCACCACAATTCCGGCTTCGGAACAAAGGTGGAGATACCAAAGCATGTGGCAGGCGGACAAGGAAGCCACCAGCATTTCTTCGGGGTTGTGGCGAGTCGCATCTCCACGGAACGTCGGATCGGAGGAACCAGCAATGGGCGGCTTGCCTTGAATGACGATTTCATGGTCACGGCTGTAGGATGCATAGCCGAGCGTGCCCTGCCCTTGATTGCCTGTCCAGTTGACGCCAACGGAGTAAAGGTGTTCTTTGGGCATTTGGATTGATCTTCCGCGTTTGGATTAAGTTCCCGTGCGCTAAATTGAATCTTGCCAGTTGCTGACAATGATATTGTAGCGATAGAACGCGAGCCCACCGGTCGCTCGTGTCGCTGACCAGCGGGCTCTTATGCCACTTCGCCAGATGCCACAAATTTATCGCCGCCTTTGACGGTTCAGAATAACAAACAGTCCGCAAAGAACCAACATTTGAAACAGCCCTGAAGGCTCGGGAACCAATGCGGCGAGGGCAACGGGGTCGCTCCCGTTTAGGCCGGTTCCCAAGAACATGCCGTTCGAGGGAACCTTGCCCTCAAGAACAACGCGCCACGCTTCCTGCTCGCCGTCCGGGTTGAAGCCGGTGCCAACAATCGTAAGTCCATCATCGGAGATGGCAGCCACCGAGCCAAGGTTCCAACCTGCCAGATCGTCAAGCAATCCGAATTCGTCAATCAGTACCGCGTCCAGCAACTTCATACCGGCGTCTTCCGTCCACAAGAACGGGATCGACACGCCATGCGGTGCATCGCCCAGCGTCGCATTTCCGACGACTTTGCGGCCTTGATCAGAAACATCCACAGCGTCGTAATCAACCAGCAGCGGATTGACGAACGGTAGTTCGCCGAGGTCCAGCATGCCGTCGGCTTCCGTCCAGCGGAACGCTCGATGACGTAGCTCAAACGGGCCATCTAACGAAACCATGCGACTGGTTCCGACAACGGCTGAGCCATCGCCGGAAATGGCAGTCCCCGTAGTATCGAAGTAAGCCCGCGGAATATCGGTGGGAATGTAAGGCAGGTGGCCTAGGCCAGTCATACCGTTGGCTTCCGTCCACACGAAAGGTTCGTGGCTGCGTCCAGGTAGGATAAAGGGATTGTTGGGATCGGCTGGAGAAGCCGACGTGCCGGCGATCGTGTTTCCATCGCGGGAAACGTCGTTGGCAACGGCTGCGGAGCCTGGAACGAGGCTGCCCAGATCTGTCATGCCTTCGCTCCGCGTCCAGCGGAACGCGCTGCGTACCAGACCCAGTGGACCTGGACCGGCAAATTCGTTGGAGCCAACGATCACGCGCCCACCTCGTGAAGTCGCGTTGGCCACGGTGGTTGATGTTTCAATCAGGTTTCCCAAACCGGTCATACCCGCATTGGAATTCCATCGAAACGCCTCTGAGTAGGTGAAGGGCAAGTCGGATGTTGATCGACCGACGACGGTCCCGCCGTCCCATGAGACTCCGTTGGCTGAGCTGGCCCCAGGGATTCCGCCCGGCAGTAACCCCAAGGTTGTCAGCCCATCACGCTCCGTCCAACGAAAGGCCTCTTCGGTTATAAATCCAGCCACATCGGATGCCAACTCGACTCGGCCTACAACGACTCGACCATTTCCCGAAACATCGAAGGCTCGCGACATATAACCTTCGCCTTGATTTCCCAAGCCATGGAAGCGTCCGGTGGCGCGGCGTTTCTGATACAGCAAGTCAGGGCCGCTGAGTTGCTCACGAATTCCTCGGTCGGCAGGGTCAATAGAAAACAGCGATCCGAAAATTGAGAAGTTGCCATCGTCGTTGGGTGTGAATTCTTCCGTCAGGCTCCAGGGCGAGGGCAAGTCGCCGCATCCAACATTCAGTCCAGGTTGGGCAATGGAAAGTTGAATATGGTTTCCTGAAACCTGGTGTGAGATAGCATCGGGAACACAGGTGTCCGGCCAGAGCCCGTCGAGCCGCACCGCGCCCAGTCCATCGCTGCCGGGTTGGGTTACGGTCACCGAACTCACATACCAAGGGAGTTCCTGACCATAGCTGACGCTGGTCAGCACCAAACAACCTATCAAGAATCTCAGAACAAACTTCATTGCGTCATCCTCTATTCGGGGCGAGTGTTAGCCTAACCGGCTTCACCCTTGATAACGATGCCGTATTTCAAAATCTGATGTTTCCCATTTTTAGGTGTTTTCGCAACGTTTTGCGTGACTCTAGCTTTGATACCTAATCAGCCAGCCAGTCGCCTCGATCTACAATTTCATTCCCATCGCGACTGAGCAATGCAATGAGGACTCGCGGAGCGATGTCTGGATGGAGGCCATGTACTGACGAGTCCCCAAAGGACGCCATGACGGTCGAGTGAAAGCCGTAGCCATCGGTGAAGTTGTCGACGTTCAGGCCTTGTCCGGAAAACGAACCATACTCGCCCGTCGCCCAGGCGCCTTCGATCGGTGGCTTGGCAGTCTTGCGGAAACCATCGCCAAACCCTTGCGGCTTTCCCGATTGCTCAATCAACATCACGGTCTTGGAGAGTCCATCACGGCATGTGGCAAATCTCGGCGCAAGGATACGGAGTTCGGCACTGAAGCGATCTGGAGGGACGTCCACACCGGCGGTTACATCGTCCCACTCGAGTTCTCGACCGCCATTCCAGATTCCTCGCAGCGGAAATTCTCGCTCCGGTGAGGCAACATCATGCACAGCCACGTAGTCGGTGGGAGCCAAGCTGAGTAACGAGATGTAATTCTCTCCATCACCAAGCTGATCAATGGTGCGACCATATCCAATGGTGGAAGGGCACTCAAAAACAGGCACGCTGGTCGCGGCCACGAGTTGATTCGCAGCAATCAGTGGCGATTGATTCAATTGCAGTTGGTCGAAGAGGGCGGACGATTCCACAAATGGCAACACATCGACTCGCCAAGAAAAGTTCTCCCATGGAGCTGGCATCAAGCTTCGCCACAACGGTGGAAGCTTACCCGCTTGTTCATGGTATGAAATCGCTGCGATAGCGACTTGACGCAGATTGTTCGTGCAGGAAATTTGACGGGCGGATTCTCGGGCTGATTGGACCGCAGGCAACAGGATGGCTACCAGCAAACCGACGATGGCAATCACCGTGAGTAACTCAACGAGCGTGAATCCGCGTGCCGGATGGGTTTTCCGTTTGAGACTCATGTCAAATACTTCAATTGTGGGTTAGAGAAAAGTGTTGTTCCACGGCGGGCGATGGTTCCGATGCGTCCTTGCATGTGCGAATTCAGCCGTTCTGGGTTCATGCCAACATATTTGCGCCCGGCGAACGAGAGTTTCCAATTGATCAATTGGTTATCATTAAGCGAGACTTGCGGCATGCCGGTTTCGCCAACAAAGACACAAAGTCGCTGGACGCGATGATCCGGTTCGCTAATTTCTATGTCGGCAAGTGGCAGCTGAGTCGCATGAAGGAACCCGCGACTTGTCTCGATAGTGGCCTTTGCACGGAGCTGTTGTCGGACGTTGTATCGACTCCACAAAATCCGGAAACTGGGTGTTGTCTCCGGGATTTTCACTAGTTCGATAGATTGAAACGAGTGCATATTTGCCGAAGCGACGCGACGACTGCGAAAACCAAAGAAGACGCCAGTATCCCCCAACCACGTTTTTTGATTTACGCCGATCTGTATGCCGAACTTGCTGGTGACGGGAAATCCGAAGTTGGACAATACAATTCCTGATTCCGACACATGGATAGTGGCGTGGCGTGCCCGCTCATCCCAGTTCGATTCCACTTTCGAGCGGCTCTCGTCCGAAGCTTCCTGGGCCGTCGGCGGCTCGGCCCCGCTTTCTGCAAGTTCGTGAATAACCTTCAGATGATTGGCCGTCATCATTGGCAAGAGTCGATTTGGCATTGCCGGCGAGATAGGGCGCCACGACGAAGTATCGATGGATGGTGAGTCGCCGAAGAAGCGATTCCAAGCCCATCCGGTGGCAGCCACGCTTGCCAAGCCAATCAGGACTCGACGTGAAATCGGGTTGTCGATCGTTGAAGTTGCTGGTGCAGTCGCTGGTGCCACTTCGTCAGTTGATTCTGTGCGCAACGCCGGTATCTGTTGGCAGATGCGTCGTAGGTTTGCATCAGCGCTAAAGCGTTCCAACTCTACGATGAGTTCGTCGGGGGTTTGGAAACGATCGGCGGGCGACTTGGCAAGCAACCGATGGATCAAGTGTTCCAGGCTTGAAGAAATCTCAGGATGCCTTTCTCGAAGCGAGTCGACTGGCAAGTTGCAATGCGCGTCGCGTTTCGCCCGGGCACCCAAGGACTTGGAAAATGGCGTTCTCCGGGTCAACAGTTTGTAGAGCGTACAGCCCAGACCATACAAATCGGCTCGAATGTCAACATTGTCAAAATCCCGCCACTGCTCCGGCGACATATAATCGGGCGTTCCACGCGGATGCGTATCTAGCAGGGAGTCCTCCGATGCATCGTTGCGAATTGCGACCAGTCCAAGGTCCAAGACTTTAATCTGCCCAGTCGCTGTAAGCAGTAAGTTGGATGGTTTGATGTCCCGATGCACCAGGTTATGCTTGTGAATATGAGAGAGCGCAACAGCGACTTGGCGAGCGACTTCACACGCGTCAGATTCACTCAGAACGCCGTGTGTATGTAACACCGTGGAGATGTCGATGCCTGGTTCATACTCCATGGCGAGGTAATAGTATTCGCCAAATTCACCTGCATCCGTGGCTCGCACGATATTCGAGTGGTTCAATTGACCGATGACTCGCATTTCGCGATCAAAGCGAGTGATGCGTTCGTCGTCCTCCAGCTTCAACCGCCGGATGACTTTGACGATGACTGGTCGATCCAGTTTGCAATGTCTGGCTTTATAAACCGAGCCGTTGGCGCCGCGCCCAATGCGCTCGAGCAGCTCATATTCGGACAAGCGAAAGGGGAGCGAGAAATCGGGCGCGACGTTGGATTCGGGGACGGTTCCCAGTGACTCGGGGTTAGAGATCAGCTCTTGGTAGAGTCGGCGGTACTCGGGTTCATCGCAATCGGATACCGGCGACTTGGAGAGTTCGCGCAGAAACGTGTCGCTATCGTCGCATAAGGTATCGAAGGCTTGTTCGCAGCTTGCGCACGCCGTCAAATGTTCGTAAAGTTCGTGCACATCGGCTTCGGAGCCTCGACCGTTGGCAAGGTCGAGCAGGTGTTCGTTCGACGGACATGATGTATGCCTCATGCTGCGTCGCCACTCGGGTTAAGGTTGTGGCACCAGTTCACGGAGACGCCGTAGGACTCGCATCTTAACCAATCGAACAGCGTTGGCTGAGATCTCAAATTCGTCGGCAACATCCTGAGTGCATTGCCCGCCCACGACGACTCGCCAGAAGATTTGCCAATCGCGATGGGAAAACTCCATTTGCAATTGTTCGATGAATCCAGGAGCAAACGGCCCTTTGGCAGTTTGTTCAGCGGGCGATTCATTTCCCATCGGTGAAGATACGAACGGGTCCTCTTGCAAAGCAAGTTTGCGGTGCGCGTCGGTGCCACCGATGGCATTTCCCACATTGGTTTTCTGCTTGCGATAGAAGTCTTTCGTCTTGTTCTGGGTGATTCGTCGAATCCAGCCGCGGAATGTATCGCCGTCTTGATCATGATGAAATTCGCTCAGGTTACGGGCAACCGACCGCAGCACCTCCTGAACGACGTTGCTGGCGTCCGCAGGTTGCAAGCCTGATCGGCGACACCAGCGATAAATCCTTCTTCCGTAAGTGTTTACCAGCCGTCGCCAAGCCTCGGGATCGTTTGCTTTTGCTCCCCGAATCAGACTTGTCGATGTGTGGCTATGCGTGCCTTCAACCATAAGAACGAATTCGCATTTCAAGAAATATGGACGATGCTCTCTAGCTACCCATCATAGCTCAACTTGGGCATTTCATCGAAAAGAGCCATAGAAGTCCGTTGGTGTCGCCTTGGCCGAATCTTCCTTGCAGTGAGTTGGTTCGTAAAACTGGCAAACTTGGCGAATATCATTTGACGACGCGCCGAAGCGGACGCCCACCGTTGCTGACTACGTTGACAACAATGCGTCTGGAATAATTCCATCGAACCTTGATCAATTGGGCTGCGTAGCCTTCACATGACTGGTCGATAATTTCGAATTCCCATGGGGCAAAGTATGTCAGCTCAGCGTATCGTGAGTTCTTTCTTCGTTTTGGGGTTAACTTGCACGATGTGTACTTCCTGTGATGTTGGGTCTCCACGAGTCGTTGCACTGATTCGCGTTGAACGGTTAGAAATGCCGAAGGAACGCTATGATATCTACAAGGCAACTCAGAAGGCGCTAATCGAATCTCCCTACGTCATGAGCGCAGCGTTGCGCCGTATGGGCT
>CAYYHV010000223.1:0-6959 GCA_964471695.1 uncultured Pirellulaceae bacterium
GCAGCAAGTCGGAAAAGATAATCGCCGCGTCGACTCCAAGCTTATTGACCGTTGTCACCATGATTTCCGCGCACAGCGCGGGATTTTTGCAAAGCTCGAGAAACGTCGTCTTCTCCCGAATCGCACGATACTCAGACATGTAGCGCCCGGCTTGGCGCATCAACCAGATAGGCGTCGTCTCCGTAGGCTCACGGCGACACGCCTTCATGAACGGGTTGTTGTACCAAGGGGCTGCCGAATCAGTCGCATCAGTCATAGGTCCAGACAATGCCGCATAGATGCGGCGTTTCCTTTCAATCAATCGGTGACAATTCTCAGCAGCTTCCGCGACGAGATGCCCCATCTTGGGATGGGACGGCTCCATATCCACAGGCAATTCAAACGATCGCAGTTTCTCGCTGGTCGTCGGCCCAATCGAACAGACGACGGTCTTGCGCAGTCCGTTCCGTACGTCTGGACCGATATCAAGCTGCTCGGCTCGACCCAAAACGTTAGTCACTTGATGGGCAGATGTGAACAGGGTGACGTCCTGCACACCCCGTGCGAGCTGCTCCAGCGACTGGTCCAGCGCTGACGTATCTTCGGGAAAATCCCAGCGATAAACATGCACGGACCGCACCCGTGCCCCCCGCGCCTCAAGCCCAGCGATCAAACTAGGGTTGGGTTGCCCATATTCCTGAATCGCAACGCGTTGATTGGAAACCGACATTTCCGAATCAACAAGATGTAATAATTCTCGCCAAGTATTAGGTTCGGAGACTCGGTACGTTGGCGAAAGGTCAAATTCCTTCATCGCGGCAACCGGTTTGGGGCCGCGAGCAATCGTCACGATATCTCGTAACGTCTCGAGAAACCGATCTCGATCCACAAGCTTCTCAACGGCCGCGACGAGATGCCGAAAACCAACGCCCGTCAGCACGATGACCATATCGATCTGCCCAGTCAGCAGCTGGTTCGCAAACTCAGATAAATCGGAATTGTTGTGCGATGCGACTTCACGCATCGAAGCAGCCACCGTGGCGTGTCCATCAAACTTCTCAATCATCCTGCGCATATCATCGGCTCGACGACTCTCGAACGAGGCAATGTGCAAACCTTGAAACGATTTTGGGGAGTCATTCATGAGAAAGTCCGGGGGATTTGAATGCGTAAAACGCGCATCAATTCGAGTTTGCATCAGTATCGGCGTCATCGTCCAGCAGGACCACAGGCATTTCAACGCGAATCCTGGTTCCCTGCCCTGCGCCCGTTTCTACGACGGCTTTCCCGCCAAATACGCTGGCTCGCCGATTGATGCCCTCCAGACCATACCGTCCACTTTCGATCGCACTCGGATCGAAACCGACACCGTTATCCACGACTTCCAATATCACCGTTTCGCGATTGCCTTCCAAGGCAACACTGGCCTCAGTAGCTCTGCTGTGCTTGATCATGTTGTTCAGCGATTCCTGAACAATTCGGAAAAGTTGCCCTTCCAGCAGCTTGAGCATTCTCGGCGGGACAAACTGGCAGTCGAACGAGATGGGCACGTCGGTTTTCTTCTGCATAACGTTTACAAGCTGGTTCAATCCATTTGCTAACCCCACCTCCTCAATGACAACAGGTTGCAGATCCCGGATCATGGACCTTGCATCACTCACAGCCTGATTGATCGAGTCGAGCGAAATCTCTATCGCGTTCTGCAACTCCTCCGGGGCTCCCGCCATATTCTCCTTGGCGTTCTGCAGCCACATCTGGGTGCCGACCGCATACTGCACAAACCCATCGTGAATCTCATACGCTACGACTTCGCGAGCCTTGGTTTCCAACTCCAGAAGTATACGAAGCAGTTGTTCATCTTCTTGAAGTTTTTGACGAGCTTGCATCAAGCCTGTGATGTCGCGAGACACCCAAAGTACACAAGGATCGTGTTCCGAGCCGAACGGTACGACATAAGCAGAAAACCATCGGATTTGCCCGTTGATTTCCAACTTGTATTCCGAACGAAAACTCTCTTGCTCTCCGCTGATCACCGCGTCAACAGCACGAATACCAAGATTCGCTTCATCCTCCGGCAAGCACTCCGCAAGTGTCTTACCAATCAACTCGTCGCGCGGAGCCACCAATAGATCGTTGCTGGCCGTAAAGACCTGGCGATAACGATATTGCTGATCGAGTACCAACAACACGTCAGGAACGGCTGCCAGAACCGTCCGTAGACGCCGCTCGCTTTCCCGCAATGCCTGACGCACTTGCTGTTGCTCGGTAAGGCTTCGAAGGAACAAATAGATGCACTCAACACCCTGATGTTCCCGCAACAGAAAACTAGCCTCGACGCGCAACGATTGGAGATCGCGCGTCCGCAACGTCAAATTGGAACCATGGACAGGCACACCGCTGCGCGAGGTCTCAACACAGATCTCATACTCTTCCACACTATCCAGATCGAGAAATTCAACCAAGCGGCGATGACGTAATTCGGCAGTCGTGAATCCCAACGCATCACATGTGGGTTGGTTGGCAGCCGTTAGTTCACCCTGCAAATTGATCCGCAGGATCATATCGTGCGTAAATTCAAATAGCTGGATATCGTCGAGTTGCACGGAACGGCCAGACCTGCGGGTTTGAGAAACGCCAAGATTCAATTTCAACGCATTATAGGCGATCTGTCCCATCCGCGTGCGTCCAGATTTCCCCGGCCATCTCTCTGCAAGCAGTGGCTTCTCGAGAAAAACAAAGTGACCAGTTCGTCTCGCGAAAAGCGTAACGGTCCAGCGGTGGCCAATTTGCCGACTCTGATGGGATTTTCCAAGCTATGGTTGACTGGCGATCTGTATCCCAACATGACTCGCCATCCGCAACGTACAATCCTTAAAACCATGATTTCCGGTTGCCCGCCCCACTGGGAACCACTGTTTGTGAAGATTCTCAAGTAAGCCCAAGATTATTGTTGCTTTCGAGGCATTTTCTCGAAACAACATGATTCAACAACCCAGACGAACTCGCCTCGAAAAATGTCCAAACGCAAAAAATCACTGGCCACCAAGCGGATGAATGATGACCGCAAGGGCGGTACTTCGAAATCGCGATTGGAATTCACTTCCAAACATTACATCAATCGAGAATTGAGTTGGCTGGAATTCAACAGTCGCGTCCTCGAAGAAGCCCAGGATAGCTCCACACCACTTCTGGATCGCTTGAAATTCCTGTCCATCTTCAGTTCGAACCTTGATGAATTTTTCATGGTAAGAGTCGCGGGTTTGCGTGAACAGTCATTTGAGGCTGGCGCACCTCAGGACCGCAACGTTGATGGTATACCCGCCATCGGGCAACTAAAGCAGATCAGTATTGCAGCGCGTTCGATCATCAAGGATCAGTACGATTGCTTTAACGAAGTCAAGAAAGAACTCGCCAACGAGAATATCCACCTCGTTAGCGTTGAGGAAGTCGCCAAAAACAAAGACGTAAGCGACTACTTTAAGAACACCGTTTTTCCCATTCTGACTCCGATGGCCATCGATCCCAGCCATCCACGTCCGCGATATCACAATCGCGCTTTGTACGTGATCGCCAGGCTACGACGACGCAAAGGACTGGGCCCGCACAACCTATTTGCCGTCGTCCAGGTGCCCCCCGTTCTCCCTCGACTGATTCCCATTGAATCTGACGATCCCAATTCACTTAAATTCCTGCTGCTGGAAGATCTGATTCGATCGCGGATGTCCGACCTCTTCGGTGGGTTTGAAATCGAGACTTCGGCAACATTCCGAATTACGCGTGACAGCGATATTGAACTCATCGAAAAAGAAGCGGACGACATGCTCCGCATGATTGAGGAACGACTCAAGGCCAGACGACGAGCGGATGCGGTTCGACTCGAAGTCGAAGCGGGAGCCGATGCAACCCTCGTCTCCATGATTGTGCAACAGGAACAAATCCGCTCACCGAATGCACACGACAATGAACGTTACAGCGAAGTCTATTACATTCCGGGGCCACTCGATTTAACCGGATTTCGTCAACTGATCTCGCTGGACGGCAAAGACCATCTTCGCGAAGCCATCATTATCCCAACCATCCCTCGTGGACTGCGAAGGCACGGCGAGGACTTGCTGGCCGCCATTCGCCGACGAGATATCCTGCTGCACCATCCGTACGATGGCTTCGATCCCGTCGTCGATTTTGTGGGTCGCGCCACAACGGACCCCCAGGTTCTTGCAATCAAACAGACGGTTTATCGCACCAGCGGTGACTCGCCAATCATCCAATCGCTTATCGAAGCCGCCGAAAATGGCAAGCATGTAACGGCACTCGTTGAACTCAAGGCACGGTTCGATGAACAGGCGAATGTCACCTGGGCTCGCCAATTGGAACGCGCAGGAGCTCACGTCGTTTATGGCTTTATGGATCTTAAGACCCACTGTAAAGTTTCGATGATCGCCCGGCAGGAATCCGACGGTGTGCGACGCTACGTCCACCTATCCACGGGAAACTACAACCCAACGACTGCGACTGTTTACACGGACTTGGGATTGTTCACCACGAACACGGAAATCGTGGACGACGTCTCCGCACTGTTCAACCTGCTCACGGGATACTCTCAGGGACATCAATGGAAGCAGTTGGCCGTTGCCCCGAACAATCTGCAACCCAAAGTCGCCGAACTGATTGACGAGCAAGCCGAACGGGCACGTAAGGGAAAACCAGCTCGCATTTTTGCCAAGCTCAATGCCCTCGTCGATCCAGCGACCATCCAAAAGCTGTATCGGGCCAGTCAAGCTGGCGTGCAGATCGACCTCGTCATTCGTGGCATCTGCTGCTTGCGACCCGGCGTCAAAGGCATTTCGGAAAACATCCGAGTCATCAGTATTGTGGATCGGTTTCTCGAGCACAGCCGTTTGGCGGTTTTCGGGGTAAACGAAGACGCAAAAGTTTACCTATCATCAGCCGACTGGATGCCCCGCAACTTCTATCGTCGCGTAGAGATCATGTTTCCAATTCTTTCCGGTTCGATCCGCAAAGTCATCTTGAATGAGATCATCCCGGCCTACCTTTCTGACAATGTCAAGTCGCGCGTACTACAATCCGACGGCACCTATCGACGAGTCAAACGCAAGACAAGCGACCCAGCGCTGCGTTGCCAGACTGAGCTCATTGACTTGCATCAATTCAATTCGTCCCAATCTCGCTCGACGATGTTCTGGAACAAGAACGGCGAACTCTAAAACGGTCGCGAGCGGGTTCTCCCACCTCTGCTACACGCGGATGCGCTCTCGCGTTACCATGTCGGTATTACGACAGAAGTCACAGTCGGGAGACAACAATGAAGCGACGGCTGATCATTATGCGACACGCAAAAAGCGACTGGAACACCGACGCCCCCGATGACCACTCTCGCCCTCTCAATGATCGTGGATGTCGCGATGCTCCACGCATTGCCGCCGAACTTGTCAAACGCGATTGGCAACCGCAGCTGGTCATCAGCAGCGACGCGCGTCGAACAACGGAAACCTGGGAACTAATGTCGAATGTGTTTGAGACTGACACCCAGATCGAATTCCAGAGCGACCTCTACCACGCTGGGTTGCGGGAAATAGCCACCTTCGTTCGCATGGTCCCAGATACTTTTAGCACGATCATGGTTCTTGGACACAACCCCGGCTGGCAACAGTCTGTCGAAATCCTTTCCGACCAATATGCCGAGATGACAACGGCTAACGCCGCGCTGCTGGAGATCGAGGATGACGAGCTGACATGGGTCGGCGCCATCGATCGACAAGGCGAATGGAACCTGACGGACGTCATCCGGCCGAAAGAACTCTCCTAGCAAAGATTCGATTGCCAAAAACCATTGCGATTAGAAAACCGTAAATGGACTCGAATGAACACGCCGGTGAACTAGCATCGATTGCATTCATTCGTGGTTATTTCTTCTCGCATTCCTGATGACACACGTGAGGATCATGGCCGTGTGTCCGGCGGCAGAATTTCGCGTCGGCTAACAATGAAATTGCGGCGACTGCAAGCCAGAGTGTTGTCGTTTGGCGAGTCCAAAACAGGCAATCGGCCTGTGAGAAATGACCGCTAGCTGCGCCGTCGATACGAGCCACGCCAAATGGAAAACAGCCACAATCCGAAGAGCAGGAACACCAGCGCATAAGCCAGGACCCAACGTTCCTTCGGCTCATCATCCGTCGCAGCCTGAGCCCACAATGGTGAATGCAGCAAGGAAACCAATGTCAGCGATAACCAGAAGGTGGCTCGCGATGTAATCTTTCTGGCAACTTCCATTGTTCTGGTAAACACGTTCATTTCGGCACCCTTGTTCTTGATTGTCCCATCCCAATTGTAATCAGAATCCTCCGCTCGGGGGACAGATTACATTGATATCCCACAGTCTTTACATTGAGAAATCAACCCTCAAGAATGCTGCGGATGGCCGTCGCCACATGGTCCAACCCTTTGGACATATCCACTTCTTCGCTCGTCCGGGCTTCTAAATTCTTGATTTGACACGTTCCCTTATTGAACTCATCCTCGCCCGCAATCACTGCAACCTGGAACCCACGTTGCCCCGCATACTTTAACTGCTGACCAACCTTCTTCGGCTCAGGATAGAATTCAACGCGAAAGCCGACCCGCCGCAAATCGGCGGCCAACTTTAGATAATCGTTAAGCCGATCACGATCAAAAAATGGCAAGAAGACTTCGGCCGCCGAAGAAACTGCCGGGATCAAATTCAGCTCCTCCATCGCCGCCAAAAGTCGATCCAATCCCAACGAGGCGCCGATGCCCGGCAGCTGTTGCTTGGTGTACAGTTCCGCCAGATCGTCGTAACGACCGCCGGAACAAACACTGCCGATCTTGGGCAGATCATTGAGAAACGTTTCGACAATGGTGCCGGTGTAATAATCCAGCCCCCGAGCAATCGATACGTCCAGTTGCAATCGCTCAACGGGAACGCCAGCCGCAGAAGCGCC
>CAYYHV010000223.1:6969-11446 GCA_964471695.1 uncultured Pirellulaceae bacterium
CGATCCACACCTGCCATGCCCGTTACCGAACCTGCAACCAGTTCCTTCAAGTCCGCGAGGATAGACTGGCTGTCACCGGTCAATTGACTGAGCTTCAATACCTGCTGCGCCTGGCTATCCGTCGCCCCAGCCGCATCGACCATTTCTGCAGCGACTTTTTCAGGCCCAATTTTCCCAAGCTTATCCAGCGCTCGCAGGATCAATGCTGATTTGTCCTGCAGTCCAATCTTCTCCAGCAAACCATTGAGGACTTGTCGGTTGTTGACGCGAATCGTGAACGCTTCAATGCCGATCGCCAGCAAAAGGTCGTGAATGACAAGCACCGTTTCAATGTCGGCTGCGACGGCAGTCGAACCGATCGTATCGAAATCACATTGCATGAATTCACGATAGCGGCCACGCTGCGTATTCTCTCCGCGCCATACGGTAGCGATGTGATAGCGCTTGAAGGGAACGCCAAGCTTGCCGATGTGCTGTGCGGCAAATCGAGCCAGAGGGACTGTCAAATCGAAGCGCATACCGACTTTGCGACCACCTTGATCTTCAAAGTGATACATCTGCCGGTCGGTTTCTTCGCTCCCCTTGCCCGAGAGAATCTCGAGATACTCAAGCGTCGGCGTATCGATCGGGTTGAACCCGTAGGAACGATAGACCGATCGAGCGGTCTCCATCAGCTTCTCGCGTGGAATCATCGCGGACGGCAAAAAGTCGCGAAATCCTCTGAGCGTACGTGGTTGAATAGTCATGACGTTAATCGAACAGCTACAACGGATTTAGACAAGCCGTAGAGCCGACTTGTCACCTTCAACGCCTCAAACCAATAGCGGCAGCAAGGGGGGTGGTTGAGAACGAATTCCCGACTTTCGGACTGGCGGGTACAACGCTTCCGAATATTCAGCGACTTGCTCCGGTGTTTCAAAATACTGATCGTACGTCCAATCATCCTCGTACTCGCAGCTATCCGTCGTGTAGTCGCGGCAAATCTGAGGTCGCGTCTCGTAAATACCACAGCGGTGATCATTCTGCAGATGCTTACAAGTCGTGTGGACCAGCAAGTACCAATCCTCATCCTCCACGAAAACCGTGGCTCGATCGTGCAGTAGATACCAACGGATGTAGTCAAAGTCCTTGGCATTCCGCGGAGTCTCGATCGACAACGCAAAATAATGACAGCATTTGGCTGTGCAATGTTCGCAAAGATTAGCATCCGGCGGCAGATCCTGACGCCGGGGCTTGGCAGTACTCATACGATGAAAACCCTCTCCAAAACCGTCAAAAACAGCGGGTACGGTAGCACAGCCCCGCACCTGATTCCAGCGCCAATCAACTCGATATTCACTTCTCCGCAGCAGTCTGCCACAATTCCCGAAAACCATCACTCATTGAGCCAACTATGCAAGTCGTCATTACTGCCGTTGGCCCGGACAACTCCGGGTTGGCTGACCCCATCATTCACTATGTGACTCAGCAAGGCGCAAACATCGCGGAAATACAGATGTATGACCACGATGAAGAGCACATTTTTGCCATGCTTTGCCGCGTCGAGTTGCCCGAGCCATCGTTTGAAGGACTCAAATCGGCGCTTCAGCAAATCGGCGAACTAAAGAATCTCTCGGTCCGCATCTGGTCACCCACCGAACGCAAAAAACCGCGACTGGCGATCTGCACGACTTATCGTCCCGAACCGGCACTGGCCGTTTTGCGGGCCATTCGCGATGGACAAATACCCGCCGAAGCCGCCGTCATGCTCGGCAATCGGAACGCCTGCCGTGGTCTAGCCGAACAATTCAATGTGGACTGGCATTCGATCGGCGACAGCAAAGGGAACCCGAACGAAGATCGAATGGTCGAGCTCTTTGATGACTACAACGTCGACTATGTCATCCTCGCGAGATATATGCGGGTGCTGCCGGCGAGTACCTGCTGGAAGTTTGCTGGTGGTCGGATTATCAACCTCCACCACGGATTGCTACCGGGCTTTCCTGGTATGCGGCCTTACGACGATGCCTTTGCCAGTCGTATGTTGACTTATGGGGCAACGTGTCACTTCATTGTCCCCGAGCTTGATGCGGGAAATCAGATCATCCAGCAAACCACATTCAACGTGCCACCCGGGACGGGACTGGAAGAGATTACACGGATCGGACAAGAAGACAACGAACCCCGCTGTCTGGTCGAAGGCGTTCGACGAGTCGTCAAGCGAGAGGTGCAGCTACATTACCATCGCGTCATCGCGACGTCTTAGCGCAAGCCGCTAGTAACGCACGGCGCACCACAGCGCTCGCACGCCATCTCGCCAATTGATTTTCTTACCTTCAGCGTATGACCGCGCGTTATACGTGATTGGCAATTCAGCAAATCGGACTCCACCGAGCCGAGCCAGTCGCGAAGTCACTTCCAGTTCGATTCCAAAACCGCGCTCTCGCAGATTGGGACCGATCTCCTGAATTAGCGAACGCCGAAAGACTTTGTAGCAAGTCTCTACATCCGTCAATTTCAGTCGCGTAAAGAAATTCGAAATCGCCGTAATCAAGCCATTCACGTAGTAGTGCCAGCCGTCGGCTTTTCGGTCCGCGGCGCTGACGTAGCGACTGCCGTAAACGACGTCAGCTGTATCATTGAGAATCGGCTCGACGAGCTGCCCAAATTGCCGGGGGTCGTACTCCAAATCCGCATCTTGAACGACGACAATATCGCCTGTCGCCGCGGCAAACCCATTCTTGAGTGCGGCCCCTTTGCCCTGATTTTCAGCGTGCGTAATCAGAAAAATATCCGGATCATTCGCCAATTCACGGCAAATCTCCGGTGACCGATCCGAGCTACCATCATCGACCAAAATGATCTCGATGGGTAGTTGCGTATCGCGCACCCGATCAACGACACTTCGGAGCGTACGCTCTTCGTTGAAAACAGGAATGACGACCGAGAGCAGGTAATCTCTGCCCAAGTTCGCGTTGGCTGCATTTGTTGCATTGCCAAAGCTCGCTTGTCGCGAGATAAAGTCAGCGGACTTTGTATTAGACATGGCAGCTCCTCTTAAGTATCGCCCAAGAGCTTCCGTTCAACTTGATCTCCCAATCTTAATAACATCGTAGGCGCGAGAATAGAGCGGAACAGCTTCAATTCACACTCTGTATCACTTAATTCCCCGCCGTACGTTCGTATCACTGACACTTTTCAGCATGGCACAGCGCATAGCCAAAAACCAAATAGACATGAAAAACAACCTGAAAGTTGCTGTCGTTCAATTGAATTCCACGGCCGACGAAGCATCCAATACGACTCGTGCGTTTGAGATGATTCGGCAAAGCGCAAAGGACGGCGCGGAATTTGTCGCGTTGCCCGAACTGTTTCATTGCCTCGCTGACTTTGAGTCGGTGATCGCAGCCAGCCAGCCGATTCCGGGCCCACTTACGAACGAGCTATCGGCGCTCGCCCAAGAACTCAACATTACGTTGTGCGCCGGCTCCATTTCCGAAGCGAGTGAGCAATCCGGACGGGCTTACAACACCAGCCTGATTTTTGACTCGAGGGGTGAGTTGATTTCACAGTATCGCAAGATGCATCTCTTCGAAGTCGATTTACCAGAACGCATTACGCTTTGCGAAGCTGACCACATGTTACCAGGTGACGAGTTGTCATTGGTGACAACCGATGTCGGCGTGATCGGGCAAGCCATTTGTTATGACTTGCGCTTTCCACGATTGCATCGTCAACTCACGATTGATGGAGCCGAGATGATCGTCATTCCATCCGCCTTCACGATGCCGACCGGAAGAGATCATTGGCGCGTACTTTGTCGCGCTCGCGCTATCGAGAATCAACTCTTCGTGATCGCGCCAAATCAGGTCGGCCGACACAACGAGCAACTGGAAAGCTACGGCCACTCGATGATTGTAGACCCATGGGGTGAGGTGCTGGCCGAAGCCTCGGAAACGTCTGACGACATCATTTTTGCGACTCTGGATGCAGGCCTATTGACAAAAACTCGCACCCGTCTGCCAGTGCTCAAGAATCGCCGAATGTAGTCGTCGGATTGCGGCACGAATAATTTGTCAATCCCCAAGAGGACGCGCGCGTTGCAAAAACTTTTTTTGCATGGGTTGGTTGACAACAGAATGAATGTGCAGAGAATTAGCCCAGTCGGTTGAGGGACCTTAATCGACGTTGGCTGAATTGAATCACCTTCGCGGTGTTTTTTCGGAGCCCAAGAAATAGCGTCATCACGACGACTTCTTTCTTGTTGTGTTCCCTTTGGATATCTTTGTTTGAGCTGCGGCCCGTCGGGCTGCGTGTTTGAACGAATACCAATTCAGGTAGCGTCGACCGACCATGGGGGGGACGGCGACACTGAGGGATCGACGAGCTGGCGTCTTTGGACGTTCTCGGACGAGCTCCCCCGTTTTTTTGCTTTCATTCGTGCGTGATGGATTCACGCTGCTGGCGGAATCGGATTCTTTGCCGCAATACATTCTTC
>CAYYHV010000223.1:11456-12545 GCA_964471695.1 uncultured Pirellulaceae bacterium
GAAACCTCGGGATCAAACCGGGCCTCAAGGTGGGGCAAATTCTGTCGATTGCCTCATTGGTATTGGTGCCAACCTTGGCGATCGCCACAAGAGTCTCGAAGTAGCAATCCAATTGCTCTGTGAAGACGATCAGATTGTGCATGTTGCGACCAGCACGCTTCGTGAAAGCGCACCAGTCGGCGGCCCTGATTCTCAATCGACTTATCTCAACGGAGCGATTCACATTCGCTCAAAACATTCACCCGAAGAACTCCTCAAACGACTGCTTACGACGGAACAGCAGTTGGGACGCCAGCGCGACAAGCGATGGGGGCCACGAACGGTTGATTTGGATCTGTTGCTGTACGGTGACCAACATATCGATCAAACAGGTCTGGAAGTCCCCCATCCATGGATGACAATTCGCAGGTTTGTGATGGAGCCGTCGGTCGAGTTGGCTCCTGATTGGATTCATCCTCGCATTGGTTGGTCGCTTGAGAGGCTCTGGAATCACCTGCGAAACTGTCGACCGCTGATAGCAGTCGCGGGATTAAGCGACGCACAGTCTCCGCTGCTGACTAAAATTGCTGAAAACTTCCAAGCCAAGCTGATTTCTGCCCGTGAATCGGGTTTTCCTTCGGGGCCGATTTCGGCGAAAAACGAGAACTCTGTTCTCAACGGAAGCGAATCGATAAAATTGCACGATGCGATGGTAAATCTGGTACGAAAGGCAGTACATTCGACCAAATCCATGCCGATTCTGTGCGACTTTTGGTGGGAGTCACCGCTGGCTTTCCACAAATCGGCGACGCCTCTAGCGGAGTTTGCAGCGGATTTACTAATCGTCATCGCCCCGACGGCCAACGACGATCCGTCGGAAACTTGGAGACAGAGGCTGGTACAGCGTGCAACCCGCCCTCAGTTGGGACCATTTTTGCGAGTCTCTTCGGACGACGAAACTCGCATGACGCACGACATCTCCGCCGCGATCGAAGGAATGTTGAACTAAGCATGAGCACGACGACTACGACAACCCCCGAGATCATTCGATCCAAAACGGTACTCCGGGAACGAATCCGGAAAGCCCAGGCTGATGGCAAGACTGCCGGA
>CAYYHV010000224.1:0-4743 GCA_964471695.1 uncultured Pirellulaceae bacterium
GTGCGATCGAGCCGCGGGGTTATTGCGCAGTCAACTCGGCAACAAGTTCTCGGTACTTCTGCGTCCACCCTTCATTCTGGCCGGCAATGTTAGCCCAGAACGACTTGAACAAGCATTTCGCGACACGATTCAACCGGCTTATATCGCGATCGCAGCAACTTACGAACTGGCAGAGTTTGCAGACCCAGTCACTGTCATTGGCTGCGCCGATGAAGTGACTTATCGCGATCTCTCGGCACGTCTGTTTGACCTGCAAACCACGTCAATCTACGGATACTTTCGTCCTACCGAACGCACGGTTGTGGTGAACCTTGCCACAGGCGACTCGGCGGCGCTGACGCACGAACTGACTCATGCTTTGATCGACAACGATTGTGAAAACATTCCGTTGTGGCTGAACGAAGCCATCGCTTCGATGCATGAATCCTGCGTATTCAAGACGGATCCCATCGAAATTCTCCCCAAGGATAATTGGCGATTGGCGATTCTTGAAAAAGCCGTCAAAGAGCGATCGTGCCCGGCACTGGTCGAGATGGTGGACGACGCCCATTTTCAGACGGACCCTCGCGGAGTCAATTATGCCATCGCGCGATACTTTGCCATCTTTCTCCACGAACGAAGCGTACTTCCCAACCTGCTGGCTGAGATAAATGAATCCGAGCGAGGCAGCGACAACTCAACAGCGTCACTACAGCTCGTTATTCGTTACTTGGGCTTACCTTCTCTCAGGGCGTTGGAAACCGAGTTTCAACGATGGCTGTCGCGGCGTCACGAGCCTTCGCTCGAGTTTTGAAGACATCCAGGCAAGAACTCATCAGCCACGTTGTCGTAGCAATCCAGCTTGGTAAATCTTTCGATGGATGCCGGCATTCCAACCGCTGAAAATCGTGGATGCCCCGATGCCGGAAATGGGCCGCCATGATTCATCGCAGGCGATACGGCCACGCCCGTCGGCATTTTATTATGCAGGATCCGTCCGGCTTTCTTGCGAAGGACTTTGGTCAATTCCACCAACAACTCTCGGTCGTCTCCATAAATCGTTGCCGTCAAACTCCCTTCGATTTTGTTCGCCACGTCCAGAACCTCGATCGCTTCACAGACAACAATCAATGACGCCGGCCCAAAAGCTTCTGATTGAAATACTTCAGGAGACTGAAGAAATTGACTGGCACTGACACGTGAAAGCGTATTCTCAAATGAACACCCGGGGCCATTTGCAGTTTCTCCGCCTGCTAAGACCTCGGCGCCAGCTTGACGAAGGCTTTGCAAACTATCTCCCAAACTGCCCTTCACTCGCTCCGACAAAAGCGTGGCATTTGGCAGGTTCTCAAATTGCAACTTCAACGCTTCCACAAAACGATTCGTATCGTCTCCTCGTTGCAGAACGAACAAGTTCGGACATGTGCAAAACTGCCCGGCGCCCAAGAGACAACTACCGGCGACTTCTTCGACCAATCCTTCCCGCGGAAGTGCTTCGGGAAGAATAAACACGGGATTGACACTCGACATTTCAAGAAAAACTGGCTTGCCAACCTGATCAGCGGCGGCCTTAATCTTCATTCCACCGGCACGACTTCCGGTAAACGCAACCGCCCCAACACGTCCGTCCGCCACCAGCCGCAAGCCATCGGCTGGCGCAATCTGATAAAGAAACTGAACCGTCGCGACTGGCATCGAAGTTTCTTGACAAGCCTCTAACGCCTGGACCGCCAAGAGACGAGACGTTTCGGGATGATCTGGATGAGCTTTCGCAATGACAGGATTCCCCGCTGCAAGCGCTGCAGCAAAGTCGCCACCTGAAACCGCATTGAAGGCCAATGGAAAGTTGTTGGGCCCAAAGATCACGACGGGACCAATCGGGCCAAGACAAGAATGGATACCGTTTCCAAGATCGGATACTGGCCGACGCCAAGCTTCACTTCTAGCCGCCGAAGCGGCTTGCCGGAGTTGGTTCGTCGTACGAGGCATCTCCGCGGCAAGCAAACGGGGACTGACAGGCAACCCCGTCTCCGAATGTGCGATCTCGCAAATCTTCGCCGCATTTGCGTCCAGTCTGTCTGCGTAGCATTCCAAGAAAGTCGCAATATTTTCCGGTGGCAGGTCGACCAGTTCGCTGGCAGCACATTCAGCCGCAGTTAGCGCTTCGTCACAATCGCTCCATCGACTGACAGGAAATGCTCGATCAATCAACGTGCAAGTGCTTGGATTAGTGGCTTGGAATACCGAGTCAAATTTTGCAGTACGCCATCGGTTACCGATTAAAATTTGTCGAGCCTCAGGCATCTTTGTCATGTTGTACAGAAACTCTATGAAGAGGGTGTTTCAAAAACGAAGTGGTGAATAAGGCGAGGGGTCAATGTGAGTCTTTTGCCCCGACATCAGTTCGGAGATCAAACGTCCTGTCGAGGTCGCCAGACTTAGCCCCAGCATGTTGTGCCCAGTCGCCAAGAATGCATTCTTCAAGCCTTTAGTTGCGCCGATAATGGGGAGTGAGTCCCAAGTCATCGGCCGCCACCCGTACCACGTGGCCTTCGCTTCCCCGGACAAGTCGCAATGAACATAAGGTTCAGTTGAATCCCGTAGTTGTTTGATACGTGTTTCAGGATTCGAATCGTCGAACCCGACGAATTCCATCATTGAGCCAAGCCTTAAGCCGCCTTGGTAGGGTGAGATTCCGACTTTGTGTTCAGGGAAAAGTGCCGGTAGTGTCGGTGAATTCCCGGGACGTTCAATGGTCACTGAATACCCTTTGCCGGGTTGAATCGGAATCTTGCAACCAAGTGCATTCTCCCAGTGCTTTGACCAAGCCCCCATGGCAAACACGAATTGGTCAGCTGACAATTCTCCCACGTTTGTTTGTAGCGCCACAACGTGACCTGAGTCTTTTCGAAGCGACGAAACCTCACACTGTTCGATGATCTTCACACCGTTGCTTTTGAGCAAACCAGCCCAGGCCTGATTCAATCCCTCAGGTCGAACCGATGAATCTCCCGGATAGTGAAAAGCTCCCGCCAAGCCTTCCCGAAAACCACCGTCAAGTCTTGTAAGCGCGTCCCCGTCAAGTCGCGTCGACAACACTCCGAATTGCTGTTTTGTAAGTTCATCGTGCTTGGCAAATGCATCCATTCCTCGATTGGTTTGAAGAACATACAGAAGCCCATCGTCTTTCCATTCGGTCTGCTGTGGAGACAAGACCTTGGCGAGCTCTTGATATTCGATCTTGGACGCGTCCAAGATCGCTTGCAAAGATTTGCCCGCGCGCAAGACCTGAGCATGCGTGCAGCGTCTGGCAAATTGAGACATCCAGTTCCAAAAACCAAGATTCCATTGTGGCTTCACGCGAAATGCGGAGTTTCGATTGAATAGTGACCGAGCTGCGGTGCCGAGTGCGCTTGGCTCCGTCAATGGCGCTACATGGCTTGGGCAAATATAGCCACAATTGGATTGCGAACAGGCTGCCGCGATGTGCCCCTTCTCTACGATTGTGACTTCGATGCCTGTTTGACGAAGATAATGGGCGCAAGCCAGCCCAACGATACCGCCGCCAACGACGATTGCCGTTGCATTGTCAGCCATCCTATTGAGACTCCTCTTCCTTACGAACCATGCCAAAGCCAAACGGATCATTGGCCTCAACGATCAGAGTCGATTCGCTGCAGACGAATGCTTTTCCGGTAATCTGCGGGGCAACAACGGGCGATCCGTCGGGCCGGTTTTCAATGTATCGAAAAGAGGCAACAAACTGACCACCCGCAGAACTGTTCTGTGTCCACAACTCACCTTCAGCAAGTTTTCCATCCGCGGCCAAGCAAGCCAACTTGGCGCTGGTCCCTGTTCCACAGGGTGAGCGATCATACTCTCCTCCAGGACACATCACGAAATTGACACTGTCCACGCCATCAATGTCGGAACGACTCGAGAATTCAATATGATCTATTTCCGCACCGTTTTCGCCCGTAATCCCCTGTGAGCGCAGGGCATCGAGCACGGCAAGTGATGCCGATGTCAGTTTTGCATGCGATTCCCGCGTCACCGGCACGGGGAAGTCATTGATGATAAAAAACCAATTTCCCCCCCATGCAATATCACCTACGATTTTGCCAAATCCATCGACCTCAACGGGAACCGATTTTCGGTAACGATACGATGGCACGTTCGCAATCGTTGCCTCGTTCCTGTCTTTCAACGTCACGCTGACGACCCCGACAGGCGTCTCGAAGAAATGGACCCCCAAGCCGATCTTCCCGATGCGACACAGTGTGACCGCGACTCCAATCGCGCCATGGCCGCACATTCCGAGATAGCCCACGTTGTTGAAGAAGATGATGCCGGCTGCACATTGCGGATCAACGGGCTCACAGAGAAGAGCGCCGACCAAGGCATCCCATCCTCGGGGCTCTCGAATGACATACTCGCGAAAATGATCGAATTTATCTTGGAAAACACCAAGTCGATCTCGCAACGAGCCACTTCCCAGCTCCGGTCCACCAGCAATGATCACACGAGTCGGTTCACCTTCGGTATGCGAATCAATCACATGCATCGAACGTCCCTCATTCTTGAGATAGTTCACTTGGAATCACTCTGAAAGTCTTTTCCTGGCCAATTACGCCACCACGCTTGAAATTGCTCGAGTTGAGATTTCGCGAACAGACGCTGAGAGCTGGTTAACTGATCACTCGCATTTATCTGATACTGGTAATCCGAATCGCCCTGCAGTAACAGCAGATACTTGTAATAGAG
>CAYYHV010000224.1:4753-12518 GCA_964471695.1 uncultured Pirellulaceae bacterium
GACTGTCAATGCATTTGACAATTCGAACGCTAACCAATTCGCCTCAACGTTGCCTTTGGCTGCTTCAACGCACAACTCGACGAGTTTGAGCACCTCGACGGGAAGACAATTTCCTATCCCAGTAATGGCACCGGTAGCGCCACAGTTCACAAATCCATGGTAAACCTGCGTGTCCACACCCGCCATTAGGACAACATTGTCATGACTGCTCGTGATAAATTCGCCGGCGTACGACAACGATTCTGCACCGCCAAACTCCTTAAACCCAACCAAGTTTGGATAGTCAGCGCGCAACTGAAAAAACAACTCTGCCTTTGTTTCGAAACCATAGTACGGGCTGTTGTAAATCACGGCAGGGAGGTCGGGTGCCGCTTCCAGAATGGCAGCAAAATGATCTCGTTGTGCTGCCGGCGAACTTCCACGTGAGAGAACGCGAGGAATGACCATCAACCCGGCCGCTCCTACGGAAGCCGCATGGCTCGCATGGGAAACGGCGGTGCGGGTGTTCTGCGCACCCGTTCCAACGATGACAGAGAGGTCGGCACCCACCAAATCGGCCACACCTTGCTGTCGCTGTTGGTCGCTAAGCAATGGCCAATCACCCATGGAGCCACAGTACACGACACCGTTCATTCCATGGGCGACCAAAAACTGAGCCTTCTTTACCAATGCCTCAAAATCAATCTCGCCAGATTTGGAACACGGCGTCATTAAGGCAGGTATACAGCCAGTGAAAACAGTTGCATTGATCATTGTTCGTGCCGTTCTCGCTTGCAGGATTTATGGATTGACCGTCCCTCTATTTTGAAATGTAAACCAAAAACCGTCTTGCCACTAACTTGAACGGCGACTTTAAAATGCGCACAATTGGATGTATGCCAAGAGAAACTCACCTGGAAATTAACAACTTGCTTGGTCGACTACACCAGCCATTTACTGGTGAAGTTGTTTTTGACGATTTTCACGACACGGTATTCTTTATCAAAGATGCGCAAGGCCACTATTTGGTTGTCAATGAAACGCTGGTAACTCGCTGCGGTAAAAAGAACAAAACTCAATTGTTGGGATCGACATCGGAACAGGTTCTGCGGCCACCCTTTGGATCTTCGTTTACTCGTCAAGACAGGCAAGTCGCGGAGTCTGGGACTCCATTAATTGGGCAACTCGAGTTGCATGTTTTTCCAGCAGGGAATGTTGGATGGTGCATCACGAACAAGTACCCGCTGATGGATGTAAGGCAGAAAACAATAGGAATCGTAGGGGTGTCGCGTGACCTCAGCCTACCGGATCTAAGCGGCGAGGATTACGAGTCCATTTCGAAAGCGATTGAATATGTGAAACGTGACCTCTCGACGGTCATCCGGGTAAGCGAGTTGGTCGAACTTACCAACCTTTCCCGCTTTCAACTCGACCGCCGTATGCACATCGTATTTGGCTTAAAGACGAATCAGTGGATATTAAAAACCCGCATCGACTTAGCCAGAGAACTTCTTAAATCCTCAAGTTCTTCGATCATCGAAATTGCGCATAGTGTCGGGTATTCCGACCAGAGTGCCTTTAGCCGGCAGTTTCGTCGGATCACTGGGCTGACACCCAACGAGTATCGAAACCTTGGATAGGAACAGAACCGTGTCAGGGTATTCCGGACGAGCCGAACCAAGCTGACAACGAGGGAGCATCGTTCCGCCGCCACCGCCACGAGCGGGGTTCCACCATAACGTTTCTTTCTACCTTTAACGAATAGGCAAGGATGCGCCGGCTAAAATTTCGAACATTGCGACTGATGATGAGCAGTCAGTTACGTGCATCGGGAACATTGTGCGTTTCATTACGAGCGGCGCTGTTATCGTGGACTGGAAAGCCGAGTAAGCCGATACACCGACTATGGCTGAAATGATCGAATCAACGACGACTTTCCCCACTGAATCCGTTGCGCTGGCGACGACGATGCCACAATGGCGCGAAGCCGTGGCTCGTACCCTGCACATTATCAACGGGGAGCACTATTCGGGTGCCGAGCGGGTGCAGGACTTATTGGCATTGCAGCTTCCCAAGCTGAAGTACCAAGTCGGGTTCGCGTGCGTCAAACCCGAGAAGTTTCCGGAGACCCGCGTATCGGATGTTCCGTTGTATGAGATCCCGATGAAGAATAAGACGGATCTGAGCATGCTGCAGTCGTTGCGCAATGTTGTAGAACGCGACAAGTACGACTTGATCCACGCCCACACGCCGCGAACTGCGGTCTACGGCAGCCTTCTCTCTCGCGCAACCGGACTGCCACTCGTCTACCATGTCCATTCGCCAGTCGGTCGTGACTCGACGCGTTATATCCAAAACTGGATCAATGGGCAGATGGAGCGTCTGAGTCTGAATACCGTCCAACGACTGATTACGGTTTCCCAAAGCCTCGGCGACTATATGAAGGCTGAAGGACATTCAGAAGACCTTATCTCAGTCGTACCCAATGGCGTACCCTGCACAACACAGCAGCGGAACGAAACGCCACCTCAGGGACCTTGGAAGCTTGGAACCGTTGCCCTGTTCCGTCCACGCAAGGGCACGGAAATCCTGCTGGACGCGGTTGCCGTGCTACGCAAGGCAGGACATGACGTCGAAGTCCTCTGTGTCGGTGGTTTTGAATCGCCCGGTTATGAAAACCAGCTTCGAGATCAAGCCAAACGGCTGGGACTGACCGAATTCGTCGAGTGGACTGGTTTCACCCGCGATGTTAATGAGCAATTCCAACGTATGGACCTGTTCGTATTGCCCAGCCTGTTTGGCGAGGGGTTACCGATGGTGGTTCTCGAGTCGATGGCTGCCGGTGTTCCGGTCATCGGGACTTCCGTCGAAGGCGTTCCGGAGGCAATTCGCGATGGAATCGACGGCGCGTTGGCGACTCCGGGGGACGCGTCTGATCTGGCTCTGGCGATTTCAAGAGTATTGGACGGCACTCTGGATTGGGCAACGATCCGAAAAAGCGCCTTAGACAGACACGCCGATCAATTCTCAGATGTTGCGATGGCTCGTGGAGTCGCTGCCGCCTACGCCGCCGTTCTCGCGAAAAAATAACGGGTGAGGCGTTCTCCTCGTCCGCATCTCCGAGTCTCGGGGCCAACGGCTCGGACTGCGATGGGCCCTTCCGCCTCGATTCGATTCGTCACGCCGTGGAAGCGAATACCACTTTCCGTTCGCGTCCGTTAGACTGGAGCCTTGCAAATTGCACACTGGAATGTGCGATGTGCATTCAGCAGCAATCGCTGCCAGAATACAGGACGGTCAGCATCTTTGACGGATCAGAACAATGCAGCGAACATTCCTTGGGCTTCAACAGCCACCCTTGAAGTCGGCTGCTGCTTTTCTGGTCGATAGCTATCGCCAAGCCAATACGCTCGATCTCAGCCAACATGTTGTTATTCTACCTGGTGCCCGAGCCGGTCGTCGGTTGACCGAGATTCTCTTCCAGCTCGTAACTGCGGAAGGACTCGCTTTTTTACCGCCAGACGTCACGACTGTTGGACAGGTTCCCGAGCTGCTCTACAACGCCAAGCGTCCGTTCGCGACCGACTGGATTCAGCAGCTAACGTGGTCATGGGCCGTTCGCAATATTTCCCCTGCGGTTCGCGATAAGGTATTCCCAGCGATTCCACAGGACGCCGACTCGGTTTGGAGTATCGAATCGTGGTTGCAGTTGGGGCGGCTGCTGCGAGGGTGTTACCGAGAACTGGCCGCTGACGGACTGAGTTTTGCCGACGTCGCAGCGGCTGGACCGAGCCTGGAGGAGTTTACCGAAGAAGAACGTTGGCAAGCCATGGCGGAAATTCAGCGAGCGTACTTGGAAATGCTCGACCAGCGTGAGCTGTGGGATCGGCAGACCGCGAGGATGGTCGCCGTCGAAAATCGAGAATGCACGTCGACAAAGACGCTGGTTCTGATTGGCAGCTCCGATTTGAATAAGATCCTGCGCTCAATGCTCGATCAAGTCGGCGACTCGGTTGTGGCCCTTGTCGCCGCCCCCGAATCGTGGGCTGACCGATTTGATCGGTTTGGATGCGTCGAGCCTGCCGCTTGGGCAAACGCGGAAATCCCGATTCACAAGAACCAACTTTACGTCGCCGACAATGTCTCGGATCAATCAAGAGCCGTCATTGACGCCCTAGCCGACTTAGGTGGCAAGTACTCCCGTGACCAGATCACCATCGGCTGTCCCGATGATGAGCTGGTTCCCTTTCTAGAGCGTGCATTGGCTGAGTACAACATCAACGGGCGGTGGGGATTGGGCCGCAGCATCCGAGAAAGCGGCCCATATCGTCTCTTGGAAATCATGTGCGAGTGGTTACGCTCGAATCGTTTTGATGCATTCGCCGTGCTGGCTCGGCACCCCGACGTTGGGCAATGGCTACTGAACAACGAGGTCAAGCTCGGGTGGCTCGACGAGTTGGACAACTATCGAAACAACCACCTGCCCGTACATACGACAGGAAAATGGCTGGGACCCAAGAAACGTCGCGAGCGACTAGAAGAGGTTTGGAAGCTCATCAAACAGCTACGCATGCCTTTCGAAAAAACCGTGAGCAGCTTGCCTGAATGGGCAAGTTGCATTCGAGATTTGCTCAGCGAGATTTACGGTACGTGCCAATGGAATACTAAGAACCCCCACGATCGAATCACATTCGGCGCAGCCAAAGCGATCAATGAGGTGCTGATTGAGCAATCTCAGCTCCCTGCGGATATTGCCACGTCGCTTGACGGGGCCCAGGCGTTGGAGCTTGTTTTGGAACAAGTCGCGAGCACGACAATTGGCGAGACCGCAGACCCCGACGCAGTGGAAATGGTTGGCTGGCTGGAGCTACCGCTGGAGGATTCTCCCGTTTTGATTCTGACCGGCATGAACGAAGGCGTCGTCCCCCAAGCCTCAAACTCGGAGATGTTTCTCCCCAACTCCCTCAGGGAACATCTTGCCATCGATGACAATCAACGACGCTACGCTCGAGACGCCTTTGCGCTAAGCTCACTGATTGCCCAACGAGCCCAGATGCCCATCATCGTCGGGCGACGCGACATCGAGGGTAATCCAAGGGTACCCAGTCGCCTGCTGTTTGCGACCGACAAGGAAACCATCAGCCGCCGTTGGATTGATTTCTTTGACGCCCACGACCGATCGGCAGATGGCCAAGAAAACGTCAACGAGGATCGTCACGACGCCCAATCAAAATCAACCTTTGGATTCGAGGTACCGCGCCCGCACAAGCTTGACCAACCGATTGAGAAAATGCGTCCCACGGATTTCAAACTTTACTTAGAATGCCCGTATCGTTTCTACCTCAAGCGAGTCCTGCGTTATCGTGCAATCATCGACGATGAATCGGAAATGACGGGGGGTGCTTTTGGAGACGTCGTTCATGAGGTCCTCAACAAGTTTGGGTTAGGCAGGAAGAAAAATTCGACAGATCCCTCAGAGATTTATTCCGACTTACTCAAGAAATTGACGGCCCAATGCAATCAGCGCTATGGGACATCGCCGGGCCCAGCCGTTCGCATTCAGTACGAACAGATGAAGATGCGATTTCGTGAGTTCTCGTACCATCAAGCCCGTTGGGCGCAAGACTACGAGATTGCCTTCGTTGAAGAACCGACGACTCAGGTCGCAACCATCGAGACTGAATACGGCAACATGACCATCAGTGGGCGAATTGACCGCATTGATCGTCATCGCGAAACGGGCAAGTATGTCATCCTTGACTATAAGACATCGGATAGTGGGACGAAGGCACGAGCAGCCCACCACGACAAGGATCTTCGCGAGTGGAAAGACTTGCAACTGCCAGTCTATCGACGGCTGGCCCGTGTAATGGGCGTCACAGAAATCGAAAACATGGGGTACGTACTGCTTCCCAAGAAGTTGGACGATATTGGTTTCGATTTGGCAAACTGGTCAGAGCAGGAACTGGCCATTGCGGACTCCATTTCTCTCGAAGTCGTTTCAAAAGTCCTCAGCGAAACGTTCTGGCCTCCCGGAAAACCGGAATGGGCGGATTATGACGACTATCGCCATTTGCTGATGGAGGGGATTCTCGAACGAGCTCCTCTTACTGCCTGATACTCTATTCATCGACCATTCAGATTGCAGGTGCCCGCCTTAAGCCACGTAATTGGCGGGCAGTTTTCTGAATAGCAGGTAGGCTTCTACCGCTAGCCGATTCGAGAATATTAGCCCCTAAACGGGTAATTCTGCGCCTGCAACCTGTTTCACGCATCTAATTGCCAAAACAACCCTCAAAATGGATGCCGGCTATAGACTGCGATTTCCCAAGCATTACGATAGAAACATGATTTACTGCTTGACTTTACGAATCGTCGTTTGGCGGTGACTTTGGTCGGTACAGAAGCATATCACGAGACGTCGTTATCTGAACGAACGGTCACGGCCCAGGGATCGGTTGGCCGAGGACAACCTATTGAGAATGGTACGAACTACCATTAGAAGACACATGCCAAAAACAAGTGATACCGTCAATTTCCGGCAAATAGCGGAACGAGTCTGGCGGGCGCGAAATTTCATCCTGACATTTCAGATCGTCGTCGTTTTACTGACGCTGTTTACGATTCTGTTTTGGCCTCGCACCTACGCCTCAACAGCCCAGTTGTATATCCAACGTGGTCGTGAGAGTATCGGACTGGACCCGACTGCCAATGCGACGGGAAAAACCATCGCGCTCCAGCAAGCCGGGCGAGATGCTGAGATCAACAGCGCCATTGACGTCCTGAGCAGTCGCGGCATCATCGACCCCGTCGTTGAGAAACTTGGACCGGCTGTTGTCAAAGGTGATGAACCCGTAAGCCCTTCGTCAGAACCGCGAAAATCATCTCCCATCTCCGATACGATTAAGAACAGTGTCGGGTGGCTCGCCGAACAGGTTCGCAAAGTCGACCCAGCCTCTTACAAAGAGCGAGCGATTGTCGAGATTGAAAAGAATCTCGTCGTTGAGGCAGAACGAAAATCCGAGATCATCAGTGTCATTTTCGAAGCCGACTCTCCCGAATTGGCACAAAAAGTCGTCCAGACGATCGTCGACGAATATAAGACCAAGCACTCTGAATTGCATCGCACGATTGGCTCGACGGAATTCTTCGACGAACAGAGTGAACGATTGCGAGACGAACTTACGCACCGCAATGAACTTCTTCGTGACGCGAAGAACCGCATGGGACTTGCGACAGTCGCTGGCCAACGCAAAATCCTCGAAGAAAACCAACTCGGCGATATCCGCATGGATATGCTGAACACAGAAAAATCTCTTTTCGCGGCTCAAGCCAGAGCAAGAAACATTGCAACCCAGTTGGCGAAGCTGCCCGAGCGAATTTCCGCGGCGGAGACTACCAAACCCAGCCACGGTGCTGACTTGAACAGCAAAGTTCTTTACGAGCTTCAGATCAAGCTGATGGATGCCAGATCCAAGCTCAAGTCGACTCATCCTGTGGTTCGATCGCTCAGAGAGCAAGTCGCTTCCGCCAAGAGCGAACTAACCAGACAGTCGGAAAGAATCCGTGAATCCACGGACAACATCAATCCGATCCATGAACAGCTATCCGTCCAGTTTGCGACCGTCGAAGCGGAAGTCGCAGGATGGGAAGCACGCAAATCCAAGCTTGCTGGTCAAGAATCGCAGGTGCTTGGCGAAATCAAACAGCTTAACGCGTTCGAGGGCGAGTTGGCCAAGCTACAACTAGACGTGGATGTGGCTCAAAAGAAGTACCAGACTTACGC
>CAYYHV010000225.1:0-12426 GCA_964471695.1 uncultured Pirellulaceae bacterium
GTCTCGCCATCCATGGTTTTTGAGCTCGCTTCCTCACACGTATCTATTTCTAAGAGACCTATCGGAATAGAAGCATCAAAATGTTGATCGCGTTATCGGGCAAGCAGGAATTGACGAAGATCAATCCGTTTGTGGAGGCGTCCCATCAGTTTCGCTGTTGTTGGAGCTGCTGTCGTTTGCGGCTTCGTCCACGGACTTTTCTTTGGTGCTGATTGCCAACAGTCGCTCACGAATCAAAGTTAATCTTCGCTCAATCGTTCGGGTTGAACATTTTAACTTTTCTGCGATGTCCAAATTGGAATAATTGCTCATCCTAAGGATTGCGACTTTTTGGAGATCGGGACTGCCGAGCGAACTGATTATCGACAAGAACTGCTCGGAAGACTCCATGAGTTTGTGCGGGTCGTTGGAACGATTTCCGGGGACCATGTCGATCCCACCTCCACGTTGGTTGCCAAACTTAGACTCTCCGCCAACTTCTCCACCGCCACGCTTTTGAGCTGTAGTACGGCGAGCAACCGCGGCAGATTTGTTCTTGGCCATGCTTCTGAGCAGTCGCCAGAATTTCTCGCGATTCTCTGGTGGAGCCAGTCTGCCATCGCCCATACGCTGAAATAGACTCGCCATCACGCTGGCCACGACATCCTCTTCGTCAGATTCGCGTCGGTCCTTGATGCGATCGCGCGTGTAGTTATTCAGTCGACGAACATAACTCTTCCAGATGTTCTTTTGAGCCTGCGAATCGCCCTCAGCCAGTTTCCTCACCCACTCGGAAATTGGTTCATCGCCATCTTGCTGTGTTTGCGTCTGTTCAATCATCGGTGGGTTCATGGCCTCGAGAAGGAGAGGAGTGATGGAACGCCCCCATCATAGTTGATTGCAAAACCAAACCCAAACCGAAGCCTTTTACGGTAAAAATGACGTGGTTTGACACAAGATTCCAAGGAACAAATCGAAAACTTCATGGAAATCGTTAGCAGCCAAGCACGAGTTGGAGCGGGTCACCGGAACCACCAGCGACTACGGGTGGCTGGCGACTTGCGGCTCACGATTGTTCTACAGCGCTTAGTTTCTAGGGATGAGGAAGAGCATCAAAGCGACTCCTCCAACAACGACGAAGAATGGAAGAAGTGGATTCGTCGGATTGGGCCTTCCGTAACGATACGGATCATAGCCAGGCTGGGGGCTTGAAAAGTCGTTGGGACCCTCTGGTAAGCCGGCAGTGAGCGCTTCCAGATCGATATCGCCTAGTGGATCAGCTTGAGGAGAGTAGGGCGTTGGCAATGGGGTTCCGGACGGAGTCGGTAGATGCCCGCCAGATTGCATTGCCTGCCCCGGGATCGGTCCTCCTGACATGGAGCCCGGCACGCCTAGAGGAATGGACGAACTGACGTTAGCCATAGCATTGGCTGGCGGTCCGTCGGCTGGACGATTCTCAAAAGAGGCATTGAGGAACTCGCGTAGTCGCCCAACGTGACTGCCTGTCGTTCTTCCGTTTCCGGAGCCAAACAGCACGCCCGCGAGTTCGCCAGCTTGATTGATGATTGGGCCACCCGAGTCGCCTTGGCGTGCTGGGGCGGTTACTTCGATCATTTCAAAGGGAGCGTTTGCCGAGGGGGAAACGTAGTCGGTGCATTTTCCTAGTACGGCTTTGAATGGTCCCTGCCCATAACCGGCGATAATTAAGGGATCCCCCGGTTCAGGTAATCGAGCAGATAGCGGCATCGGTTGCGTAGGCGGCGACCATATCGCCAATAAAGCCAGATCCCACTGTTCGTCAGTATTGATGACAGTAGCCGCTGATTGGAATCCATCGGGGAACGCGACGGTGATCGGCCCAGTCGCTTCGTTTACGACATGCCAGTTGGAAATGATGTAGCCATGTTCTTCGTCCACGCCAATCAACGTACCGGAGCCTCGTGCGATCGAGCCATTTCCCTGGCATTCAACGCGAACGATCGCTGGGTGCGGTGTGTCGGTAGATGGATTCTGAGGCGGCCGTTGAAAGAGTTTTGGCAGGCGCAACAGCGGCTTACGTTCAATTACGGGGGCATCGCCCATCTTTGGGCGGCTGTGAACGGGAAACTGAGCCTGCGATACGAATGGGAAGTGAAGGAGGATCAGGATCGCCCAATAACAAGATGGGCTGCTGTTTGTATAGAATCGTCCGCGACGCGTCTTCATGGGGTGCTCGTGAAGTTGCGTGATCCTGACGTTACGCCGCCAGATTGCGTCCTCCTTTAAAATCGGCTGACCGAACGGGAAATTCCTCGCCATAGTTGTAGAGTTCTTTCAGTCGTTCGAGTTCGATCAGCTTGGTGCATTCGACCGGAGTCATCAAAGCCAACAAGTCATGGTGTTGGGTCGAATACACTGCAGCGTCGTAAAGTTGCTCAAAGTGCGCTGGAATCGGATTTCGTGTTGCTCGTACTCTTGAAGTATTCACGATCCATTACCTTGATCAAATTCACGGTCTATCCATGCCGCGTATTCTTGGTATCGGCCCCCTTGGCCAGATGGAATGAGAGAGTGTTGGGCGAATGCTAAATGCCCTTTATGTCGCAAGCTTTCGCTGAGCGGCAGAAAGATGCAGAATCGTTATTCAGTCGACTCGTCCGCCCGTGTAGTTTGCCAGATCAGGACTAGCCCACTTAGCCATTGAACTGTCGTGGTCAGTAAATACCAACGGTGGATGCTGTAGAATTCTGCGTCGTCGTATGCGTCTTGAGCCAGCAAACCATCCAATTGGGAATGGATGACCTGTAGGGCAATTAGCGTTATGACGGTTGTTGCCCACGAGACGACAACCGTGCGTGACGGTCGACAGATGAGCTTCATTTGAATCGCCATCAGCGTCATCGCAAGCCAACCGGCTGCATTCAGCCAGTGAGTTACTCGCTGCGTTACCATCCCCTGCATTTCTGCGCCGAGAATATCGGTGCCAATCGGGACCACACATGCCGCGTAGAAGGTTAGTCCACCCCACCATATGGCAAGGGCGAGATGGGTGAAGGTCGGGTGTGTTCGTTTCCAATCGATCATCTTGAGAGCCAGAATCCAAGGATTTCTTCGACCTGTTCGTTCTCAAGTGTCTGATGAGCCACTAGCTCATCGGAAAGAGCAGCAAGTGCGGACCAGATGTGGTCGGCGCGAAGCTGCTCGGTCAACTCTTCGGCCATCATGGCCAGGTAAGCAGTTCGTCGAGCCTTGTCCGAAATCAGGTTGGTTGCGAATTCCGCCGCACTAAGCCAATCCACCGACGACTCGCGCGTAATACGAAGCTCATAATCGGTGCCGTCAAAAATCGACTCGGCAATCGGCCCTGCTAGCAAGGTGCGGATTTGACGAATGATATTGTCTCGAGGAGAGATGCCCGCCAGAGGCCATTCGATCATCGTATCGCCATAGCGATCCTCGTCTTCCGGTTCGAGCGTGATACGAACCACTCGTCCACCCTGTACGGCTGCCGCAACTGCGTGCCCCGCTTCGTGATAAGCCGTCAACTCGATTTGGTCGTTCAATAGATGCCCGAGTCTAAGAAGATTGTTGGTTGGTAATACGCAACCTTGGTAGCTCTCAATTGTATCGACTGCGAAGAGATATGTCGGTGAGTCGCCGGTTGAATATTCTTGCCAATCGGTAAGCTTTGCCTGGTTTGACTCGTTTTGCCAGTCCGTACGACAGTCTCTGCAACGGCATCGCTTGAGTGGAGCAATCGATCCAAACGATATTCTCCTCAGAGGTGGATTTTCCGCGCGCTTTTTCGTATTCGCTGCGAGACTAGGGAACGAACATTGGACCAGAAACGACGACGTATCGACGCGGCTTCGCCTCGACCCAAACCGCATGGGCGCCGGCGACGAAGGAAGAATCGAGAAGAACGGCGAAAGGGCTATGTTCCACCTTCGATGGCGAACAGTTCGTCGACGACGAAAAAGTCCAACGCTCTATTCTCCGTACGGACGCTGCTGATTGTGGGAGCGTTGTTTGTTGCTGCAGAAGCCTATGTCATATCGACAAAGTCCGGCTCGCCGACTTTCAACATTCCAGCTGTAGAAGTCGCCAGTTTGGAAGCGATCCGTTCTGGTCAAACGCCCGAGGTGAGTTTATCACCCTTGCCGCCGTTGATGCCAAGCCAGGAGGTCGATACGAATGTCTCGCCCTATGGTTTTCAGATGAGTGCCGGCGCGCCCACGCCTCAGCCTGTGATCACACCGATCACACCGCTTGAGGTCGCGGTAGCTGCCGAAGAGGAACCACCAATCGAATCGCAGGCTGAACCACTCCGCGCACCTGCAAGTCCCGGTTTGTCGCCAAGTCGAATTCCGACGACTCGTTCGATCGAACAGCGCAGTTTGGCAGCGAGCGAAGCTCCAAGCGATCTAGCGGCTTCGATCGAGTCGATGGTGAATGGGGCCGATACCTCCACCACGGAGAGCGGTTTGGACCCCATCGTCGATGTCGCCCCCAATACGTCTGCGAAGGTAATGGAAGCCATTGAGTCGCAGGCGGAGCCCGTCGTGCCCCTCTTGGGGTTCACGCGTAACCTGCTCAGCCAAAACGAAGAGCCGGCTTACCCGCCAGCGGGACCGGACGGTCGTCCTCGCGACATCACCAACTACAATCCATTCTTGAAGCAACCGTCGGCTCCGCAAAACGACGACGGAATCTTTGGAACACCTGGGTTGGCTGATACTTTTGACGGCGTTCCAGCGGGTGCGACACCGATGTCTTCACCGAGTCCTGCGCCTGCCTCAGGGGAGGGTGCGGCCGGCAGTCGTGGACCGACTCCAGCCTATTCGCCAAGTCCAGCCAGCCCCGTCCCGCCGAGCAACTCTACCCAAGTCAAAAATGATCTGTTTGGAGCCCCGGATCGCGAGACGATTCGACAGAATACGCCTTTGGTCGTTGCCGAAGATGGGTTGTTCAGGATCAGTCCCGACGGTGACCCTGGTGAAATGGCTGGTGCTCCGGCGTCCGGCCATGTTGTTTCTTCGCCTGGTGAATTTGTCACAGACGCCGCCACAGGTGCACCAATGCTTGGGCAATTCGACCCCGTCGACACAGCGGGGGGCGGTTATGTCGATGCCATGGGGGATATTCCCTTCGACGACTCGATGGACCCTCAATCGACGCAGTGGTGGTTGGGTGATATTCATGGCGGTCCCTTACTGGGACGTCATCAGCAGCCCATTTCGCTGGATGAACTCGTCGTTGTGGCGCTACAAGCCGCACCGCAGTTGCGAGTCTTTGCGGCTCAACCAGTTATCGAAAGCACCCGCATCAACGAGTCGATTGCTGCGTTCGATTGGACAAACTTTCTGGAAACGGCTTGGGATGATACCAGCGATCCAGTGGGTTCAACACTCGATACCGGTACGGCTCCACGTTTGAAGAATAACATCTGGTCGATGAACTACGGTGTCCGCAAGTTCAATCGCATTGGTGGTCAGTTTGAAACTCGTACGGAATTGTCCCACCAGACATCAAACTCTGACTTTTTCGTTCCCAACGATCAAGGCCGGAGTCGAATGGTCCTCAGCTATACGCAACCGCTTCTGAATGGTGCTGGGCGTGCAGTCAATGAGAGCCAGATTGTTCTCGCCGATTTAAATACAGCGATCGCCACCAATGATACGTTGGCAAGTACGCAGCAGTATGTCTTGGACGTCATTGCGGCTTATTGGGAAGTCTATTTTCAACGCGGCGTACTGGCTCAGAGTCGACGATCTTATGAAAGAGCCACGGACATCGAAGGCAAGTTAAATGCGCGTAAGAAGATCGACGCCGATCCACAGCAAATTATTCGCGTGAAGGCTGCCGCTGCTGCCAGGCGAAGTGCCGTGATCAATGCCGATACGGCGCTTCGCAACGCTCAGGATCGTCTTCTCAGTCTTGTCGTGGGCCCAGCGTTCACTGCGGAAGCTGGTGCCGAGCTGATTCCCCAGGACTATCCGCAGCTTGGTGAGTACTTCCTTGAGTACGACCATGAAGTCGCAACGGCTCTGCAAATGCGACCCGAGGTCTACATTACGGTGAATCAGATGCGGTCGGCTTCGGTGAATCTGCGTGTTGCACGGAACGATCTGCTCCCTCGGCTCGACGCCTTTCTGGAAACCTATGTGGCCGGGTTGCGTGGAGACTCGGATGTTTTTGGGGCGATTCAGGATCAATATCGCGAAGGCGAACCAGGTTACTCGGTTGGCTTGCGTTATGAAGTTCCATTCGGTCGCCGCGCGGCGAAGGCACGCAACAGCCGAGCTCGATTGGAGCTCCAGCAGTTGGAAGATTCATTCCAGGCATTGGTGGCAGATATCAGCGTTGATGTTCGGACAGCGGTTCGTGAAATTGAGAGGCTGAAGGCGGATCTGCTGGCTCGCAACAATCAGTTGTTACGAGCCGTTGAAGAACTGCGATATCTGGAAGCACGTTATGAATTAAAAGTCGATCGCGACCGAACCGGCAGCCTCTATCTGGAAGACCTCCTCGGTTCTCAACAACGTTTGTTTGAGGCCGAATCCGCCCTGCTGAGGTCTCAGACGGAACTGGCAGTCGCGATTGCCGACATGCAGCGAGCCAACGGGATGCTGCTACGGGTTGAAGGAAATCGGACTTTGCCAATGGACATCTGCAATACGGCACAACCCATCGCGGCGGGAATGCGGATCGATTCGATGACGGGAGCCCCACTGATCTCTCCGGTTGGCCACGTCACTCAGTAATTTTTGGCCATTTGGCATTGTCGTTGAGACTGCCCCCTTGATTCGAAACGGGGAATCCAGTGAATTGGACTCCGTTCAGGCAATGCACTCAGTGCTTCTCACACAGGAACGGATCGAATTATGCATATCGTCGTCGTTTGCGGCACCAATCGAGACGGAGCCCTTTCGCGTTTGCTCGCCACCGAGGCTTCGGAATGTTATACGCTGTTGGGTAACACCGTCGACATCTTGGATATGGCGGAACTTCCGCCAGAAATTCTCAGCGGTGGTGTCTACAAAGAAAAACCTGCTTCGGTGCAAACGCTAGTCGATCGCTTTTTGAAAGCCGAAGGAGCCGTCTTTGTCGTGCCCGAGTACAACGGGAGTTACCCCGGTGTCCTCAAGTTGTTTGTCGATATGCTCCCATTTCCAGAGGGATTTGACAGCCGACCGTGTGCCTTCATTGGACTTGCGGCTGGGCAATTCAAAAGCTTGCGAGCCGTGGAGCACTTTCAACAAGTCGCCGGATACAGAAACGCCCATGTGTTCCCACGGCGGCTGTTCATCGGCGATAGTTTTTCGCAGTTTGTCGACGGAAAGCTATCGGATGATGAGCTATCCAAGCGACTGAAGGAGCAGGCTGAGGGTTTCTGCAAGTTTGTTGACGCGATCAAGTGAGCACCATGTCTGAAGCGATAAATCTCGTCGAAAAGCTCGCGCTATTCTCGGAACATTGGTCACCGAAGGTGATCGCCGAGATGAACGACTATCAATTCAAACTGGTTAAGCTTCAGGGCGAATTTGTCTGGCACTCGCACCATGATACCGACGAAACGTTCCTTGTGCTTGACGGGGAAATGCTTGTCAAGTTTCGGGACAGGACCGTCACGGTTGCGGCTGGTGAGCTCTTTGTTATTCCTAAGGGAGAAGAGCACGCAACTGCAGCGATAGCAGAGTGTCACGCTATGATTATTGAACCGCGGAATGTGGTGAATACCGGCGAAGCAGGCGGGGAATTGACCGCAAGCAACGATGTCTGGATCTGAACCGCAACAAGAGCCATTGCTGGCTCTTGGGCAAATCGTCGTTAGCGATTAGGTCGACTGCTTAGTGAGCCGTCACGGCGTCAGGACGAATCACAAATCCACCTTCTACTTCGATTCGTGCAATGTTATCGAATTCAATCTGAAAGTGTCCGCCCCCCTGATGCTCGGGGATGTCAATCTTAATCATTCCGTCATTGACATGAACGTCATGGACACCAAATTGAGCAAGGTTGATCAAGTTGTTGTCGCCGCCTCCACCGTTGATTTTGAATGAGTCGCCATCGGATGGTTCTGCGAAATTGAACGTGTCGTCAGCTGATCCGCCGACAACGGACTCGACATTCTTGAAGTTGATCATGCGGCGAGCATGAGCGTCCCCGAACATGGCTTGTTCCTTCGTGACGTCGATATCGAGCTTTCGGCCGATGTGAGAGAAGTCGACTGCATCGTAACCGGCTCCTCCGTCGACCTTTTGAGCGTTGCCGGCAACCTCAAGCACGTCGTTGCCGTCGCCGCCAAAGAGCTGGTCAAGGTTACCACCCTTAAGCACATCGTCGCCGGAGCCACCTAGCAATTTGTCCGCACGGTGATCGCCGGTCCCATCGATCGAATCATCTCCGCCTCCGCCAATGAGAACGTCTTTTCCCGCTCCGCCAGTGATTTTGTCATTCCCATCGCCCCCATCCACTATTGCGCCTCGGCCATTGCCATGACCATCAACACGACTGGGTGCTTCGAGATGATCATCGCCATCCGTTGCAAAATTGGTTCCGGAGATGACGGTGTCGGGGCCGACATTAATGTCCATAATGTTGTCGAATTGAATCGTGAACTTGACGGCTCCCATCGTTCCACGATCGTTGCCATGGGCGTCCTTCATTACGCGTTCAGGTGCATCGACGACGATCTTTCCATCCGCGACGTTGACGTGCGGTGGATCAAAGTTGGACAGATCGATGGTATTCATTCCGTCGCCACCATTGACGCGGAATTGATCATGATTCTGGGCTCCACGGAAACTGAACGTGTCATTTCCGGCGGAACCGTTGATTTGTTCAACGTTTTCGAATCGAATCATCTGGTGGCCGTCGATACGGGCCATGCCGCCAGGCACATCGACATTCATCGTTCGAACTTTGAGGTGAGAAAAGTCGAGGATGTCATCGCCTGTGCCGCCGTCGACATGGGCTGTGACCCCAGAGACCTTTAAGACATCGTCGCCCTCACCAGCATGGAGTGAGTCGTGAGTTCCGCCGGAGAGCACGTCATCGCCCTTGCCGCCGCTTAGGATATCCGCCCTATGGTCGCCCGCTCCAATGAGTGTGTCGTCGCCATGGCCGCCAATTAGAACATCCTCGCCGCCTTTTCCATCGAGCAGATTGCTGCCGTCTGTGCCGATAAGTGTGTCGTGTTTTCCGCTGCCGATGGAGACATTGTCAAATTGTTCGAAGGTAGCGGCATCCTTGAATTGAACCTCTTCGCCCTCTAGTTCAATGGTATTGATGTTGCTGAACTTGATCTGGAACTGGCCACCGCCTTCGTGTTCAGGAATGGTGACGTTGATGACTCCCTTTCCAACCATGACGTCGTGGCCTGGGAACTGAGAAAGATCAATGGTGTTGGCGTGGCCGCCACCGCCGTCGATCTTATACACTTCGCCATCGGATGGATGATCAAATTTGAAGGTGTCGTCGCCTTGCCCACCAATGACGGCTTCAACGTTCTCGAAGTTGATCATTCGGCGTGCATGGGCGTCACCGAACATTGCCTGTTCCTGAGTGACATCGATGTCGAGTTTCTGTGAAATGTGAGAGAAGTCCACGATGTCATGCCCCGTACCTCCATCAGCGATCTTTACGTCGCCCGCGATTTGAAGGGTGTCATCGCCGGAACCCCCGAGGAGCGTGTCATTGTCGCCACCCTTGAGGATGTCGTTGCCGTGGCCACCGACAAGTTTGTCGACTCCGCGGGAGTCGTCGGTTGCGGCGTCGATGTGGTCGTTACCGTCACCACCAACCAAGAGGTCTTTGCCTGCTCCACCAACGATTTTGTCATCGCCATGGCCCCCTTCGACGAGGACTGTTCGGCCGGATCCATGTCCGTCAATGGTGCTGTTGGACTGCAGGTGGTCGTTGCCGTCTGTCCCAATGCCGCTGCCCGCAATGGAGATGTTGTTGTCGAGCTGGATCTCCATAATGTTGTTGAAGTGTATGGTGAACTTAACCGGCTCCATCGTGCCACGCACAGTGCCGTGAGCGTCTCGCATGGTACGTTCGGGCGCGTCGATTTCGATCTTGCCGTCTGTGACGCGAACGTGTTCCTGTTCAAAGCCCTTGAGGTCAATGGTGTTCATGCCTTCTCCGCCATCGATGGAGAATTCAGCATGGTTCTCGGCTCCGCTAAAGCGGAACGTGTCGTTACCTGGGCTGCCGATGATCTTTTCGACTTGTTCGAAGCGGATCATCTGGTGTCCGTCCAGTCGTGCCATGCCACCGGGAACATTGATGTCGAGGTGTCGGCCGTTGATGTGCGAGAGATCGAGTGTGTCGTGGCCGGATCCTCCGTCGATGGATTCTGTGACACCCTTGGCAATGAGATAGTCGTCGCCATGACCGCCATTGAGGACGTCATTCTTTCCGCCGATGAGAATGTCATCGCCGTCTTGTCCTTTAAGGATGTCTTGTTGGTGACCATCGTTCGAACCGATCAGTTTGTCATTCCCATCGCCGCCAAAAAGGATGTCCCTGCCACCCTTTCCGTCGATGATGTCGCTACCTTCTTTGCCGTCGATGAACTCATTCTCGTGATTCCCATCGATGACTTGGAGATTCTTGTGAAGACCTTCTTCGTTGTGCCCCGTTCGGTCGAAGCCGCCCAGGTCGTAACCGTTGGCATCGAATCCGTGGCGATCAAATCCGTTGGCGTTGTATCCGTCGCGATCAAAGCCTGTTTTGTCAAAGCCGTCGATGTTGTAGCCACGGGTATTGAATCCGTTTTTGTCGTAGCCGTTCGCATTAAAACCTGCACGGTTAAAACCTTCCTTGCTGAATCCTGTGCGGTCGTACCCGTCTTGATCAAAGCCGTTTTGGTTGAACCCACTTCGATCAAATCCAGCCTTGGAATAGCCTTCGCTGTCAAACCCGTCGCGGTCATAGCCTTCGTTGTTGAATCCGTGTGAATCAAAACCGGATTTGTCGAATCCGTGCTGGTTATAACCGCTATGGTCAAATCCGTTTCGATCGAATCCGGAACGATCGTATCCTGACTGGTTGTACCCTTCGCCGTCGAAGCCATCGACGTTGTAGCCTTCGGTATTGAAGCCGTCTCGATCGAATCCACTACTGTTGTAGCCATTCGTGTCATAGCCGTCCGCGTCGAAGCCCGTGCGGTCGTAGCCAAACTCGTTGAAGCCATTTGTGTCGTGCCCCGAGCGATCGTAGCCGCTGATGTTAAAGCCACTGCGGTCATAGCCATCGCTGTCGAAGCCGTTGGTTGTATACCCCTGATGATCGAAGCCCTCAGTGTTATAGCCGGCGCGATTGAATCCGGCTGAGTTGTAGCCGTCGCGATCATAGCCATCGACGTCAAACCCGCTGGCGCCGTATTCGTGCCTGTCCTGCCCTTTGCTGTTGTAGCCTTCGGCATTGAAACCTTTGGTGTCATAGCCGTTCGAGTCGAATCCGTCTCGATTGTAGCCCGATCGGTTTATACCGTCGTGGTTGAAGCCGTCCGAATCGTAGCCTTCGACGTCATATCCATCGCGATTATGTCCATTCGCGTCATAGCCTTTGGCATTAAAGCCATGGGAGTCAAATCCGGATTGGTTGTATCCATCGCTATTGTAGCCGTCGCTGTTGTAGCCACTTCGGTTTAATCCGGCGTCATTGAATCCTTTGATGTCATAGCCGTCCTGATCGAATCCGGATTCATTGAAGCCGCCCCGGTTGAATCCGGCACGATTAAATCCATCGCGACTGTACCCATCTGCGTCGTAACCGTCGCGATCAAAGCCGTTCTGGTCGTAACCTTCGGCACTCAATCCATGTTCATCGAAACCGGCGCGGTCGTAGCCTTCGGCATTAAAACCATTGATGCCAAAGCCATCGCGTGCGAATCCGTCGGTGTTGAATCCTCGGGAGTCGTAACCGTCCTTGTCAAAACCGTCGCGATTGAAGCCGCCACGACTGAATCCGTCCTGATTGAATCCGTTAGTGTCGTATCCATCTCGATCGTAACCGTTCGCGCCGAATCCATTGGAATCATTGCCGCTTCGGTCGAAGCCTTCTCGGTTGAACCCGTCGCGCCCATATCCGTCGGCGCTGAAGCCATCTCGGTCAAAGGCATCACGGTCAAAACCGTCCGCATCATACCCGTCTCTCCCAAATACATGGACGTCGAATCCGTCGGTGTTGTAGCCGTCGCGTCCAAAGCCGTCCCGATTGAATCCGTCTGGATTAAACCCATCGCGTCCGAAGCCATCACGATTGAAACCGTCTCGGGCAAAACCCTGCCGGTCGAAACCATCGCGGCTGTAGCCTTCGGTATCAAAACCTGAGCGGTTGTAGCCATCACCGTCAAATCCGTTGCGGGCAAAGCCATCGGAATCATAGCCGTCTCGATTGAACCCGTCGCGGCCATAGCCGTCTCGATTGAACCCGTCGCGGCCATAGCCGTCTTGG
>CAYYHV010000226.1:0-12421 GCA_964471695.1 uncultured Pirellulaceae bacterium
CCGCCATCACCCCAAACACCTCGGCTTGCTCGAAACTGGTTAGCACCGTTTTCCCAACGTCAAACGCAATGACAGCGAGCAACGTACCCATCAGAATTCGCCGACCAAGTGGGTTCCGCCTGAGTGTCATAATGGCGGCGATCGCCAGCACAATACAAATGATGGTCGAAGGAATATAAATCAGGTAGTTGGCAAGTTCGTACTTTGCCCCAGCCTTTTGCGCAGTGCGTTGAATTTCAGCCTGAAACTGGAGTTGCTCATTTTCCGGTTCCGCTTCAGCTTGTTCGATGATCCTCTTCTGTAGCGCTGGTGAGACGATCCTGCCCACCAGCCCGGCAACCGCCGCGAGTGATCCGAGACTCGCGAGCACAATGACAAAGACCAACAGGACCGTCATTAAATTCGGATTCTTGTTGCCAACGGTCGCACCCGGGTTCACTGCGTCTATTGCCGGAGCGTCACCGTACGGATTGGGGTCCGCTGGTTGAGGATTTCCATCCGTATTATTCATCGCAGACTCCTGATTAATCGCTTGGATATTCTTCGATCATATCAAATGCGACGTCTGTTGAGTTCACGTGCCAAAATTATTGCTAAACACTAAATCACCCCACTAGGTTGGCATGTGGGGACGGCCCAGCCTTGCAAGAACTTCTTCGCGTGTAAGTCCTGATTTTCGCAATGCAAACGGCACATTGGATTCTGGGGCAACGTAAACAATGATGCCATAAATGGCCAAAGCCAGCGAAGTCGGCAGACAAAAGAACGTAAACATCGAAAGCAAGCCAGCCCCAAGCGCGACCAGTCCCAATCCCTTGCTGCGAAAATAGTAATTTCGAATTCCCGCCGTCAGCTGCAACAGCCCGACAATCGTGAGCAAAATCGAGATCCCCAAATAACTCCATTTCATCATGGCATACGTTGTGGCGTCCCCACCAAATCCTTCGGGGCCCATGGTGGAGAATCCGAATACCGCAAGTCCGGCAAACGCGCCTCCCATTAACAACATGACGCCATGGACAATCAGCAATACGGCGACTCGAAGTACCCGGCCGACGCTGCCTACCGATCGTCCGCCCTCAGGAACAACTCCGGGTACATGAACCGATTGAAGCGGGTCGGCGCGATAGGGATTAACGTCCGGTGCTTGGTCATTCATTCTTCTAACCCGTGACTTGCTTAATTGACGTAACTGAATCTTCTACTAAGCGACATTGAATACTTCAACCAGCCGTTCAATATCCGACTCGTTGTTGAACGCGTCAGGCCTAATGCGTACGCCCCCACCCCGACAACAAATCACGACTCCAGCGTCCATCGCAGCATTTCGAAGCACAGTAGAGTCCGTTCCAGGCTTTTCAAATACAACGATTCCCGATCGACTGTCCCTGTTCCGTTGCGAAATAATCCGGGCTCCTGCAGATTGCAGCCGCTCACAAGCATGATCGGTAATCTCAAGTATCCGCTCGGCGATTCTCGAATGGCGGCTCCCAACACCATACGCAAACAACAAATCCAGACTGGCCGCCAGCCCATGCAGTCCCACCATATTCTGCGAGCCGCCTTCGAATCGCGCAGCCGAGTCGCGAAGATCGAGATCAATGTGCTTAAAATCGTAGCGATGGGAAACGCTGTTCCAGCCTACGCCGGTGGCTCGCAGAGTCTCAAGATGCTCACCACGGCAATAGAATAACCCGGCTCCCTCTGGCCCGAGCATCCATTTGTGACCGTCTGCCGCCAAAAAGTCGACTTTGACAGAATCGACATCCAACGGAAATACCCCCAATCCCTGAATGGCATCGAGAAAGAATAACGCCCCGACTCGGTCGGCAATCTCCGCGATATTTGCCGGATTCAGTCGCCATCCTGTCCCATAGCCAATCCAACTGACGGAAATAATGCGGGTCCGATCATCACAGGCTTCCTCCAGCCGCTTCAAATCCGGAATGCCGTCGTCGACGGGCACACGCCGTGTTTCAACACCTCGATACGCCTGAGCCATCCAAGGGTAGAGATTAGATGGGAATTCGTTGGCGAACGTGACAATGTTATCCCCAGGTTGGAATGGAAAACCCTCCGCCACGAGGGTAATTCCAGCCGTTGTATTGGGAACGAACGCGATTTCAGCGGCTTTTGCGGCAATCATATCGGCAGCGACACCCCGAGCAGCTTCCAGTCGCCTGGCCCAGTTGGGCCACACCGCGTCGCCGTTTTCAGCCGCTTGCCCCGTCCATTCAACGATGGCGTCACGGCATCTGGCTGGCAGTGGTGCCACCGCAGCATGGTCGAAATAGGCCCATTTCTCGCTAACGGGCATTTCGGATCGAAATTGAGTCCACGAACCGCTCTCTGCAACGACTGGATCCAGCTTAGCCACGGAATTCTCCTCATAACCCGACCTATGGGTGTTCGTGAATCGGGGAAAGTTGATCACAATCCGCACCTGACACGGGATTTGCGTAGATTATACTAAATGGATTGTCGGGTAATGAATTGCGGTCACTTGACCCTCCCGCCCGAGCCATCTTGGTCCATTTCGGGTAGATTCCGAAGCCTGGGCAAACCAGCCAACGCGGTCGCAGTGACCCGCGATATTTTTGACCACTAAAGAGACGAACAGGGATTTGAGCGAATGGCGAAAGGGCTAACCATCATGTCTGTGGTGATTGCCGTGCTGATTCTTATCCTGTTTGGATTGGATCTGGCAATAGGCTTTCCGTTCCGCAAAGCCAACATGATGCTCGACATCGTGTTCGTGATTTGCTCCATCGGACTGGGCTACATCAGTTGGTCGACCTATCGAGAGATTCGCTAGTCACAATTTGCGGTTTGCGGTTAGCTTCTGTTTGCTCGATCCGGGCTCCAGTCTTCACTGGGTACTGCCGTTTGCGTGCTGTCGCTCACAGGGTAAATAACAACTAGGCTGCGGACGTCAACAACGGCTCCTTCGGTTCCGAATTCTTCTTCGGCTCCCATCCGTTCATCGTTTCCACGAGTGACTCGCAACGCAATCGTTCCAGCCCTTGAAGTTTGGCTGCAATTTTCAGAACGCGATCCAGCGACTTCAGCTCCCGTGCAGAATCTTGGGCCAACAATCGTGACAGCGGTATCGACACATGCTCAAGTGCTTTGCCAGCCAACGAACGGAAAATCAATCGCTTCAATTCGTATCCAGGATCGATACGTCCCAGCCACGTACGGTTCCCAGGACATTGAGCCGAAGGATAAATACTCCACACGCCTTCGTGTTGCTGCGGATGTCGACGCAAAGCCTTCGTGACAAACAAACCAGTCGGGGACTCACGGATTGCTCGAATGCCATTCGACCGCAACAAGTCGCGATGTTCGTCGATGAGGCACGACCCCACGACGACCGATTGGACGCTGAGTGCGCGATCTTGAAAATCGCCCAGCACCAAAGGTAAACGGCGCTGCATTTCCGCGCGGCTGACGGACGCCCCCGTCCAACTGGACGAAGCCAACAGTGCAATCTCATGTGGATGCGAATCAACGAGGTGCTGTTCGGCCAAGTAAAGCTGCTCTGGCGCCACAGCCCAGGTTGCAGCGATCTGATGGGTGTTGAATAGCTCCAGCAACTGAATCAGCATCGCAGCGCTATCACGATGACTATCCAATTGGGGACCGGTGTTGCCGGTATCAACTTCCACGCAAAATTGTATATGCCCCGCACGCGCCATTGAGAATCCTTTACTTGGCAGATGGCGTCGGAGTCTGTTCGACACTCCGTTCGCAATAAGCAGAGTATCGGCAAGCCGAAGCTGACAAACCAGTCGTCAGCTTGATTTGCCGGTCGTACGCATTGTGTGAATGCTTGCCCCCTCGCATGAGGCTAGGCCAACAAGTCATCGGCAAATCGTCGGAATTCCCCTTACAAACCGGCGTCTTGTCGGCCATTACCAAGTGTCTTTCTGCCAATTTGACACACTGCCACGGCGTCTGCCAACTCGGACTCCAATCCAACAAACACTTGTCAACAAACACTTTACGTCGTCGCGAAAACGTTTGGCATAGCCTTTGCTTTTTCTGGTGCCGTCGAACGAAAGAGGCTGCAGGCAACTGCAATAACTTGTTTGGCCAACTCACATACTGGCGTACATAAAAATGTCACGCATTCAATGAAACGGAAACAGGAGAACCGAGATGGTACGACAAATTCTTCCATGGCAGGCTGGTGAGCAACTCTTTGATGTCTTTCGTCGCGAGATGGAAGACCTTGCTGATCGCATCCAAGAAGCAGGCGGTGACGACGAAGCGACTTTTGCTCCACGCACCAACGTAGCAGAGACCGCGACGGAGTTTGAACTCAGTCTCGAAATCCCCGGCATGTCGGCGGATGATATCGCAATCGAAATGCACGAAGGACGACTGACCGTATCCGGAGAACGTAAGCAAGAAGAAGCCGTCGAAGGCAAGACGCTTCATCGTGTCGAACGTCGATACGGAAAATTCGCACGCGTTTTCAAACTGGGAACCGAAGTCAATGCGGACAAGATTACCGCGGACTACGCAAACGGTGTTCTCACCGTCACGGTTCCCAAAACAGAAAAAGTGCAACCGAAGCGAATCCAGGTTTCAACGCAAAGCTGATTTTCTGACGCACTTGGGCTAAACTATCCAGCCACGCGATTCGACGCGTGGCTGTTTTTTGGTCGCTGCACATTTTGTGCGGCGACGGCCCTATCGCGACGCGAAATGGGTGAAGTAGATCGGCGTCTCTTTGTCGTGCTAACGCAAAAGACGACTTGGCCTGAACGCATGGCTCGCACTCTATGCTATCCTGCCGCTACAAGTTCGCGGTCCAGCTTCGTCCACGCACATAGATGAGCGGCATATGGAATTTCTAGAACAAGCTTGGCATTGGGGTAACGCTGCCCACGCATTCAGAATGCTGGCCGAGAACCCCAGCCTGCCCGAGTCCGATTTCCTGACGGCTTGTGCCTGCGGGCGTGTTGACCTCGTCGAGTCGATGTTGGCCGACGATAACAGTTTGGCGAAGCGCAAAGGCGGTCCACGTGATTGGGAGCCGATTCTTTATGCGACATGGTCTTGCTTTCTTTCCCAACGCGAAAACGACATGGCTCGTGTCGTTGAGCTGCTCTTGAAAAACGGGGCCGACCCCAACTCCAGTTGGCAGAATAGAGAGTACAACGCAAGTGAATCAGCGTTGTATGGTTGTGTCGAAGCCGATTGCGTCCAAGTCGCGCGCGTTCTGTTGGCTGCCGGTGCGAAACCGAGTGATGGCGAGTCGCTATATCACGCCTGCGAGAAGTTCAATATTGAGCTCCTACAGGTGCTCGGAGAATATGGACTGGATGCAGACGACTTGTCGTACTGCTTAAAACACGCGATAGACATGCGTTGGTCGGAAGCGATTGCATGGTTTATCGAGACGGGAGCCGACCCCAATGCGACGCACCCCGCAGCCCAAGAGACTTCTCTGCATTGGGCCGTCAAACGTGGCTGCTCATTGGCATCCATTCAATTGCTGCTCGATGCCAGTGCCGATCTTTCCGCTAAAACGTCCAACGGCAAATCGGCTTTTGTCGGTCTCAAAGGCGCGACCGCGCTCGATTTTGCACTTCGAACAGGGCAACTGGAAACTGCGGCATTGCTCGCCAAACACGGAGCGATCGCGACTCCGACACAACCATTGGATGATTTTATCTATGCCGTCACCTCTGGCGATGCGACAACAGCCAAATCACATCTTGCTGGTCAACCCGATCTTGTGCAACAACTGGATAAGGACGACAAGTGTTTGATTTCGCATTGCGCTCAAATGCGAAGCTGGCATGCAGTGGACCTGATGTTGGATTTGGGATGGCCCGTTGAAGCCGAGGGATGGATGGGAGCTAAAACGATGACTTGGGCACTGTGCTTTGGACACCTCCCAACGATCAAGCGTTTGGTTGATCTGCACGCATCCCTCGAGAACTACGGCGGCTATTTCCAGAATGCAATTCACACATTGCTCAACTGCCGTTGGGAAGAAGGCGAACAACTCGCGGCATTTAAGTTACTTTTGCAGCAAGAACCCGAAGTTCCTGACGAATACTTCCCATGTGGGCAAGCCGATTACGACGAAGCATTCCGACACGCAAAGTCGAAGACTGAATAGGACGAATCAAGCCCATGGATTTTGACTTCGGCACCTATCTTACCACGGGCTATATCGGTCTGCTGGTCATCATCTACATTGTCGTTGTGGGCGGCTGTTGGGTTATGACGCTCATTGGATTGCCTGGCAACTGGATTATGGTTCCCGTCGCCATGGGATTCGATTGGCTGATGGCGGATGATTCGACTCTACGAATCACGTGGCCGCTAATCATTGGTTTGCTGGTTCTGGCTATGATCGGCGAGGGATTGGAGTTCCTAGCGGGCGCCGCGGGAGTCGCAAAAAAAGGCGGGTCGAAACTCAGCGCAATCCTTGCGCTAGTTGGCTCGGGCATTGGTGGCATCGGCGGAGCCATCGTGGGTTTGCCCATTCCCATCGTAGGCTCTGTCGTAGCCGTCATTTTCTTCGCCAGCCTCGGGGCGCTCGTCGGAGCCGTCATTGGAGAAGATATCCACGGAAAAGATTTTGAGTGGAGTATCGAAATCGGCAAAGCCGCCTTCTGGGGGCGGCTACTTGGCACACTCGCCAAATCGCTAGTTGGCGGAGTCATGGCGGCAGTCGCAGTCGCTGGACTTGTCGTTTAACAACATCTTGCTCAGCAATACAATCTGTCTCCGGCCGAGTAGAATTGGCGCACCAGCCTTAACAGTTTCAATCGGATTCCATCTGACGACGATGTTCGTCGCCGGTGTATCGCGTCGCGCTCGTTAGCACGACAACGAAGATGTCACTGATTTTGAATCGCATTCATACAACGTAATTGTTTCGGGTGAATCAACACAAATCGAGCGGTGCTTCGCGGCCTGCCGTACACCGCTCGTCCGTGCGCTCAGAAACACCTGCCCTGACTCACCCTTCTGTTCGTAGACATATGCAAAGTCGCACAAAATAAAATCTTGCATCTCAACAAACGCATTAGCGCCGGGTCCGTTCTCACTCAACTCCTCGCAACTGACGACTTGGGGCTGCTCAAAAGTCGCAGAACGAAGTCGAGCCTCCTGAACTCCCATGTATGCGAGAAATCCACCACCGCCAACGAGAATCAAGACGAATATACATACCACCTTCTCCTTGGACGATTACCAACTTAAGTCATGACATAACATTATGATCCCCCCAACCGGACGCAGCAATCCAGCGCAGGTTTGCTGTGGAACCTACCGTTAAATGGCAAGAGAAAAGGCTTAGAAAGAAAAGGACGTCGGCTCCTCAACGAGCCGCCCGTTACGATCAATGGACTCCGATTCCCAGCAACGCAATCGTCACCGTGGATCAGAACGCATGGCAGCCGTAAGCGGCAAGGCACTAGCCGCGGTATTTGCAACACCCAGCGGCAACGAGCGACTTGCCGCGCCCATTGGTTCCACAGCACCTAGTAACGACGTCGATTCTGCGTAGCACGAAAGACATAGAAGGCGAGCGTTGCGGCGGCTTGCAAGGTTGCAGCCACATACGTCAGAGCGGCAGCGTTGAGCACGGAATTTACGCCACTCATCTGTTGAGCCGGAACGATGCCCCGATCGACCAACAGCGCCTTGGCTCGATTGCTCGCATCAAATTCGACTGGCAGATTCACAAGTTGGAAGAACACCACGCAGGAAAACAAAATGACTCCCAACCAGATTAGCGGTGGAAAGTTCATCATCATGCCGATCATGAACATCGTCAGCCCCGCACTGCTGCCGACATTCGCGACAGGAACGGCTGCGTTGCGGACAACCAGTGGTGCATAGCGAACCGCGTCCTGAATGGCATGCCCCGCCTCATGTGCGGCGATCCCTACAGCTGCCAACGTACGACCATGATACACATCGTGACTGAGTCGCAGAACTTTGGCCCGCGGATCATAGTGATCGCTCAACGTTCCAGGGACTTGCTGAATTTCAACACGATTCAACCCGGACTCATCCAAAATGTGTCGCGCAGCGGCGGCTCCGCTCAACTGCGCCGGTTCCTGACTGGCTCGCGCGTACGTCGTTTTGACGCGTCGCTGCGCCCACCAACCGAGTAACATGAATGGGCCTACGAATACAAAATAAAGCGGATTGAAATACACCGTCCCGACCTCCTCAAATCCCTTGAACACACGAATGGCAATGACGCGGAATTATACGGATTGTCAACAACCGAGCAGTGGCCAGTTGGGGCAAAACCCCAAAGCGGGGGTATCGACCTTCAACAGATTGGCAATTTGAGTGCATTTAGCCGACGCTTAGCTACCACCCTCATTGGACTCGACAGCTTTGTCATCGCCATCATTGGCGGTAGCAGCCTCTCCCGACGAGATGGATTCATTCGTGCTGGACGCTCCCGCAGTTCTACTTTCGACGACCGGCGTGGTTTCTTTGGGTTGGTCACTCACTTGCCCAACATTCACCACGGGAGCATCCGGACGACCCAAGAACGTGCCGAATCCACCACCCGTTCGGACTCCGATCTGAACCACTGGCTGTGCATTGCGTTCTGTCCCCGGTCCTTCCGTCCAACGTTCATGGTCAATGCTGTCTTCAATCGGCCCATAACAGGAGATAAGACCACGATCGTATTTCCCGAAGATCGTGACCAATTTGCGTCCGTCTTCGGTTTCAACGTACAGCTTGTTACACACGAGTCGATTACATTTTACTTCTTGCGTTTTTAAGATATTGTCTCGAGTCACAAGCAGCAGCAAGAAGAAAATTAGCGGATAAACAATCCAACGTTCGCGTTCATTCATTGGGGGCTCGCGCAATCCAAATAGAAAGAGTCACATTCAACAATCGAAGTCCACGCAGATTAGCACGGAACGGGAAAAAGCCACAGTCAGGATACCGACGAAACGACAGCTAGAAACGGAACTAGTCATTCGTCTCCGGACGATCTTCCTTGGATTTGGCGGCCGCAGCACGCAACTTTTTCATTTCGCGTTGTTTCTGAATTCGCTGATTGACTCGTTCAAAAGCCACCTTCGCCTCGATCGCAGCTGCCCCCGAGGCTTTGCGAGTCGCCGACCGGTACGAAAATCGAGCCAACTGCAGGTTCCCCGACGACTCGGCCGCCGAACCGTCCCGCATCAACCGCTGAAACTCTGCGTTGCGCTGACTCGTATCTGCAGCGGCCTCCATTTTCTGCCGACGCTTGATTTCGGCCACGCTGATATCGCCTCGTTCGGCAGAACTCGCAGCCACCGGGCGAGTCGTGGATGGGACGGTTTGCTGATAATCGGCAGAGATCATCGACAGCGGCTCGCCGGAATCACTTCGGCCATGTTTGTGCAACAGCGACTCCATCGTTTCACCGGACTTCAACGCCCGTAAGATTTCCGCTGCGATTGACGTTTTGGACGTCCCGCCGTCACCGACAACTGGAATGAAGCTGGTTACAAATGGTTGGAAGGTTGAGTTGATGAAACTTCCACCACCCCCATTCGGCACAACCAACGAAGGTGACGTCACGGAATTGGAGCGAGAACTCCCCTGCCCCATCGTTAACCCAAATCGAAAACGACCACCGCCTGGCCCTCTGCCCGAAAATCCCAATCGCGCATCCGCCGATGGATCGTAGCCTCCAAAGGGTGGAACAACTTGCGGATTCCAAAAAGCAAAAAAGTTCCCTTTCGTGAAGCTGAACCCCGTTTGAAAATTCTCGTAGTAGCCGTCACCTAACGAATTGATTGGTGTCTCCAATCCGATCATCTGGCCTGATGAAGACATCAACAGGTTGAACAGGATCAACATGGCCCATCCGACCGTGGAACCACCTCGCAGAATTTGATCGTCGTATCTCATGAATCACCGAGTGTTTATTCGTCTGAGAATGCTGGACGGCTCGTTGAACCTCCCGGCAAATTTTACGGGGCGGGCACAAAGTCGGTCAAACAGGATTCAATTCAAGCATGAATTTCGTGATCCTTTGCGAAGATTTCCTTGGTCGGCCAAGTCGCCGATGCGTTCCATCACAACAAGCGAACACATTCCGCGGACCGTCAGTATGGCGGGTCGCTCCCGAGTTATCACGGCCATATAATGGCTGGCCGTATGGAACTACTTGGGTATCCATGGTGTCAGGTCAGACGATGAATTTTGCTGTAAAGCTTAGAAGATTGACGATGAATTTGCCTCAGAGAATTGCCGCTCTTGCTTGCTGCGGCCTGTTGTTATTTGGCTGTAAACCAGCCGCCAACTCCAACGTAGACTCGAACACAACGGACGATTCCGATGTCGCAGTCGAAATCGAAATGCCGGAAATCCGATCCGAAGCCCGCGCTGCCGATGTGTCCTTTGATTCGACGACGGTTACGCTCGGCCAGTCACCGGAACTTACGGCTGGCATCCCAGGAAGCGGACCATTAACGCTCGATCAGATCAAGAATTGGCTGGATAAACCAGGCGTTCACGACAAACTCGATATCAAACTGCCATTGGGCTTAGCCGCCGCGGCTGACAATATCGTGGGAGTCGATCAAAATCCAATGACGCGGGCCAAAATTGAACTGGGGCGTCAACTGTATTTCGACACGCGACTGTCGAAAAACAACACCGTAAGTTGCGCATCATGTCACCATCCCGAAGAAGGATACGGCAAACATACGCAGTTTGGTGTCGGTATCGACAAACAAGAGGGAAACCGCAACTCGCCCACCAGCTACAACCGCATCGTCAGCGGCCCGCAGTTCTGGGACGGTCGCGCCGCGTCGCTGGAAGAGCAAGCCATCGGACCGATCGCTAATCCAATTGAAATGGGTAACACGCATGAGAATTGTGTCGCCACCCTCAAGAACATCGAGGGCTACGCCCTGCAATTCGACAAAGTATTCCCGGGCGAAGGTGTCACCATCGAAAACGTAGGCAAGGCTCTTGCGACGTTTGAACGCGCGCTGGTTACTGGCCCCACAAAATACGACTATCTCGAAGTCGTAAAATCGACTGAATCGCAATGGGGCGACGAAATCGACGAACTGGAAGAAGAGGATCCGGAAGCTTTCTCGCTGTATGAGATGGCCAAGGAGAAGACCGAGGACATGGACATTGGCATCTTTCGAGGCCGTGATCTGTTCTTCAGCGAAAAGTCGAATTGCACGGCTTGTCACGCCGGAGCCAACTTCTCGGACGAAAAATATCACAACCTTGGCGTTGGGATGGAAGCCGCCGAACCCGATGTCGGACGTTTCTCGGAAACCCAAAAACCCGAAGACACGGGTGCATTCAAGACGCCCACCATTCGCAACATAGCCTCGTCGGCTCCCTACATGCACGACGGCAGCCAAAAGACTCTGGAAGAAGTCGTCGAATGGTACGCGAAGGGCGGTCACCCGAATCCACACCTTAGCGACAAGGTGAAGAAACTTGAATTGACCGAACAGGACAAGAAAGACCTCGTCGCATTCATGAAAGAGGGACTCACTGGAAGTTTCCCCCCAGTGGCTGACGGTCGCTTGCCCGAATAGGGGCAGATTTGCAGGCCTCTCAAATTCATCGAACCGGCGGCAATGCCTTCGTCATATGACGGACTCGCCGTCGGGAATCTTCGTCACAACCCAATTGCCTGGCGCCTCATGGTGCCGGACCGTGGTTGCTTGCCATCCGACGGACGCTTGGCGAGCAAGGAACGCAAGGTGCCCAATGCCCGCAGATTACCGAGCGAATGCAGTGCTATCAGATCCATCTCGACCTTTCCTAACTGGTTCGGATAGGATAGGCCGGTAATCTCGCGAGTCTACGCGGCTCGCGATCGCTCGATTGTCTGCACAAAGGATGGTGACGTGGCAGCCATTATATCGGAGTTCGTGCTTGATGAATTCCAAGCCGGAAATCCACTCGAAATTCTCGATCTTGGCAACGGGCTGAACGTAGCCCTCGTTGCAAGCGAGGAAGATCGGGCGCGAATGCTGAAGGTGATCCCTTGGACACTCTACGGTCCTGGTAGTTATTTCGCGCGTCCCACTCGAGATGTTGATCAATTGCAACCTCCGGGAAAAGTCGGCGTCGCTGTCTTGAGCACCGACCACGGCGTCTTTCACATCGAACGAGATTGGTACAACGAATCGACCACGCCACTGCTCACTGCTAATGACGGTCGAGCCTACGAGCCGGAGTATCTTCGCGAACTGCTCGAGGGCGTGACTCCAAAGACATTCCGCGAAGTCTTCACCTTTGAGTTGGCTCGGATGGCCCGCATGGTCAGGCATGAAACCTATGGCCTGGACCGCTTGCCAAAATTAACGGACTACCTACGCTCCAAATCGCCGCAGCTGACACCTAGCGCGAACGCAAATCCACAACTCAATTTACGTGGATTCCAAAC
>CAYYHV010000227.1:0-1276 GCA_964471695.1 uncultured Pirellulaceae bacterium
GAGTTGTTGAGTGCACGACATACCGTTGGCAACTGTTTCTCGCTCAGCGAGAAACAGGCCTTCACTTCTTCCTCAGTCGGCTTGCGCCCCAGCAGGTACTCGAAAACTAACTCAATGGGAGAGGAGTTCGAATCAGCATTTGTAATGGCCCGTTCGGCGATCTTCTGCGATTGCTCGATAACGAACTGGCTGTTCATTAAATTCAAGGCTTGGAGTGGAGTCGTTGAAACGGGGCGTTTCGCACACACCTGTCCACAATCCGGGAAATCGAATTGTGTAAACATCTGGTCGTCGACTCGTCGCATTCGCTCCTGATAAATCATTCGCCGCCAAGTGTGCGGGCCATGATTGTCGGTCACGACCCACTGGGCATAACGTTTCTTCACGTTGTGGATGCGATAGCTTTTTCCGCCGATCTTGCGATCGAGAACTCCTGACGATTGCAGAATCGAGTCGCGGATCACTTCGGCCTCGGCTCGCGTGGGTGGGAAACGCCAAAGTAGCGTCGAGTTTCCGTCCATCGCAACGGCCTGCATTCGCGGCTCGCTGGATTGTCGAAAAGCCTGCGACATTACCAGCAAGCGGATCAAGTGTTTGGTCGACCACTTGAGTGGCTGTTTCGAGTCGTCGACCGTAGGATGCATGAACTCAGCCGCCAGCCAATCCAATAAGGCCGGATGTGTTGGTTTCGCCCCGGCCTCGCCGAAGTCGCTGGGAGTTGAAACGATGCCACGACCAAAGACGTGTTGCCAGATTCGATTGGCGGCGACGCGGGCGGTCAGGGGTTGTTTTTTGGAGATGATCCAGTGAGCAAACGCGACTCGTCGAGTTTTGCCATCTGCTTCGAGAGCAATGGATAGATCGCCGCCGAGCTCTTGTGGGCCAGCGGCGAAGACTTCGTCACGGGGGTTTTCGGGGCTGCCACGACCGAGAACAAAGGTGCGGGCGGGTGGGATGAATCGAGCGACAAAGCCAGGGAGCGGACCCTCGGTTTGCAGCCGTTGGATGGCGGCACGCAAACGATTCATGGCGAGCGCACGTGATTTGGAATGCTTGCTCAGCTTTTGATATGCAGGAGTTGCGGCGACTTGAACCCAGCCGCCATCCTCTTCTTTTACTTCGATTCGATAGGGTGACAGATTTCCATTGTTCATCTTTTCGAGGTAGTCGGTTTCAAAATAGTCTTCTCGGTTAGAGCTGGCTCGTAAGCGGTTGATAAGCTTTGCCTCCGGGAAGGTAAATTCTAACCATGGATTCTGGTCACTTCCCTTTGGAG
>CAYYHV010000227.1:1286-12413 GCA_964471695.1 uncultured Pirellulaceae bacterium
GTCCCGTACATGCCGTCGTTGATTTTGTACAGCTCTCGCCGCGGCACATGGAATGTTGCGGGACTGAAAACGGTGGTCCCAGTCGAGTCTAACGCAAAGTTCTCATTCGGGTTTTCTGGCCCAAAAATCTCCAGCTCGTCAATCCACGCGCTTTTGTTAAGAAACGAAATGCGGACCTTCTTCGTTCGAACGGGTCGCTGAAGATGGATATCGCGATAGGCTGTCCAATGCTCCTCCCATGGCCCAAACTCAGCCAACTGGCGTCGCAGCGCCTTGATTTCTTCTAGCAATTCTTCACCGCGAACACTGAGTGGATGCTCAGGTATAAGTTCAGGGATGCGGCTGCCAAATTCGATGTCCTGAAAAACTGCCGACATCGCATAGTAGTCGGTAATTGTGATCGGAGCGAACTTGTGGTTGTGGCAACGGGCACAACCGATGGTCAGCCCCAATGCCGATGCGCCAACCGTTTGAAGTATTTCATCCATTCGATCGGCTCGGGCTTGTCGACGAGCCGAAGGTTCTTGCCCAACTGTGGCCACGGGAACGTGTGGTCCTGAAACGAGGAACCCCGTCGCTTCGCCTTCGCCGACGGTGTCGCCAGCAATTTGCTCGAAGAGAAAGTCGTCGTAAGGTTTGTCCTGGTTGAACGAGCGAACGACATAGTCGCGATATAGCCACGCATTTTTGCGATACATGTTGCTTTCGCTACCGTTGGTTTCAGCCCAGCGAATGACATCCAACCAATGTTGTGCCCACCGCTCGCCGAAATGCGGCGAAGCTAACAACCGCTCAACAGTGTCCTGGTACGCAGCCACGCGATCCTCTGCCCAATCCTGCAGGAACTGAGCCGTTTCTTCACGCGTCGGTGTGAGTCCAGTGAGCACAATCGAGAGTCGCCGAAGCAATACTCGGGGAGCGGCTTCCTTTGAGTAACTCAAGCCCACTCTTGCTAAGCGAGTCTGCAAGAACGCATCGATGACGTTGCCAGCTTCTGACGTGGATTTAGGTGGCTCAGGGCGGAGGATCGGTTGAAACGACCAATGTGACGACTTTTCCTTCGCCACGACTTGCATCTGGCCGGGCCAGATTGCGCCTTCGGCAACCCAACGCTCCAAAGTTGCAATCTGTTTTGGATCGAGTCGGTCCGAGTCCGGTGGCATTTCCATTCCCGCTTCGAGATGCTTGACGACGTCAAGCAGATAACTCTTTCGGGGTTTGCCCGGAACGATGGTTGCGAACCCCAGATCGCCGCCCTGTAACATGCTGGAACGTCGATCCAGTCGAAGGTTCGATTCCTGCTCGTCTTCACCGTGACAGCCCCAACAGTTTTCGCTGAGGATCGGTTTAACATCTGCTTCAAAATCAAGCAGCGATTGTGGGTCGGCAACCGCCGAATGGGTCGTCACAAACAACATAAGGCAGAATGCGGAGGTTTGTAGAATTGCACGAACCGACGATCTTGCTAGCGCAGCCAACTGGCGCAATCTGGTAGCATCGCGATTTGAGAAGCGGCCCTTCATCGCGGTGGGATGGCATGGTCGTCGAGTCATGTCGGCTTTGGTCTGTGACAACATCTTAGTGGATTTGTGTTTCCTCATGACAAGCGACGAGGATCAAACATCATCAAGCCTGCCAGCGATATTGAGATGACAGCTCGGCTTCCTCCAACGCCTTGATCATGCGCCCAAGCTGAGCGTCGATATAGCTAACGCACGCGAGGTACCCGTGCTTCAGTTTGATAGATAGTTCGTCGCCGAGTGGTCCCTTTTTAGGGATACCATGGCGGACTCGTAATTCAAAAGACGGATGCAAGCCCACGGCAGCGCCTCCCTTAGGTGGCATTGTGCGCTCGGCCAACGCAATCTTAGCTGGATCGTACAAGTCCCAGTACTTCTTTGGCGCGTTAAAGTTCAAGTGGGGACGAATTAGCCCCAATCCCAGGAAAAACGGCTTGTCGTTCTTTATCAATTCTTTCATCGTGGCGACTGCAAGCTCCGCATTATATCCGTCGATATAGCCATGATCTGGGACGTCCGCGGCTTCGTAGGCTGGGCCATGAATCAGGCCTTGCTTTGCCAGCTTTCCATATTCGGCTTCTCGCAGTTCCTTGTTTCTTCGCCAAGTCGACTGATTCGCTTGCAAAGCGTACCCGCCAGGGGTCCGCGGAGGACGAATGGACAACAAGTTGCGGCTCGGCTGGAACGACCATGATTTTTCAAGATCAGCCATCGCGGGTTTGTGATAAATCTTTCCACAGTGGACGGCCACATAACCGTTGGCGATAAAGTGCTGCGGCAGAGTCACGATATCAGGACAAAGGTCTCGGAAGTACGCGGTGTTCTCGATGACGCCAATCGTATCGGGGCGTGCACCAGTCATTATGCTGGCCCGTGATGGACTGCAGATCGCCTGCTGGCAATAAGCTCGGTTGAATAAGATTCCGTCTCGAGCCAACGCATCGATATGTGGTGAGATCGCCAGATCAGATCCGTAACATCCAAGTTCCGGGCGAAGGTCATCCACCGCAACAAACAGAATGTTGGGCCGCAGGTCGTCTGCGCTAACAAACTGCGCTGAGAAAAGCGCCACTAGGAATAGAAAATACTGTGCGAAATTCGCCAAAGCCGTGAACTTTCTCAATTCTGCCTCGCTCTGTTGGATTCGATACGGATGATCTTATCGCCCAACAATAATTTGTGTACACCGATGGTTGATGAACAGGCCACATTTCGTGATCGCATGTTTAATGTCCACGACCTACAATAGGTTGCTCAATCAAGATTTACTCCAGCAAGGCAGTATGGTCGATGCACTCATTGCGATTCTATATTCATTCGCTCATTCTACTTTTTCTTTTTTCCGGCGTGGTGGTTGCCCAAGATGAACCGACTGCCTTTCTGGGCGCAAAGATCATCCCCATCCGCGGCGATGAGATTGATAATGGCGTGCTCATTATTCAAGGCGGAAAGATTCAGGTTGTTGGCGCGGCTGGAGAAGTAACGATTCCTGAACGCGCCAAGCAGGTTGATGCAAAAGGCAAGACGATCATGCCCGGATTGATCTGCACACACAGTCATATTGGCGGTATCGGTGCAGCCGACGGAAGCGGTCCGATTCAGCCGGGTGTGCGTGTTTACGAGTCACTTAATGTCCGCGATTCGGGTTTCAAACGGGCTTTGGCTGGTGGATTGACCACGTTGAATATTATGCCAGGCTCCGGTCACTTGATCAGCGGTCAGACGATCTATGTGAAGCTGCGGTTCTCGGTCGGTCGCGATGGAACACCCAAGAGGATTGACGACATTTTCATACGTGACAAGGATGACAACCCCGTTGGCGGATTGAAAATGGCGAATGGTACGAACTCCATTCGTGACGCCCCCTTCCCTGGGACTCGTGGAAACTCGCCGTTTCTTGTTCGTGAACAATATATCAAGGCTCGTGAGTATCAAGCCAAAGTCGATCGCGCGGCGGGAGACGTCGACAAGCTTCCACCACGCGACTTACATCTGGAAACCTTAGTCGAGGCCATGCAGGGCAAACGTATCGTCCATCATCATACGCATCGCCATGACGATATCATGACAGTGCTTCGGTTGTCTCGAGAGTTTGGTTTTCCCGTTGTGCTACACCATGTGAGTGAAGGCTGGTTGGTCGCCGATGAAATTGCGAAAGCCGGCGCTCCTTGCTCGATGATTCTGGTGGACTCGCCTGGCGGAAAGCTCGAGGCTCGTTATTTGTTGATGCGAACCGGCAAGGTCCTGGAAGATGCTGGCGTGCGGACAGCGTTTCACACGGATGATTGGATTACCGATTCGCGAATATTCTTCCGGATGGCCGCGCTTGCCGTTCGAGCCGGCATGTCCCGCAAGATGGCGCTGGAAGGATTGACTCTCGCAGGAGCCGAGATGTTGGGACTCGACAAACGCATTGGCTCCTTGGAACCTGGCAAAGACGCCGATTTCATTGTGCTCAACGGCGACCCGTTCAGTGTCTATACCAAGGTTGAGCAGACGTGGGTGGAAGGACGTCCGGCATTTGATCGGTCCAATGAAGAAGATCGGCTGTATGCAGTCGGTGGGTATGGGGCAGGGCACGATCAGGCGCCCTACTTCTGCTGTTTCGGTTCCAGTCAATAGTCGGCGAATTCAATTTTGATCCAAGTCGCCAACACGCGACTTCCTTCGTAACGGTAGAATCCATGCTTCAACGATTTGCAATCCTGGTTTTCGCATCCATCGTCTGTCTGGGGCAGTCGCACTCCCTGGCCCAAGTCGCCGTGCGTGGCAAAGTCATTTATACGATGGGGGGTGAGCCGATTAAGGATGGGACGATCCTGATCCGCGATGGAAAAATTGCTTCCGTTGGCAAGTCGAGTGATGTCGCCGTTCCCGATGGCTTTGAAGTGCTGGAGGCTGCTGTCGTGACGCCTGGCCTGATTGATGCCCACAGTACCGTGGGTTTGTCTGGCATGCTCAACCAAGACGAAGATCAGGATCAATTGGAACACTCCCAGCCGATCCAGCCGGCACTGCGAGCCTTTGATGGGTTCAATAGTCGTGACGAGCTGATTCCCTGGGTTCGCGGTTTCGGAGTCACGACGGTAAACACCGGGCATGCTCCGGGGGAGTTGGTCTCGGGCCAGACGATGGTTGTGAAAACCATTGAAGGAGGCGGAAAAGACGCGATCCTTGTGGAGACTCGGGCTGTCGCCACGACGCTCAGTACCGCAGCAAAAAAATCGGGCAAGGAATCTCCGGGGACGCGCGGAAAAATGCTCCAAATGCTGCGATCGAAACTATTGGCAGCACGCGAGTATCAGCAGAAACAAACCAAAGCCGAAACAAAGGTTGACGATTCAAAAGATGGCGACAATCCCGAGCCGCCATCACGCGACCTTGAATTGGAGACTTTGGCAGAGGTGCTCGCGGGCAAGATTCCGCTCCTGATCACGGCACATCGCGCTCAAGATATCACCAATGCACTTCGCCTGGCGAAAGAATTTAAATTCAAACTGTGGCTGGACGGAGCGTCAGAATCTTACCTGCTGATCGACGAGATCAAACAAGCCAACGTTCCCGTTCTTATTCATCCGTCGATGGCTCGAGCGGTTGGCGATCTGGAAAATCTGAGTTTTGAAACCGCCTCGAAACTCGTCGACGCCGGAATTCCTTTGGCGATGCAAAGCGGATACGAAGCCTACGTGCCAAAGACTCGAGTCGTGCTGTTTGAAGCTGCCATCGCTGCCGCGAATGGTCTAACCTTCGAGCAGACACTGGCCAGCATCACGATCAATTCGGCGAAGATACTTGGTGTCGATGATCGTGTCGGTTCGATCAAACCTGGAAAAGACGGTGATCTGGCGCTTTATGATGGCGACCCATTTGAGTACACGACGCATTGTGTCGGCACGATCATCGACGGCAAAGTCGCCAGCCGCGGTGAGCGATGATGCGAGAGTTGTCCCTTGGGGGCTTGTGATTTCGTCATTTCGTCATCGCAATTCCCCTGCGGAGTATTCTGCGAGCCGGCGGTATTCGATTTTGTGAGCTAAGCTTCAATATCTGTCTCAAACTGATATTTGCTTCTGCCCGAGAGAAATCGATGACCAAGCATTACGACAGCATCATGATGGTCGGGGTAATCGTCGGCGCCGTCGTGATCGCGATGATCTTCAACGGCGACGCCGACGATTCCTCATGGCTGCGAAATCGAATCAAGCTGCGACGAACGTACTCGCAAGAACGCCGATACCAGGAAGCGATGCGTCAAAAGACGCTCAAGGTTCTTGAGAACCATCCCGATCGCGAAAAATTTCTCAAAGCAAATCCTCATCTCCGGCGAAAATAAGTGACTCCACTTTGAAGTGGGCGCATTTGGCGTGAGCCACATTCTTAAGGCGAACCGTTGTGGGATAAATGTTCGCGACTTTTTGAATAAACCTTCTTGCAGATTCGCCTCGGAATTGTCACAGTTGTGCTGGGCAAATTTCACCAGTCGCTTGAAGATTCCTCTCCATGACAGCTTCTGAATTAATCCTTTCGATTCTTTCCGTCTTTGTCGTTGTGCTTTTGCCGCAGATATCGGACGAGCCCAAGTCGCAGGCGGATGTGGTCCGCGCTGCCTATCTAAAGGTGTACGATGGATGGAGTAGTGATGAGGTGTTGATTCAGGACAAATTGAATTCGGCGTTTCTTGAGGCTTGTCATCTTGAACTGCCCAATGCAGCAGATCGAGAATTAAATTGGACGATGTTGAATCTGCGCAAGGCCAAAAAGCTTGGCGGAAAAGTGACTCGTCGCAGCGGCTCCCGGCATGAATCGCATCGCCACGCGGCCGAAATTGCCGCGCGAATGATTGAAGACAAGCATCGTTTGAACATTGATCGTGCGTTCTGTGATCCGAAACTTCGAATCGCATTCGATGGCCACGCACGACGGCTGGCCCCCAAAGTCGATTCCGATTTGTTACGTCGAGCGGCAATGGGGTTGCGTAAGCGACGGCAACTGAAACCGGAGCTGGTGGTGCGAGTCGCCGATTGGAATCGCAAAATTGTTACGAAATCGACAAGCGAGCTACGTGCGAACCCGCAGCTGATTCCTGATCTTCCCGGAGTCTATTTGTTTATGGACAAGTCGGGTTATCTCTACATTGGGGAATCGTCGAGCCTCCGGAAGCGATTAACGCAGCACCTCGACAAATCAGATCGTAGTTCTCTGGCTGAGTACCTCAATGCGACGCGACATGTGTTGGGAGAAAAATCGGCTTCGGGTATTTTTGTAGAAATGCATGCTTTCGCGGTTGATTCACCAGCCCGGAAATCTGAGATGCGGCGAGCTTACGAATCGGAACTAATCTCCAGTCGCAAGCCTCGACTGAACGTTCGTCCGTAAGCAGCGGACGGCCGGGGGCGGTTGGATACGCATTGTACTGCAGGCTACCAATCGAGAATTTGGCTCGAATTCGGCAGCATTGCATCCACGATAAGTGGCAAACCGACTTGTTTTCCTGCCTTTCCAGTAGCCAAACGGCATATGGTGCTACCTCTTTGGGGTGGTGTTTCGCGTCGTTCGCGTCGAATGACGAGATTGCCACGCTTTCGATGAATGGACAGCTTAAGTAGTTTCGAAAGCTTGGGAAACAATGTACGATTTCGTCTAACGGTAAAGATGAATTGCCGATTTTCGTTTGCTGACGATTCGAAATAGACCCCGAAATAATACGAGTTGAAAATCCGATCATGAAGAAGCGATCTGCGAGACTGGCACCACGACGTTCGACGAAGAATACGGGATTAGCGCTAGAGCATCTTGAGGACCGAGTTGTCCTCTCGGTGAACGATCTCGGTTTGATTTCCGGGGTCGTGTTTGATGATCTCAATCAAGACGGAACGCTTGACAGCGGCGAAGAAATCGCTGGAGCCTCTGTCGAACTGCGCGTTGACACCAATTCGAACGGTATTTTCGATGCCGGTGACGAGCTCCTCGACACAGCGACGACGGGGGCTGGCGGCGGCTACTCATTCAATGGGCTAACTAGCGGGAATTATTTCACGGTTCAGACGGCTCAGGCGGTAGGAACCAAAGCGCTTCCCGAGCTTGTGAGCGGCCTGATCATGACATCCGGGAACGTTTCTGGCGTCATGATTGACAGTTTTCAAACTGATACGGGGCCGGTGACAGACTCGACCGCCGACGGAAACTCGGATTCCGGCGCGTTCACATCAGCCACCTCGCTTGGCGGCGAGCTTGATTTTGTCGCGACGCTCGTTGAAGAATTAGGAACGGATCCTGGCTCAGTCAGCATTTCGACGACGGGTGGTCAATTGGCGATTAATTCGGCAACCAATTCCCGAGGCGTCTTTGAGCTGACGTGGGACGGCATCGACTCGAACGGTGCGACCAACGCGAATGCACTCGGCGGAGTCGATTTGACCAGCCTTGCGGGCTCATTTGGACAAGGTATCTGTTTGACGGGATTTGTCCCGACGACTGCATTTACCAGTCTAGTGGTCACGGTTCAGTCCACGGACGGTGCCACCTCCTCCGCTACGCTGCTTAGCAGTGTAACGAACGCGGCCAACGACTTTTACGTACCCTTCACTGGACTGAATAGCGATGGCGTGGGATTCACGCAAACCACCAATGGTGGAGCAGACTTTACGGATGTCAGCTCGGTAAAATTAGAAGTGCGAGCGACGACTTTTGGGTTGGATGCGACTCTGGATTCCTTCGGCGTGGTCGGTGGCACCAGTGATGTGGCAAATTTTGGCAACGTTCTGGGCAGTGGCGAATTGGCGATTGAAGTGCTAGTTAACGGGGTAGACGCCGGAGCTTCTTCGCCCGCGTCATTCATTGAACAAGCAAATGCAGTTCACACGTACTTCGTAACAAACCCCGGAACGTTAGGTGTTTCAGGCGTATTGGTTGTGGACAACGCAGGGACGGATGCAGACATCACGGATGATTTCTCGCCGTTATTTACGGGCGGGGACACGAACAGCGATGGGGTTCTCGACCCGGATGAGACGTGGACTTTTCGATCTACGCGGACGGTTGAGGTTGGGCAGTTTACCAGCATCTCAACCGTGACGGGCAACGACGGCGCCAATGAGCTGAGTGACTCGGAAGACTCCAGTCACGTGGGCTTAGAATCGTTCTTAACCTACGGCTGGCATAATCAGGATTTTGCTGCGGATGTAAACGACGACGGCCAAGTATCGCCGCTTGACCCCTTGGTTCTCATCAACGAATTGACGAATCGCGTGTTCAGTGACGAAGAATCATCCTTACTGGAACCGGTTACGACTCGTCCCGTCGAATTTTACGACGTTAATGACGATGGATTTGCTTCGCCGTTGGATGCTCTGCTCGCAATCCGAGCTTTGGAGCAATCCGACGTGCCTGAAGTCGATCTGGATGCGACAGAGGCCGGCATCGACTCGACGGTGAATTTTGGGGTGGGCGATACCTCCGTGGTGATCGCTCCAGAAGCGACGATTGAGAATTTAAGTCGATCTGTGGTTACCAGCATCTCAATCGTTCTGACGAACCCCGTTGATGGAGACAGCGAATCGCTGAGTGTGGACACACTTGGGACTGCGATAGAAGCGATATTCATCCCCTCGAGCGAGAGCGGTGACGGTAGCGCCAGGCTGACGTTGAATGGCTATGAGCGGCTCGATGCTTACGAAGAATTGTTGCGGCAAGTGCGTTATTCAAACACTTCAGTGGCCCCGGGGGCAGCGACACGGACAATCGAAGTGGTCGTCAACGACGGGTCTTCTGTGAGTCAAACAGCAATGTCGAACATCTTGTTCGAAGTCCCTGCCTAGGCCTTCTTGGTTAGGGATCGCAATCGCAGTGCATACAGTACGCTGGCCGAATTTTTTTGGTCAGCGTTTTTTCATGGATGCAAGGAGCCCAAAACTACGTTGATTCGAAGCGGAAAGGGGCTCGGAGGACGCGTGCAGGCCGTCAATCGGAGGTTATTCCATGTTTTGGACCTCATACTCAACGTATCCCGTCAGAGACTTGCCGGCGGGGCAAATCTGAAGATGAGCCACATCGTTCATGCCACCGGCTGCCAAATTGTGTGCGTCTGTCGCGCATGTTTGGTTTTCAACGGAGAAAAACGGTCGATCGGGAGTCCACACGACGACGTGGGTAAACTCCTTCGAAGTATGGAGGCTGAGGCGTTTTCTGGCTTTTGAAAACTCGATCGTGGCGGGCGCATTGGGAGTCATTCCAACAAAGACGTGATCCGCGCGATATCCATCGAGTCGTACACCGCTACGAGCATCCAGGCGATGTCCATCAAGATTCAGAAGATTGCCGGTTGGAAGCTTGTTTACAGACTCCAAAAGGTGACTGGCGGGAATCGTAAGTCGCGTGGAATCTCGGTTGTTGAGGTCGCGGAAGTAGGGATGGAACCCAATGCCAAAAGGGACACCCCGGTTGCCTTTTTGGTTGTCGACTACGTACGTCCAGCGAACACGCGACGCTTCGACGCGGATGGTCATTTTCAACGAATGCGGAAAGGGAAACAAACGAAACGGCTCGCTGCCCTTTACAAAATGGACTGATGCCGTAATGGAAGCTCCCGTCGAATCGGCGGCGACCTCCGTTACCTCCCAAGGGAGTCGATTCACCAACCCGTGAATGTGATTCCCTTGGCCGGCTGGTTGAAAACGATAAGCCTTTCCTTCGTAGACGAAGCCGCCATCGCGGACTCGATTAGGAGTTGGGTACAGGATTGGATTGCCACAATGGACGCCCGGGATTTGTTTGACTTTAGCGGCTTGATGAAAGAGTTCGACGTCGTCCACGATCATCGAAAAAGCGTTAAATCCCGCATTGGGAGCGACTTTTACGATCGTATTTTCTTGTTTGAGCGTGTACACCACCCAACGGGATTCTGCGTCGACTTGGCTCGCAACATTGCCGCCCCAAGCCATTGGGGATGCAAAGGTAGTGGCTGCGAAAAAGAACAAGAGCCGGATAGTGCGGACCATAGATCGAATTCTCAAAGAGGGAGGATGGCTCGACCCAGTCGAAATCTGCGTGCGTTGACCAGGACGAAGCGTGCTCGAATTGCGACTTCGAGTCATGATAGATCATGGCAATCATCAACGTGAATTGCTGCTACCAACAATATAAATTTTGACGCGGGGAAGCTCTTGCAACGAGTTTTTTGGCTGCGCGGAAACGTGTAATTCCCAGCGGATGTAGTGAACCTCACCATCCTTTTGATGTCCTTTGGCAGGGGATACGGAGCGGACCGCTTTTGGCGACTTGTTGATTTAGACTGTTGTCACGTTGTAGAAACACCCGATTCCCTGAGTTCGCACCGAGTACAGCCGAAATGATGGGCGATTAAAGCCGCTCAAAACTAGGCAAGTAGGCGAAAGTCTACGAGCTATTCGGGTTAGCTAAAAAAAAGTTTAGAAGTAGGTAGTGGATCCGCCTTGCAGCGGTTGACACTAATCCCGAACAGGGTATGATTCCATCTCTTCAGTGACACGTTGGTTCGCCAACAACTCACTGGGGAAAGTTCTTTGACAATTTGGTAGATGAACCTCTTTCAGTTGTTCTTTTGAGAATAACTTGTAGCTAGCGTGAGAGT
>CAYYHV010000228.1:0-1734 GCA_964471695.1 uncultured Pirellulaceae bacterium
GCCGAATGGCTTCCAGTATCCGAAGTGTCCCCGTGCCGACGATATCAACGGTATAGAGCGGTTGGTCGTACGAAACGCGTACGTGGCTCTGAGCCCCGAGGTTGTAAACCTCATCCGGTTCGATATCCAGAATCAAATTGGTGATATTATTGCCGTCAGCCAGATCGCCATAGTGAAGCACCAGATTCTGATCTTCCTCGTGCGGATCTTCGTAAATGTGATCAATACGCCCCGTATTAAAAGTACTTGCGCGACGAATCATTCCGTGCACTTCGTACCCTTTCGCCAACAACAATTCGGCGAGATAGGACCCATCTTGGCCAGTAATACCGGTTATGAAAGCGCGTCGATTCGACATAGTTCTCTCGTTGACTACAGATTAATTAAGACTTTGTTGTGAACACATTCTATCGTCAGAGCGAAATCTCAAAACTCCAGCTCTCATGACTCCGCAACGAGGCTATTTGACGGAGACGGGCACTTCAGTTACTCCAGGTAGACTACCTTTTGGCGGAGTATATTCTGGCACAATCTCCTTAAGCATCGCACGAACGGCTGTGTCGCCTTCGTTTAATACCGGCACAAGCCCCTTAATCGTATTCAGCACCTCACCGACTGAATATGGGCGGTGATAGGCTGCTCGCAGCTTGGGATGGGCAGTTTCCAATGCCTGCTCCTCATCAAAATATAGCTCTTCATAGAGTTTTTCGCCGGGACGCATTCCCACATATTTGATCTCGATCGCATCGCTGGGCAATCCGGACAGTCGAATCAGGTCTCGAGCCAAGTCATCAATGAGGACTTGATCACCCATTTCAAGAACAAAGATCTCTCCGCCATCCCCCATAGCAGCAGCCTGCAGGACCAACTGGGAAGCCTCTGGGATGGTCATGAAAAATCGAGTCATCCGCGGGTCCGTAACCGTCACCGGACCACCCCGTCGAATCTGCTCCTTGAAAATCGGCACCACACTACCGTTGGAACCGAGTACGTTACCAAATCGAACGACAATGAACGCCGTATCAGACTCCTGAGCCATGGCGTGGATATAGCGTTCCGCGATCTGCTTCGACGCACCCATCACACTTGTTGGATTCACGGCTTTGTCAGTCGAAATCAATACGAACTTTCGCACATTGAATTCATGGGCTAAATCCGCCACCGTCTTCGAGCCAAATACGTTCGTACGAACACACTGAGCAACGTTGGATTCCATGAGCCCCACGTGCTTATGTGCCGCGGCATGAATCACATACGCGGGACGCTCCTTCTCAAACACCTGACGCATTCGTTCGGCGTCTTTGACGTCAGTCACATGGGGCGTTAGCGGGACATCACATTCACGGCTGAGTTCGCTGTTGATCAGGAACAGATTATTTTCACCATTGTCGACGAGCACCAACTTGGCTGGGTTGAACTGAATCAGCTGTCGACAGATTTCTGAACCGATACTGCCACCGGCCCCCGTAACCAAGACGGTTTGATTCTCAACGTCAGCTGCGATAGATCGCAGGTCTAATTCGACAGGGTCACGACCCAGCAAGTCATTGATCTCGACATCGCGAACCGGAATCGAGCCGATACCATTAAGGTAATCAACAACCGACGGAAGAATCTTTAACCGCAGGTTTGCATCGTCCGCTTGATCCATCAGGCGCCGCATCTCCGACCCTTTCAGATGGTCCGCCTTAACGAGAATATCCGTCGCTTTAGACGATCGCGCGACTTCGGCTA
>CAYYHV010000228.1:1744-9376 GCA_964471695.1 uncultured Pirellulaceae bacterium
GCATGCCACCAAGGTGCGTGCCATGCCGCGATGAATCGTTATCAATAAACCCGACAACGCGGTAAGGCAATTCAACATGCGAGTGAATTTGATGGGCCAACACGCCACCATCGTGGTCGGCACCGACCATAAGGGCAACATGCTCCTCCCTGCCTCGGAACCAGGCTCGCTCCCGGCACAGACGCCAGCTTGCTCTGAGCGCCCCCAGGATCAGTGCCGCAACAAGACAGTCGACGATAACTACCGCCCGAGGGATGTGCCCTTCCATGGCGTAGTCATTCAGCACGACCAACGCAACCAGCGAAAGACACGAAGCTCGCAGGAGTGCCGTCAGATCCGAGAAAGTTACGTATCGCCACCAACCGTGAAAATGCCCTGTCCCGTAAAAAATGTAAAGCTTGATCGCCAAGATCGCTGGAAGCGTGATCCAAAATCGCGACACGAACGTTTCCGAAACATTGAAATCAAAACGCAACAGAAACGCCAGCCAGTATGCCGTTGCAAACACGATTGCGTGGCCGCTGGCCAATAACCAGATTCGATGCTTCAGCATGAACTGAAAAGCTAGCCGTTGAATTGATCCAGAATTGCCTGAATCACTTCCCACATGACTGGCAACTTTGTCACCAGCATGAGGAAGGTTAGTTGAAATCGAACTCATAGATGTACATCCTGAAACCCAACACTAATCAGAAAAGAGCCACACAACTCCGCTGCTACCGCAGCGAAGTCTGGCGAAGCTTTATGCCACTACGACGGCGAGGAGATTCGTCCATTCGATCTGAATAGACACCATACTTGCCGTACTTTCCGTATCCGCCTTCGACGCCACGGAAGCCGCTCTTTTCATCAACCCCATTTACGATTGTGCCAAGCACATTGGCCTCTACCCCATTCAGCATTTCCAATGCTCGTTTCGACACGGCCTGACATCCCTTGCGAATGCGAAGCGTGAGAAGCACTCCGTCAACTCGAGCCGCAACTGCACATGGGTCAGTCACAGCCAGGACCGGCGGGGTGTCAATCAGAACGAAGTCAAATCGTTCACGAGCCATATCCAACAGGTTCTTGAATTGCGGAGTACTCAACAGCTCCGAAGGGTTGAGGGGTCGCTCAAGAGCCGGAAGGAAGAATAGATTCGGTATGTCCGTAGCGATCGCCGAATCAACGGGATCAGCCTTCCCTGCAATCACAGCCGCCAAGCCGTGCTGGCAATTCTTCGGTTTGCCCAACAACTTCAACATCGCAGGACGTCGGAAATCTGCATCCATGACAAGGACGCGTTTTCCAGATTTGGCAATCGCCACAGCCAAGTTGGCAGTAACCGTCGACTTGCCATCACCCGGCAATGGGCTGGTGATCTGAATCACTTTGTGATTCTGGCCTGCGGTGCTGAAATACAAGCTGGTTCGTACAGCACGGAAGGCTTCTGCAAGATGCGATTTGTCCTGATGCAGCGTACAGACAATCGGAGCGATGTGCGGCAGACTCGTCGAAGCCACCTGATCTCGCTTACGAATGTGTGGAATATGCCCAACAACCGGCACGCCCAGAGCCTGACGCACTTCAGCCGCAGATCGGTACGTATTTTCGGAGCGGTCGACAATCCAAGCTAGTGTACTACCGAGTAAACACCCGAGGAACATCGAAGCAACCCCCACGTAGACGATACGTGGAGCAACTTGTTCTCCGATTTCGGCAGCCGCCAAAATGCTGACCGTATCACCGCCGTACTCATCGACCAGATTGATTTCCTTCAAGCGAGCCACAACCTCATCGAACAACTGCTTGATACGATCTCGTTCACTACGAAACGCCTGATCCTGAAGCAAGTATTCCTGCATCTTGTTGGCTAGTTTCTGCTCCCCCTGAAACTCGGTATCCAAACGTTCAATCTGTTTCTTAAGGATTGCCAAGCGATCACGCAACATCTGCATGTAAATCGTGACGTAGTCTTTTTCATCTTCCGTGCCGTCTTCAAGCACTAAACTGGTAAGTGAGCCCATATCTTGTGAGAGCAGGCCATTCAGAAGACGCTTTACTTCGCTCTTCCGTTTACTGACTGAGTTCAGCTCAGGATGGCCTTCCCCATATTCGTCCAACAACTCACTGCGTTGAACCATCAGTCGAACGTACTCCCCCATCAAAAGAGAGGAGTACTGACGGACGGCTTCTCGTCCAGCCATCTGTTCTTGCTCTGCGATCTTGAATGCTCGCCAGTCAATTCCTTCAGTGTCCGGTTTGAGTTGCATCAATGCTTCATAACTCACCGCTTCTCGACTGATGCCACCTGCAGCGATCGAGGCATCGAGTGCATCAATCTTGGCTTGCAAGACGGTCATCTCAACCATGAATTGCTGACGCGACGATTCGATCTGGCTTTGACGTTCATGGTGAATATTGACACCTTGTCCGTCTCGCCACATCAACGGTGCTTTCCGTTGAAACTCTTGGTACGCTCGTTCGTTTTCTCGAATCTGGTCAGCCAACAGCTTGTTCGCTTGCTTGATCAATGCCGTTGTGTCGCGGCCTAGCTTCTGATTCGATTCGCCCAGGAAGTCTTCATAAGTCGAGGTAATGGCGCGGACAACATCGCGACTGTCTTTCGAGTCCGGGCAACGAAAGCGAATATTGAGGACAGTGGCATTATCGTCTTTGCGATTCACCGACATGTTTTCAATGATGTATTGAACAGCATCTTCCTGCTCAACTAAGGAAGGTAGGCTTGCCAGATCGTGATCCGCAACCGCACGTTCAATGATCAGTGGGCTATGTAGTCGAATCGCATGAGTCTCAATCGTCTCTTGAGAAACCGGACGAGCCTCTTCCGGTTGATTGCCAAAGCTCGAAATGTGCTTATTGACAATCAGCATGTCAGATTGTGACTGGTATGTTCGAGTGGCCTTCAGATAATAGAGTGCACCAAGCCCCATCAGGATCGCAAGACAAGTCAGTACCAAAGCGAGATGCCGATAGATGATCTCCCAAAGATCAGTCAACTGATCCTGCAGATCATGCTCGGCATTCACTGAACTCGTTCCATTTTTGCTTACCATCCGAAAGTCCTCTGACAATGTGGGTTTCTGGGTAGCGACACAACGTCCCCGATCTCTTCCATGATTTGCAAAGCTCATGCCGAAGAGACCGACACGAGACCACCAAGAGCATCCCAGCATATTCCTCAAAACTGCGCCAACGGGCTTTATAACGCTTCACTCGGGCGTTGTTAAATGATCCGAGCCGAAAAACTGCATAAAAATCCGTCAGTTTCCGCATGACAGAATTCAGAGGAATCGTCCGCACCGGAGCAAACCCATCTTGTTGGGTGATAGCACTACGCTTGTCGTGCGTTGTATTGTCGCCACATGCTGCAACAAAACCACCTGATACCCCCGGTGGTCGAAAGTGCCGTATCAACGACTATCCGTCAGCGGACGTCGGTTGAGACGCTTGACTAGCTCTCGATACTTCACCATTCGAGGGGCATTCCGCAGCAAGATACGAGCGTGCTCGCGAGCCGGTTCTGTTTGACCACATGATTCGAGCAATAGCGCCAACTTGAATCGCCAGGCGTTATTTGCAGGTCGTTCATCGACGGCTTTTCCGTAGGCTTCAATCGCCGCCGGCAAATCGTTCATCAATTCTCCGATGGCACCCATCAGAAACCATTCTTCCGCTTGTTTCTGAGGCGACTGCTTCAAAACGGCACCGGCTCGGTTCGCCAACTCCCGTTGTTGTTCTCGCGAACGCAACAACATCGCAATTTCCACCATGCGGTCGGGAGAGTCCGGTACGAGTTCCTGAACGATTGCCGATTCGTCGAAGAACTGGGGAGCCAGTCGAATAATCTCTGGGATATAGTCAGAAGACAAAGCGAGGCATTTCCGCCATTTGGATTGACCGGCTGGTAACCTACCGGCTTGAAGATCCAATAAGCCGCAGCGAAAGAGCACGTCAGGATCGTACGGAGCAAGTCGAATCGCATGCTGGATGTAGGGCTCGTCTGACCGTCCCTTTGGACCCGCCACGAACAACTCGGCCAATGCTAAGGGCACCTTATTGATGATCGGGCATCCCCGTAAAGCACTTTCCAAGTAGTTGACGGCAGTTCCTAACTCATTGCGAACGATTTCCTGACCACGTAACTGCTCAACCAGCTCGGGAGATTTCTTTTCCATTTCATAGGTTCGACCGTGCAGCGCCAATGGCGCCGTCAGCCCCCAAAGCTGATCGCGACTGGGACCATTGCGTTCGGAGATTTGATCCGTCGCCTGAATTCGATAAGCCAATACGTAGAGTTCTGCCAGTCGAAATCTCGCCTCGGAATCGCCACTCGAAAGATGACTCAAAGTCCCCTCAAGCTCGACGATACACTCGCGCACACGTCGAAGGTCCCGAGCCGCAGCGCTATCCAAACGACGGCTTGTTTCGACCGCTCTTTCTACGCTAGCCGTATGAATAATCTCGGCACCACCCCAGAGCAACCAACCACAGCACACGATGAGTACCGCCGCGTGAATGCATCGAGTCATCAACCCGTATCCGTTTACCCATTTATCATCCGCCGTATCATTCGCGGGCACAGTCGAGCAAGCCATGCCCATGGTGATCGCGAAGAGTACCGCATTGGACGGCATGTACAAACCGAAATCAAAGAACGAATGAACGACTTGAGAGGTCAGTGCAAACAACCCCGCAAGCCCGATCGCAAACGCGTACGGATCATTTCTATCCGTCAGTAAACGCATGGTAGCAATGAAGACTGCACCGATTGCGAAGATCAAAAGCAAGACGCCCAACACCCCACCTTCAACAAAGGCCTCTAAGTATTGATTCTCTGCATGATAAAACCAGCCGCTATATGGCTGTGTCTCATACGGCCGGTAAGCGTACCGATACGTCCCCAGTCCCGAACCGGTAAGCCAGTAGTCGCCGCAGGCAGAAAGCACATCTTGCCAATGATCAATTCGGCTGTTCCCACTCGCTTCCGCCTCCGCGACCGTTTCTGTTAATCGGCCCTTGAGGAGTTCGCCACGCCCCAACCAGACAGCCATACCAATGCCAACAAACAACACGACCGTAGCTACCGCAGCCACCGAGGAAGCGCCACGAATGCGCACGACGGAAAATGCCGTCAAGAAGGTCGCGCAGATCAAAGCAAGGATAGCGCCACGCGACAATGAACAGACGACTCCGGCCGCCACACATACCGCAATGGTCACGGAAATCAGACTGCGAGCATCAAGATTGGCAATAAATCCGTACCCCCACCGCTGCATGGGTGTTTGCCACTCATACGCCTCTCCGAAATCCTCCTGGTCGTTGCGGTCCCCGTGAAACCGAGTCATCGACCAAACCAAAACGGCCAACGCAGAAGCCACACACAAATTGAGATAACCGCCGCCATGGTTTCGATTCACAAAGGCAGCAAAAGGGCTCCCACCAAACCGCAGCGGAACGAACCAGTAGATCTTCCCATTCGCTGTGAGCTGTTGCACGATGCCAAACATCGCAAACAGTGCACCATTCGCAGCTGCAATGCAACACAACCAAACTTGGAGCTTCCGATCCGTCAGAGCAAGACTTGCAACCACGAAGGCGGCGACCGCCAATCCGAGTAAGGCAAGGTCGTGGCGGGTGGAACCAGGATATAGGCTTACGGGTCGCGACGTATTTTGCCCAATATCGTTGAGCACCTCGGTCTGCTGCCACCACGAATATCCGATGGGACTGATTCCCTTATGCATCGCTGCCGGCAAAGGAATTAGTTGACTGAAACCCAATATACCTGCCAACAACAACGGCGCGAGAGCCAGCGAAAGCCGTCCGCGATTAGATTTGGGGCCAACGTAGATCAACAATCCGGCACAAGGAACCAGCGTGACTCCGGCGATCAGAAACATCCATTGCTGAAAACGTGCGTGAACTGCTCCAAAAGCCCAAGGGGAAATTACGACCAGCAGCGCGAGCCCTATGAAGGCAATTCGTTCGGTCACACGCGTCGTATCATTCATCATCAATCAGCCGTTGCGAGAGCTGTCAGTCGTAAATGGGAGCGTAACCGAATTGACAAATATCCCCCAGTCCACTGATGAATTACCCAATCTGCCCTGTTTGATCTCACTACGCATTCAGACGAAAAAAGCCCGTCGCAAAGCGACGGGCTTTCAATGAATCAAAAAGCTTACTGGGACAATTATGGTCCAGTTGGGCTGACTTCGTTGTCGTCATCAAGGGCCAAGGCTGTGATGCCTGTTGCCAAACCAGCAACACCCAAGAGACCACCCAGTCGAAGTCCACCAACGGCACCGCCGCCGCCACCGCAGCATCCGCCGCCGGAGAAACCAGTCGAGCATCCGCCACAACCCATGTCAGCTACGTAACCTTGGTCAACATAACCTGGATCGACATACGAGGTGTCAACATAACCTTCGTCGATGACATACCCGTCGTCGTAAATTGGCTCGCCAATAACTTCTGCGCCACTACATGTAGCACATCCAGTGTCGACGTAGCCGGCGTCCATGATGGGTTCGCTGATGACTTCGCCACCGCAGGAACTACAACCCACATCGCCAACCATGCCACCGTCGACGATCATCTCGCCCTGTGGGATTGGAGTCAACGTTCCTTCAAGAACCATTTCCGACGCGTCGGCCGATGGATCGAACGCCAAAACGTTAACGTTGAAGTCTGTGGTGTCGTTACCAACCGTAGCTTGGGCAAGGTACTCTCCAGGATTCAATCCTGTTAGTTGGAAGCGGCCTTCAGCATCAGTTGCTGCCGTACCAGCCAGAGTTCCGTTTTGAGAAAAGCGAACACTTGCTTCCGCAGGTTGCGACTTTCCAGTCGGATAGAAAACTTGCAAGCGACCAGCCAACAGGCCATCGTTTTGCAATCGAACAGTTAGTTCAGGTTGATCAATTCCTTTGCCGTTGTCTGCCTGCAAAGCACCGTTATCGAGTTCAATCATCTCAACGTCAGCTTGAGCAAACGCCAGCGAGGCGCAAACACAAACAAGGCTTGTAAGCGAAACAAACTGTCGCCATACGTGGGTCATCTCGTAAAACCTCCGGGTTTTCAAAAGGGCCTTAAAAACATCGCCCCGTTTATTCATTAAATTACCAAGCACCATGTTATGTACCCGTAGAAGTCGTGTAAAGCGTTTCGCTTAGCTAAAACCCTCAAATTGACTCACATGGGGGGTACTTATGAGCATTATCGGAATAATCCGCATAACCGAAACCCAGATTGCGATGCTGGCCCCCCCCGAATGGCTAAAAATTCGGACGATTTTCCCTTGGCGTGCAAGCTGACCATCAAAACGAAAAAACCGGTGTCTTGGGGAACATCGCGACGGTCAGGGACAACACCCCAGCTAGACTTCCGGTCAAACAGCCAATGCCCGGCGACAGATTTCGACTAAGCACGATGGTCATCAACGTTATGCTCACCAACGCTGTTGCGACGATCGTGAGCGGCCACTGCACTGACTTTGCAATGCGTATTGGAAAATTCAAATCTACAATCTGAATGATCGACGCCAGCAGAATCGTCGATATCGTGAGCCAAATCGGAAATCCACCAATACTTCCGTTGTTCAGTCCGGTCGGGCTTATCGCAAGAGAAAAT
>CAYYHV010000228.1:9386-11285 GCA_964471695.1 uncultured Pirellulaceae bacterium
GGTCTGTTGCCTGCCCCAAATCAACGCTACACCAGCTAAGTGGCAGTGAAACGATTGCGAGCAGAACGGCCAACGCCAAACAAGAGTTTTTAATTTCTGCTTTCATTAGAAAAGCGAACCCACGAAGTAATCAACCGAGCCAAAACCGGTAGACTCACTTCCGCCATCGTAGCCGATAAGATTGGTCAACGCTAATCCGCGGGAGGCGACAGAAATTCTGTCGCCTCGCGAAGCAAATCAGCAAAGACTTTTGGTCAAACGTCTGCTCTTAGCGACGAGTGAACGCTGCGATGGATATGGCTCCAAGGTTGCCAACCAGAATATTGCCAGCAATTTCAAGCGGCGTGTACTCCAAGGTAATAAAGTCGCCTGGATGGATTCGGATTCGCTCCGAAGGATCAAGTACCGCACGTCGAAGATTCACTTCGATCGGCACTTGCTCGCCACACAGCTCTCGCACGACGATCACCCTGGTTGCTGGGAAGATACCCGAGGCACCACCACCCAGAACCCCTGACGAGCCCGATCCGGCTGCTGAGCCGACGTTGCCGCCCGACAACGCAATCGCTTGCAGAACGTCGATGTCATAGTCCCGTGGAACCGGCCATTGCCCTGCAGGCAGTAATCCACCTGTGTAAAAGACTTCCTGTTCTCGTGAACGCACAAACACAATGTCACCAGCATTCAGCACAATGTCTTCTTCGGACAGCTGGACGATGGGATCATTCGGACCCACTCGGAGTGGAATCTTGATAACGTTCGGCCGAGCCATCAATTCTTCAGTGTACTGGCCGTCCTGCATGCCATTCATGTAGTAGTCACGTTCTTCCGAACTCGCGAACGCACCTCTGAGAATAATGACTTCGTTCTTCGCATCGCTCCCCGGGAGTCCCCCGGTCTCGCTGAGTGCGTGAAGCACATCGTTTTCGTAGGCTCGTAACTCGATCGGGTAACTCATACCTTTTCGGGTCGCACCGAACGCCATCTGCAAAGCAAAACTCTGGGCGTTCGCATTGCCTAGGAAACGACTGCTGTCGCTCGTCTCATCTTCACGAACCACGAGCACGTGATACGTTCGTGGACGCATCAACGTAACGATGATGCGTTCGCGATCCGGCTTGAGAATCTTCTTGCGGATGTACGCATTGCGGATTTTCTGTTCGGCCTGAGCCAAAGTCAGTCCGCGTACATCAACGGGATCCACCAAGGGAACCGAAACCGTTCCGTCCTCTCGAACTGGAACTGGGTATCCGACTGCGGGCGGTAAATCCTCACCGGCCTCAGGAAAATGCACCGGCGGTGCCTCTTCTTTGGAACCTAGCACACCCTCAATGTAGACACCGAGAACGTCTCGATCATCTAATCGGTACGCGTCGGGCGGTTCCTGACGAAGCCGGAGAAAGTTGATTGGTTCCTTGTCGGAACGAGATTCCTGGTAACCATCACCGACACAGTAACTGGGAACTGTATTTCGGTAGACGGAGCATCCAGAAGCCCCGACCAGGAGCAGCACCAATGCCAGTCCGTAAGCGGTGTTCGGTTTGCGGGCCATCCGTGGTTATCCTTTCGCTTTGCCTTTACATACAGTCGACGTCGCTGCAAACTCGCCACGCCATCGAACTGTTTTGCTTTGCTTTATCCAAACCGGCAACGAGCGCTTGCCCATAATTGCCATAGTCGAAACCCTTGAGCACTGCGGATTAGTCCGCCTACACTGGTCCGACCGATTAGTCTGGTCATGCGGAAGAATCGGGTACTTACCAGCCACAAAACAAGAAAAAACCGGATCAGCGTCAAAGTCCTTCTGGTCTACGCAGCTTTACAATTTGCGTGGATCCCGAGAGTTTCACCAGCTAGCAAAGTCCGACAGGATCGCGTTTTATCGACTTGGCGAATCGA
>CAYYHV010000228.1:11295-12373 GCA_964471695.1 uncultured Pirellulaceae bacterium
ATCTTACTAGCACTGAAGTCACTCGGACGTCGAGCACTAGACGCCCAGCAATCGTCGCCAGTGCACTCCTGATGGCGTGTGTCGTGGTGGGTTTTCTGGCTGACCGCGTTGTGGTGGAAAAAGTCCTGACGCAACTGGCACTTCCGTATGGAATGACATGGATTCTTGTTGGGCTGCTCGCTCTTGTCGCCTACGCACGCCAGAATCGGTTTGCAACGTGGACACTCTTCATCGGCTGGGTCGCAATTTACATTGCCGGGAACAGCTACCTGGCACGACTCGGCATTCGCTACCTCGAGCAAGACTACGTGCAACATGAACTCAAAGACGATACGCTTTTTGATACGATCGTCGTCCTCGGTGGTGGAGCAACCGTCCGCCCAAATTCTACCCCACAGCTCAATTTTTCAGGCGATCGAATCATGACCGCAGTACGCATGTACAAGCATGGCATGGCCAAGAAGATCGTCTGTACCGGCTCTAGAATCGCGGAACTCGATCGAGTTGGGTTTGATCAAAGCCAAGCTGCGATGGACATCCTGATCGAAGCAGGCATCCCCGAGTCCGTCGTTACCAAGATCGGTGGCAGAAACACATCCGAAGAAATGCAAACACTTGGAACGCTGTTTCAGAAGTCCGACAAAGTCGGCTTGATCACGTCAGCCTGGCATCTCCCGCGAGCAATGCGACTTGCGAATGCTCAGGGTTTCCACCCGACTGCTATTCCAGCGGACTATCGAAGTCCACCAATAATGACTCCCACGATCGTCGATTTCGTCCCGTGTGGTGAAGGCGCTTTCACAATGCAACTATTTACCAAAGAATGTCTCGCCAAATTGGTTGGGCGATAGGAGACAGCAATGCTTCGCATTCCGACTTGTTTAATCACCTTGTGGTTGCTGGCGATAACGCTGCCTGCCACCGAATGCCATGGCGATACGCAACCACCGAACGTCTTGCTCATTCTTGTGGACGATCTCGGATACGGAGATTTGAGTTGTTATGGTGCCAAGGACCTGCGCTCACCCAATATCGATCGACTTTGTGGTGGTGGCATGCGATTCGACAATTTCTATGC
>CAYYHV010000229.1:0-3142 GCA_964471695.1 uncultured Pirellulaceae bacterium
AATCTCTTCCAGGACTGGGTGCTTGTACGTTGCCTTCTTCTGTCCATGCTTGACCGCGACATAATCATCGACCATTCCGCCCTCGAGCGGACCCGGTCGGTACAAGGCGTTGGTCGCGATGATGTCGCGGAAATGATCGGGCTTCATCCTCTGCAGCAGATCGCGAATTCCGCCGCTTTCCAACTGGAAGATACCCTTCGTTTCCCCACGACACAGCAGAGCAAACGAGTCTTTGTCATCCAGCGGAAACTTGTAGGGATCGACGACTTTGCCTGTCGTCTGTTCGATAAGGTCCACCGCCTTGGACAGGATCGTCAAGTTGCGCAGACCGAGGAAGTCCATTTTCAGCAAACCAGCGTCTTCGACATCGTTCATCGACCACTGGGTAATGATGTCGGTCTTGCCGGAAACTTGAGCCAGCGGGACATACTCCGTCAACGGTTGGTCTGCGATCACCACTGCCGCAGCATGCGTGCCGACGTTACGGGCAAGGCCTTCGATGCGTCGAGCTAGATCCAGCATCTCACGGATCTCGCCATCCTGATCATAAGTCGACTTGAGCTCTTCGCTTTTCTCCAGCGCCTTGTCGAGCGAGATACCCAATTCTTCAGGTACCATGCCGATCACCTGGTTCACGCGAGCCAGTGGAATCCCCATGACTCGTCCTACATCTCGCAAAGCCGCCCTGGCGGCCAAGGTTCCAAACGTACCAATCTGGGCTACGTTGGGCTCCCCATATTTGTCTTTCACGTAGCGAATAATTTCACCGCGACGATCCTTACAAAAGTCGATATCAATATCAGGCGCTTCCATTCGAGACGGATCAAGGAACCGCTCAAACAGCAAGTCGTATTTAATCGGACAGACATGCGAAAGGTATAAACCGTAACTCACAATTGCGCCGACGCCGCTACCACGAGCCGTCGTAGGAATTCCCAGCTTGCGAGATTCGCGCACAAAGTCCCAACAGATCAGGAAGTAGTTGGCAAATCCCAACGTGTTGATCACGTTGAGTTCGGTATTGAGTCGATCCATGACGACTGGGGCCAATTCGCCATCGACCAGCATATCGGGCGTATCCGAATAACGATCCTTCAGCCCAGTCACGCACAGATTCCGCAGGAAATCTTCCGCCGTCGTCTCCTTAGGAACACCAAAAGTCGGGAAGTGACGTTTGCCGAGTTCAAGATCGATATCAACCTTGTCAGCAATCTCCTGACTGCGAGCCACCGCATCGGCGTGTTCAGGAAAGGCTTCGTACATCTGCTCCGGACTACGAAGATAGTACTGATTGCCGTCCATCTTCATGCGAGAGCTGTCCGAGCGAAACTTGCCCATATTGATGCAGAGCATCACGTCCTGAGCTTCGGCGTCTTCTGGATCGACGTAATGACAATCACTGGTGGCGACGAGCGGCAAGCCAAGCTTTTTGGCAATTTCTACCGTGCCCTCGAGCGCCTGGCGCTGAATATCTACGCCATTGTTCTGAATCTCGAGATAGTAGTTTTCACCGAATATCCCATGAAACCACTGAGCGACTTCGATGGCTTCGTCCCATGGCAACTCGGAACCCTGATTCTTCATCAACGTACGGCTGAGTTCGCCAGAAACACATCCACTCAGGCAAACAATGCATTCGGAGTGGTCCTCAAGCAGCTACTTGTCAATGCGCGGCTTGCGGTAAAAGCCTTCGAGATAAGCCGACGACGCCATCTTCACAAGATTCTTAAAGCCGGTCTTATTCTGCGCAAGCAGCGTGAGATGGTAACTCGACTGCTTCACCGTAGCGCCTTGTCGCAACCGACGACTACCCGGAGCAATGTAGGCTTCATACCCGATGATGGGATTCAGCTCAGCCGCCTTGGCCTTTTTGTAAAACTCCAGCGCTCCATGCAGGTTGCCGTGATCGGTAATCGCCAAGGCGTTCATACCGTGATCTTTCGCACGACTGACCAGTCGATTGATCGACGCAGCACCATCGAGGAGGCTGTAGTGCGAGTGGCAATGAAGATGCGTAAACGGTCGAGTCGTCATGTCCGATCCTTGGCGGATAATGCCATCCATAAAGCGAAGGTATGATTACAGATTCGCCATTCTACCGCGCAGAACCGCCGTCTTGCCAGAACCTGACTTTCTCGGAATTTGTTGCTTCAACGCCAGTCGAGTGCAGGCAAGGTGTGCCCGCAAACCCATGAAAAAATCACAAATAGCACGCGGCCCAAGTCCAGACGTTTAGACTTCGTCCGGTTTGCCGATCGTACGAAGGTAGGTTGCGAGGCGGGCTTGGAGGTCGAGCAGGTTTTGCCACTGCCGCTGATCAAGTGAAACCACGTCCGCTTCGTCATCCGATTTGGCAGAATTCAATAACCGCCGGACGCGAATGTGCATGTATTCGACCATCTCCGATAATTGAGCCGCCTGAATCGCATCCATCCGATCCGGCAAATCGGGCGGCTCAAGCACATGCAGAGTCGATTGGAGCTCTTCGTCATCGGACCAGTTCAATTCAAAGTCGAGTGAGCTGGCTTCAGGATCCAAGTCGCCGGTACCCTCGACATCTTCCGTACGAAGATCCGCCAGCCGGCCAGCGATCTCATCACGTGAACCAAACAGCAAGACGCTGCGTCCAACGGTAATCATGTCGCCAAATTTGAGAATCCGAAGACTGATATCTTCGCCATTCACCTTGGTACCATTAGTGCTCTCAAGATCGGTCAAGACCACTTTTTCATGGTCTTCCTGGATCTTCACATGGAAACGACTCACTCGATCGTCGTTGAGCTGAATCGTATTTCCCTCCTCGCGGCCAATCGTGATGGGGGTGTCTAACCCCTCAAGCACTTTGCCTCGGTCTGCACCATCAAGGATTCGAATATTTACCTCAGCCATCGTCTCAAGTGTCTCAAGAGAATATGCCCGCATCGTGAATTATTCATTATCACCAACGAATCGAAATTAGACTACCGCCAAATGCCTGACAAACCGGGAGACTTTTCTCCCCTCTGTTGAATCCTACGGGGAGAATGTTTATCTTTACACAAGGCTTGAACGCTATCGGCGCGATAAGCTGGAGCACCCGTGGCGCAATTGGATAGCGCATCGGTCTTCGGAACCGAGGGTTATAGGTTCGAATCCTATCGGG
>CAYYHV010000229.1:3152-12218 GCA_964471695.1 uncultured Pirellulaceae bacterium
CAAACTGGTGGGAGCGGCTTTTTTTTGGCGAATCGCTACCCCATCTCAAAATCCCAAATTTTCTTGGTCAGATCATGAATCGACGAATGACTCTTGTTGTCCTGGTTGGGTTGACTCTTATTTCACCTTGCCTGGCCAAGCGACCCAATATCCTGTTCATTTTCAGTGATGACCACGCGCCACACGCAATCGGAGCCTACAGCGACTGGTTAAAAAGCGTGAACCCCACCCCGAATATCGATGCGTTGGCAAGACAGGGCATGTTGTTTCGCAACAGCTTCTGCACCAATTCAATTTGCGGACCCAGCCGTGCAGTAATTCAGACTGGCAAACACAGTCACAAGAACGGGTTCATGAACAACGGAAACGTTTTCGATTGGAACCAACAGACCTTCCCCAAGCTACTTCAGAAAGCTGGCTACACGACGGCGATCTACGGCAAGTCGCACCTGAAAGGCAAACCCCAAGGCTTCGACGATTGGAAGGTCTTGCCTGGACAAGGACTGTACTACAACCCCGACATGATCACCCCCAAAGGCCGCAAACGGATTGATGGTCATTGCACCGACATCGTGACTGATTTGGCTGTCGAGTGGCTGAAGACGGGACGCGAAGGCGACAAGCCGTTTATGCTCATGGTTCAACACAAAGCGCCGCATCGAAACTGGATGCCTGCCGAGCGCCATTTGCATTTGTACGACGACATCGACATCCCAGAACCCAATACGCTGTTCGACAAGTGGCACGACAATGCACCGCCCGCGCGATTTCAAGAACTCGAAATCGACCGACACATGCACCTCAAGTTTGATCTGTTCGTTGATCTCAAACCAGAATCGGATGGCGCATCATTCCAAAAGCTAACCGACGTATCCGCATGGCGCAACATGAAACGCATGACACCGTCTCAACTCAATGCCTGGAATGCAGCCTACGGCCCCAAGGACGAAGCGTTCCACAAGCTTAATCCTCAAGCCGACGATCTTGTACGTTGGAAATATCAACGATACGCGAAGAACTACTTGCGATGTATCAAAGGCGTCGACGAGAGTGTGGGAAAATTGATGGACACACTCAAAGAACTGAAACTTGATGAGAACACCGTGGTCATCTACAGCTCGGACCAAGGTTTCTATCTAGGTGATCACGGCTGGTTCGACAAACGTTGGATGTACGAAGAGTCGTTAAAGATGCCGTTCATTGTCAAATGGCCAGGCGTCACCAAACCCGATTCGAAATGCGAACTTATGGTCCAGAACCTCGATTATGCCGAGACCTTTCTCGAAATGGCTGAAGCCAATATCCCAGCCGATATGCAGGGCGCGTCCGTTGTCCCTCTTCTTAAAGGGGAAACACCTGCCGATTGGCGAAAGAGCATTTACTACCACTACTATGAGTATCCGAGCGTGCACATGGTGCCTCGACACTACGGCGTCCGCACAGAAACGCACAAGCTGATGAAGTTCTACCAATTCAGCAACGAATGGGAGTTCTACGACCTCGTCAACGATCCCGACGAACTGACGAATCAGTACGACAACCCTGACTATGCTGAGAAAATCGCCGAACTCAAAACGGAGCTTGAACGGCTGCGAAAGGACTATCAGGACGATAGCGACGTCGCGGTGAAGCCTCAAGAATGGCAAACCAAGATGCGAACGGAAATGTCCATCAACTAACATCCGATCACCGTGAACGCAGCAAACGTGAACTTCCCAACACAGTTCAGCCTACGCTCCATACTGCTGGTGACATCGCTGATCGCGATCTGGATGGCGTTGCTCGTGGCTGGTCCACCCTGGAACACCATGGCGCTGACCGTTTTGATCGTGAACTTCTTGGGAATTCTCGGTGGCAAGTTCATCACCAATGTGATCGGCCTTCCTAACGACGGCTCGCTGCCGTGGCCTGATCAGGACGAAACGGATTCAAGCAATCGCTGACCTGCGCGGCTCCTTGAAAAATCGCAACCGCAGAATGTGCAAGCGAAGAATGACGGGCACGCTTCTATCGCTCTGCGCCAGATAGATGCCCGGCTCTTTTCGAAGCAAAGCCCGCTATTGCAGCTGTCGGGTCGCAATTCAGTCGGCGACAACTAACGAATAGACTGTCACGAACAACCATGCGACCATTCCTAACACAACCAAGAGCGACAATACAAAGAGCCACACTCCAAGGCGATTTTCTCTTATAGCCAAGATGCCTGCGCAGACAGCAAGTAAGCCCATGGCGACCTGAACTGCTGGTGCAATTATCGTCGCGATAGGCCAGTTTTGATCTCGAATAAACAAAGTAGCCAGAATAAAAAACAAACCACCAAGAGTCATCATTGCCCCCACTACCATCGCGATGATGCCGAGATTCTTATTAGTTGAAGGCCGCTGATGATTCTGCATGCGATTCACTTTTACTATCGTAGCGTCGCGTTTTGCTTTGCAGCATCCAGAGCCCGCTTTGTCTCTGGCGACGGTTTTACACTGCCTGGACGCTTGCCACCAGCGATGGAATAGGGAGTCCAACCGTGGGTATTCTTCTGGTTCCAGATTTCCGGGTCGGCTCCCAGCGCGGCCAAGGTTTCGACGGCTTTTGGAAAAGTGCGATACGCGGCTCCATGCATCGCCGTCTCGCCATTCTTGTCGACGTGGTTTACGTCCAAACCGAGTCCCGCCAATCGCTTGATCGCCGCGCAAACCTCTGGCTCCGTTCCAGGCTCTTCGCCCACGGCGGTGACTCCAATTCCGGCTGCCGCCATCAACGCGTTGCAGTCGTCGGCATTCGTCAAAGTCGCGTCGGCTCCCAGCTCAAGGAGCAACTCCATCAGCGGCAAGTCACATGTTGCCGAGGCAAAAAGAAAGGGAGTCGCCAGCTTGCGATTCAGCCGCGCCTTCCCCGGCGACTTGCCGCGTTGGATTACCTGATTCACATCCGCACCCGACTCAACCAGCGCACGCACGAATTCCAGACTGGTCATTTTTCCCGATCCGCGAGGCGGCGGGTCTCCATCAACACCATCACCTCGTTTCGTTTTACGAACCCAAGTCAGCGCGTGCAGCGGCGTGAACCCACTCCTTTGATCGTTGGGATCGGCCCCTCGCTCGACTAGCTGAATCGCTAACTCAAAATGTCCGTTTTCAACAGCCATCAAGAGTGGCGACATACCCTTTCGCGGATGTCGCCCACCCGATTTTTTGGGGCGCATGGTCTGGTTCACGTCGGCGCCGCCTTCGATCAGTCGCAGGGCTGCGGCGGCGCGACCTTCACGCACGGCAAACATCAGCGCGTTGAAACCCGACTTGAGCGCATAATCTCGTTCCGCGCCAGCCGACAACAACTCCGCGACCACCGAATCATGACCGGCTGCGGCAGCCCACATTAATGCCGTTTGCTGTTTGCTCTCGCGCGCATCGACTTTTGCCTTGGCCTCGATTAACTCACGTACGACTGCGAGGTTACCTTGACGAGCCGCCAGCATGAGCGGTCGTTCGCCGCCCATCCGTTTGACTTCGACTTTGCTACCCGCCTCCACCAGCATGGCAACCACTTTGGGATGGCCCAACTCACAAGCCAGACTGAGCGGCGTCACCTTGTAGGTCGTTTCGGCGTCGACATTGGCACCGGCTTGAATCAGTCGCTCCGCCGTAGCCGGATGATTGTGATACGCAGCCCAGTGCAGAGCCGTCGTCCCGTCCGCTTGCGCGAGGTTAACCTCCGCACCCGCATCCATGAGCGTTGATACATCGTCCCAACCAGCCGCCTCGGCCGCTGCAACCAGCGGGACTTTTGATGGCTTGAGCCCATCCGGCTGGGCTTGCGCCAAAACCGGTGAAGCCACAAGCAGACAATACAGAAGGATGCGTTGCATGATCTAGATTTCAACGGGGTCGAACAAATCGTCGACTCGTCCAGTACTGTCGGCAAACGTCTCCATCGGAACACCGACTTTGTTCAGCAACGTCAAGTGAAGATTGGAAAGTGGAGTCGGATTCTTGAATCGCATGTGCCGACCACCCTTCATTTTTGCCGCGGCGCCGCCCGCAACCACGATCGGAAGATTCGAATGATCGTGCTTGTCCGGATCGCCCATGCCACTGCCATACATGTACAGTGAGTGATCAAGCAGCGAACCGTTGCCCTCGGGAATTTTGTCCATCCGCTCCAAGAAATCGGCGAAGAGCGAAACGTGGAAGCGATTGATCTTCGCGACTTTTTCCAGCTTCTCCGGATTGTTGCCATGGTGCGTCACCGGATGATGCGGATCGGGCACGCCAATTTCCGGATAAGTCCTCGTACTGGCTTCGCGAGCCAACTGGAACGAAACGACGCGTGTGATGTCGCCCTGAAATGCGAGCAATTGCAAATCGAACATCATGCGAGCGTGATCCGCATAAGCCGCCGGTACACCCACCGGACGATCGAGGTCAGGTAATGGATGGTCCTTCGCCGTGGACTCGGCCAAGTGAATACGACGCTCGACTTCGCGAATACTCTCCAGATAGCCATCGATCTTGTTGCGGTCCGCGGCTCCCACGCGATTCTTCAGCCGCTTGATCTCCGACGTCACCGAATCCAAAAGGCTGGCGCGTGTTTTCAAAGCCGCTCGACGCTGCTCGGGAGTACCACCGTCCCCAAACAGCGACTCGAAAACGATACGCGGATGCGCTTCGGAAGGCAGCGGTTCCGTCGGTGAAGCCCACGATAAATTGTTCTGATAAACGCACGCGTAACCGTTGTCGCATTGCCCAACCGTTGACAGCAAATCCATCGACAGTTCGAGCGAAGGCAGTTGCGTCCGCTGGCCGATTTGCTTAGCCGCGACTTGATCGACGGTCGTCCCGAGATAATAGTCCGTGCTCTCCGTCAGTTTGGCTCGGGCCGCACTGAGGAAGGCTGAATTCGAAGTCGCATGCGAACCTGGATAAGCGTTTTGCAAATCCATGTTCGTGATCACCGACACCTTCTGCTTCATCTTCTCTAGCGGCTTGAGGCTGAACGGCAACTCGTTCAACGAGTCATCCTTAGGGGTCCAACGATCGGGAAAGTATCCCATGGGTATGTAGACGTATCCAATGCGGCGCAGCTTCTCGGGAGCCGCCACCGTAGCCGCCGTTGCGGTCATGGCTGGTATCATGGCGTCGAGCAAGGGCAGGGCAATGGCCGCCCCCGCACCACGAAGAATCGTGCGACGCGAGATGGATTTCCGCTTGAAGATCATGGGTTACTCCGCATTCGAAATGACGTGCTTTGCACGACCCCTTTGATGATGGATGAGAACCGGTACTCGCTACTCTCCGCATCCGCCACGATGGCTCGCACCGCCGGTTGGTCATACGCTTCAACGCTGCGACCCAACGCGTAAGTCAACAACTTCTCCGCGAGCGTATGAACAAACATGTGCGGTCTGCTCAGTATAACCGCTTCCAAATCGGAAACGGCACTTACCTGCTCACCGCTGGGCAAGATTCCAGCGGAATCGACTTTGAATTCGTCGTCAAAGTTTCTCCATCGACCCACCGCGTCGTAGTTTTCCAGCGAAAAACCTACGGGGTCCATCAAATCATGACAACTCGCGCAAGCCGAATCGGCTCGGTGCTGCGCCAACCGCTCTCGAATCGTCGCCGCATCAAGCTGTGTATTCTCTTTCAAGTTGGGAACGTTCGCGGGTGGCGGAGGAGCCGGAGTGCCCAAGATGTTTTCCAAAATCCAATTGCCACGAATCGTTGGAGAGGTACGTGTCGCATAAGAAGTCACCATCAAAATGCTTCCATGCCGCAAGATGCCGCCGCGATGTGTTTCGCCAGACAAATCGACTTTGCGAAAATGACTGCCCGCAACATGTGGGATATCGTAATGCAAAGCCAAACGCTCGTTGAGGAAGGTAAAATCCGACTTAATCAACGACAAAACGCTACGATCCTGCTTGAGGACATCCGCAAAAAGATGCTCGGTTTCCTGGCGAAACGATTGTCGCAGGTTGTCATCAAAATCGGGAAACAGCCGCAAGTCGGGTGTCACGGATTCGAGGTTTCGCAGATACAACCACTGTCCCGCGAAGTTCTCGACAAGCGCCCGCGAACGATCATCTCTCAGCATCCGTTCGACTTGTTCCGCTAGTACGGCTTCTTCACTCAATCGCCCGGACTCGGCGAGCGTTAAGAGCTCGTCGTCAGGAAGGCTACTCCAAAGAAAGAAGGATAATCGCGTCGCAAGTTCGATATCTTTGACTGGGTAAGCCATCGAGCCTTCCGTCGACGGCGAGGAACTTTCCAGACGAAAAAGAAAGTTCGGATTCACAAGCACCGAAGCGATCGCCGTTTCCATCGCCCGATCGAAACTGCCTGAGGTATCCGATATCGTTTGGTCGAAAAACCGCAGAGGAACTTCCAGGTCTTCGTCGTTAACGGGTCGCCGATATGCTTTTCGAGCAAACTGGCGAAGCAGCAATGCGGCTTGGCTGCGAGTCCCTGCCGGGGCGTCGCTCCCATCCGATTCACTGGCGGCGATCTTGCCAAAAATCCGCCGGCGACTGGGCGTATCTCCGGGCCCTTGAGAATCAAACGGCCCCACTAGCGAAACCTGAAAGATCGCAGGCGTCATGCGAGGATGCCGATGGCGATTGTAATTTGCGTCAAACGGCTTTCGCTTGTTTTCTACGAGTGACGAAAACGTCTTGGGAAAGGTCACTCCGACGTTGTGTGGGCCCGCCGTAACTTTGAGGCGCGTCACAAGGTGAGAATCTGAATGCGTAAAGTCTCGATTCTCCCAATTGCCTTCGCCGTCCGGTGGCTTAACCGTAAACTGATGCACTCGCTCACGATCAATGAGTACATCAATGTCGTGGGTACGATTTAACCCCTCGACTTTTTCGTCCCGGTCACGAGTCAGTTTTAACGCGATCTCATACTCGCCCGTTTGTGGAAACAGATACTCAAACTGCAATCCGCCCCGCGTTCCAAACGGCAATCCGGCCACATGTTTCTCTTGAGTCCGATCGGCCGGAATGCGAATCGTGACGCCGGCTGGACCATTCGCCGTCGTCCCCATCGCCACGCGGCTGATTTTTTGCGCGGCAGAAACGTAGCGAGTCAACAAAGTCGGCGAAAGCTCATCCACCGTAATGTTATCGAAGCCGTGTGACGATTCGTCTCTCGGAAGGTAGTCGGTGGCGTCAATGTTGACGGCAAGTAAGTCGCGAATGGCGTTCTGATACTCATATCGCGTAAGTCGCCGGACCGTTCCGCCGGAACCGGCTTGCGGAAATCGCGCGGCATACTGCCCAAGCACATCGGACATATTGGAAATCGCCGATTCATATTCGGCTTCTGTCGGTCGCTCTGCATCAACCGGGGGCATCTGACGCGAAGCGACGCGTCGCAAGATTTTCTCCCAGTCGTCGGTCTTTAAACGAGCCTTCGAAAACTGCTCGTCACTCAAGTCGATTTTCTCGAGGTCGAATCCTCGCTCGGCGGAATCACCGGAATGACAATCCAGACAATAGGATTGGATAAAACCCTGAACAGTTTCTGTGCGATTTGAGTCTTCGACCGTTTGAGCAAACGTATCGAACGCCATCACCATCCAGCAGGCGATGGCAAGGCGGAACGCGTGGTGAATCGACGTAGAATGCTTGCGAGTCGGAATCATCGGCGCTATTTCATCTCAACTTGGGTGACTGAGGACGACTCGCAAATCACAAACGTTGGTATGCGTGGGGCCGGTTCGAATCAGCGAACCCAACGGCCCCAGGAAATTGTAAGCATCATTTTGATCCAGGAACGACTGAAAATCGAATCCCGACGTCAAAGTCCAGATCATATCGGCAGTTAGCAGGGCTCCGGCGGCATCTGTGGGTCCATCTTCGCCGTCGGTTCCGCCAGAAAGAATCCCCATTCCGTAAAAAGGATTCAGGTTTGAGTAATTCCGATTGGCGCCAGTTTGATCAGTTAGCAGCTTGAGTGCCGCCAGCACAAGCTGCTGATTGCGGCCGCCTTTGCCTCGTATCGATTCGTCCGCCAACTCAACGACAGGCTCACCACCACTCAACCAACAAGTCGGCCGTGTGACCGAACGCATCGCTTGACGCGCAATTTCTTGACCAACGACTTCAGCCGTCGGTTCTTGCGGATTGATCTCTGCGGCTTTGACGCAATAGCCCAATTGCTCAGCCGCTTGCCCAGCCGCTTCCATGGCGACTCGAATGTTGCCGAGCACCAAGTTATGAGTCACCGGAGCCTCCGCCGTATCGTTCGGAGCTTTGGATATATGTGATTCATCACGCTTCGCCCCACGCGTGAGGTAATCCCAAATCGAATCGGGAACGTCATTCGATTCGGTCGCGAACTGCTTCAGGACTGCGATCGCATCTTGCGGCGTGCCCGGATCATCTACCGTAGGGCCCGAAGCAATCACATCCAATGGATCGCCGAGGACATCCGAAATAATCAGAGTGACCAGTTTCCCCGCCGAACAGGCGTCTCGCAGTCCGCCGCCCTTGATGCGACTCAGCTGTTTGCGAACGGTATTGAGCTGGTGAATATTGGCTCCCCGCGAACTCAACAGTCGCGTGATGCCAATTTTGTCTTCCAGTGAAACTCCAGTGACTGGTGCCGGCATCAAGGCCGACCCGCCACCTGAGACCAAGGCTATACACAGATCGCGAGTACCCAAGGTAGCGATCTGTTTGAGCATCTCGGCCGTCCCCTCAGTCGCGGCTTGTGTCGGCTCGTTCAACCCAGCCGGGCGAGCGGGATGCAAATGAATGGCCGCCGTCGGCACGATACAATCTTCCGGGACGTTGATCCAACCGTCGACTCTCTTGGCGGCAAGAACTTCCGAGCCCAGCGCCTTCTCCAAACCTTGAGCCATACCGGCTGAAGCCTTGCCACCTCCAACCACATGAATGCGGTCGATATCGTCCAGCCGAAACGCCAGCGAGCCGACACGGAGCGTTTCGCCAACCACTTGGACGTTCTGCTGAATTAAATGGTCACTGCGAACAGCGTCCACACCGGCCTTCCAGATGGCGATCAAGTCGTTTCGAATTTGCTGCGAGTTTCGCGACACGATCTA
>CAYYHV010000230.1:0-12119 GCA_964471695.1 uncultured Pirellulaceae bacterium
CCAAGGCGGCTCCGTGAGCTCCGTCAACATGGAACCAGAGTTGATGAGATTGCGCGAACTGGCCGATCGCTTCCAGGTTGTCGAAAGAGCCAGTCGAGGTCGAACACGCACTGCCGACGACTGCAATGACTTTTTGTCCACGCGCAGTACATTCGGCGTGAAGTTTAGGCAGCAAGTCGGTGTTCATTTGAAAGCGGTCATTGGTTGGAATCTTGACGACTCCGTCGGTCGTCAGGCCCATGATCTTGGCAGCTCGATCGATGCAATAATGCGACTGGTCCGACGCGAAAATCGTTAGCCTGGAAGCGTCTTCGGGTGTGATGTTTCCTTTGAGGAGTTGGAAGCGACGGGCAGCCAACATGGCGGTCAAGTTGGCCAGGGTTCCGCCTGATGTCAGAACACCATCGGCAGACGCTGGGAAATTAAACTGATTGGCCGTGGCTCGGATGACTTCGCGCTCCATGGCCGTGCCAGCCATTCCCATTTCGTAGACACCCATGCCGTTGTTCAGGTAGTCGCAAGCGAATCCAGCCAAGGCTGCGAGCGGCACAGAGGGGCTGATCTGATGTCCCATAAATTGTGGTTGGTGCAGTCGGATCGAGTGTCGGAGGGTTTTTGCGAACAGTTGATTGGCACGATCTTCGGTCGTGGTGTTCACTGGATGCGGTGAATCCACGTCGCTGAACGAGGATTCAAGTTCATCTGGAGTGGACCAGTCTAATGCCGGTTGTTGGTCGATGTTCGCAAGGTCGTCGGCAAGCTGGTCGACCAGACGGTGTCCCATTCGACGGAAACTCTCAGGATCATAGGCTTTGTGCAGTCGCTGATTCATTCGTCAACTCGTACGTTGGAAAGTGCCGGTACGCAAAAATCCAGACACTGAGATTTTGCCTCAAGCTACCGCACGGTCCGTCTTCCGGCATCGTAAGTCGCTGTCGGTTATGGCACAATGCTCGCTCACATTTAACTCAACCGAGGCTACGTATGTCAAAAGACTATCGCGGATATTGGCGAAGCAACATTCGTGTCTGCATAATTCTCCTCGTCATCTGGTTTGTTGTCGGCTTTGGGTTTGGCATTTTCTTTATCGAGCCGCTCAACGCGATCAAAGTTGGACAGGTTGGCCTGGGGTTCTGGTTCGCGCAGCAGGGGGCGATCTTTGTGTTTGTGCTGTTGGTGCTGGTTTACGCGATATGGATGGATCGCATTGATCGCAAGTACGACGTAGGGGAATGAAGATGTTGTTCGAACCGGCGGCAATGGTTACTTGGAAAGCGATGGCGGTGAATATGGATTGCGTTTTGCTGGCGGTTGGTTCGACAGACCCCGCCCGACCGTGGACGTGGGCGTTCGTGGCGATGACCTTTGCGTTGTACCTGTTCATTGGCTGGCGTAGCCGCGTCAAGGAATCAGCCGGATTTTATGTTGCCGGGCAGGGCGTTCCAGCCATTGCTAACGGAGCCGCTACGGCTGCGGATTGGATGAGCGCCGCATCATTCATCGGCATGGCTGGGTTGATCAGCTTTTCCGGCAGTGATGGTGCTGTGTACCTGATGGGATGGACTGGTGGTTATGTGTTACTTGCCTTGTTGCTCGCACCCTACCTGCGCAAATTTGGTCACTATACCGTTCCCGATTTTATTGGAGCCCGATACTACAGCGAAACGGCCCGAGTCGTGGCGGCGATTTGCGCGATTTTTGTATCGTTGACTTACGTTGCAGGGCAAATGAAAGGCGTCGGTGTTGTCTTTTCGCGATTCCTCGAGGTCGATCTCACCGTCGGTGTCATTATCGGCATGTTGATCGTCGGATTCTTTGCCGTGTTGGGTGGTATGAAGGGAATCACTTGGACTCAGGTGGCACAATATTTTGTGCTCATTGTCGCGTTCATTATTCCGAGTGTCGCAATCTCTTCCAAGCTTACAGGGAATCCGATTCCGCAATCGGCGTTTGCTTTTAGTGATATTGCCGAGCGGCTGAACGAAGTGTTGCTGGAACTGGGTGAGAAAGAATACACCAAACCCTTCGGGAAGTTCTCACAGCTGAACGTGTTCTGTATCACCGCCGCTTTGATGTTTGGCACCGCTGGATTGCCGCACGTGATCGTACGTTTTTACACGGTGAAATCGGTACGAGCGGCAAGGTACTCCGCGGCGTGGGCCATTCTGTTTATCGCCATCCTCTACACGACGGCTCCCGCTCTGGGGTTATTTGCCCGCTACAATTTGATAAAGAGTCTACACCAGTCAAAGATCACCGAGGTCTCGATTCGAACGAAGGGTGAGGAACCCAGGACATTCGACTTTGCTGAGGATTCCGCCGCCGCGTTTGAAGCTCTCCGCATCGCAGACGAGCAGGGGGCATCAGCCATCTATTCGCTGGTTTCCCCCGAAGGGGCTGCGTTGGATTGGGCCACCCGTTGGCAAAGTACGGGCTTGCTGGTGATCGACGACTTGGATCAAGACGGCATGATCAGTCTCAGTATTGCGAACGGATCCAAGTCTGAATTGGCCAAGATTGACAAGGATATCATCGTATTGTCGACTCCAGAAGTCGCAGGTTTGCCGCCGTGGGTGATCGCGTTGGTCGCCGCAGGTGGGCTGGCGGCTGCTTTGTCTACTGCTGCTGGACTGTTGCTCGTTATCAGTTCTTCATTGGCGCATGACTTGTACTGCCGGTTCTTTGCTCCCAACGCGACCGAAGAGCAGCGTGTTTTCATCGGGCGCGTGGCCATTGTTATTGGCATCTTTGTGGCAGGGTACTTTGGTGTGAATCCCCCCGGGTTTGTTGGGGAAGTCGTTGCGTTCGCGTTTGGGTTGGCTGCTGCGAGTTTCTTTCCTGCAATTTTTCTCGGTATCTTCTCGAAGCGAGTCAATCGAACGGGTGCTGTTCTTGGGATGTCCGTCGGTTTGATATTCACGCTCTACTACATTGTGGCTTGCACCGCGCATAAGGTCATACCAATGTGGTACGATGCGCCATGGATCACTGAAGAAGGGTGGTGGTTGGGGATCTCCCCGCAGGGAATCGGAACGGTCGGCATGGTCCTGAACTTTGTCGTCACGTTGGCTGTTTCGAGTGTGACGGCGCCTCCGCCGCCAGAGGTCGTGGAATTGATTGAAAGCGTGCGTGTGCCGACTGGTAGTGGCGCGCCTTCGGATCACTAGTCCACGGCAAGTTCCTCAGTCGTGACGTATTCCGCCCAAAGATGAATGCGCATCAGTTCTGATCGGTGACATCTTGTGTCGCCGTTCTATCTGCAAAGGCGTGACTTGTGTCGCAAACTGACTTGTCAGGCTAGCCCTTCGTCATCTATGACACTGCGTATTCATGGGGAATTCGCACAATCCGGCTCTGTTGACCTAACTTTGGATGAAACCAAAATCAATAGGTCCGTGGTCTACGGAAATCTGCAATGCCGAATCTTGAATATGACGATCTTCAGCGAGAACAGCTGTTCAATCGTGTATACCGATTCTTGTGGATTTGCGCCGTCGCCTGGGCCGCTTATGGATTGTATTACGGATGCTGTGGTTACCGCTGGTCAGCATGCGTTTGCGCGGCTGAAGTAGTCCTGGTCACGATTCATTTAATGATTTTGGGGAATTGGCGAGGCGCGGTTCGATGGGTCGCGAATGCCAATATGGCGGTGGCGTGCGCCGGTTTGTTCGTAGAAGCCATGATTAGCGGACAAGCTCAATCGTCCGCGCAGTGGTTCCTTGTGTGTATCGGACTGTTAGGGGCGCATCAGCTAGGGATGCGGGCATCGGTTTTTTGGGCGGGTGTTGCCATCTTTCTCGTTGCCCTTATTCACTTTGTGATTCCCGACGGCATTTTCCCTGTATTGCGACCGTGGTCGGCGTTTGACAAGGGGCTGCATCATATTGGCTTGACGCTGATCATACTGGCCATTTCGCTGCACGCTGAATGGACGTTTAAGACTCACGAATCGATGCTGGTCAGCGTCACGAAAGAACTGACTGAAAATACGAAACTGCTCCAGTTGTCTGAGGCTGTGGCTGGTGTCGGCCACTGGCGTTGGGACGTCCAGTCAGGTGAAGTCACCTCGTCGGGACAGCTGACCAGAATTCTTGGGATGCCAAGAATGCGTTGCTCGATTAGCGACTTTCTGCGGCAGTTTTCGCCAAGTCAGGCGAAGGAATTCAAAGAGGCGCTCAACAATGTTGTGCAAAACCATGAGTTGCTTCAAATCGATTTGAAAGTTGAACGCGCCGGTCGAGAGCGGTTCCTGCGTTGTTCCGGGTTATGCGTGCACAACGATCTTGGGCAAGTCGAAGTCGTTTTTGGGACAATTCGAGACGATACGGATACGCGAGAGGTTCAGGATCAACTGCGAGAGAAGAATCAGGCCTTGAAGCATATGGCCAGCCATGACTCGCTGACGGGTCTGGCAAATCGCCATCGCTTCCAGAAACTTCTTGACTTGGCGATGGATCAGGCCAGATCGTTAAGCAACGATATGGCTTTGCTATTGATTGATATGGATGGATTCAAACATGTCAACGATTCGATGGGGCACAATGTGGGTGACGAAGTCCTTCGGCAAATTGCCAAGCGACTGAGTACACATATTCGTGGCTCTGATTCTGCCGCACGACTGGGTGGAGACGAATTCACCATTATCCTGAATCAAGTCAAAAGTGCGGCCGAAGCCGTCTTGGCAGGAAAGCGACTGCGAGCGGTGCTTGAAGAACCGTACTGCGTTGATAAGAAAACAATTAATCTTGGAGCCAGTATCGGTGCGGCGCTCTTTCCACAACATGCTGGCAACGTAGAAGACCTGCTCATCAATGCCGACATCGCCATGTACGAGGCGAAGCGAACCGGCGGGGGCGTCATGGCCTTTGAAAACTCGATGGCCCTCGAGCCAGCCAATGATGAGTTAATTGACGATCAACTCGGCAGTGCACTGAAGCGCGGTGAGTTTGAGTTGTTCTACCAGCCACAAGTCTGCTTGAAGACCAATCGAATCGTCGCCGTCGAAGCGTTACTTCGTTGGTTCTCGGCAGGGAAGATTATCTCTCCATCCGATTTTATTCCTAGGCTGGAAAAGTCAGGGAAAATCGTCGAAGTCGGATGTTGGGTACTCAACGAAGCCTGCCGTCAGGGACGTGCCTGGCTGGATTCCGGTTACGAAGTGCAAGTCGCTGTGAACATCAGCCCTATTCAGTTTCATGAAGACAGCTTCGTCGATCAGGTGGGGCAGGCGCTTCTCCGCAGTGGGCTACCACCGCATCTTCTTGATGTGGAAGTGACGGAAGGTTTGCTCGTGCAAGATGTTTCGCATGTTGCAGAAAAATTGGACAAGATTGGGGAGATGGGAGTCTCTATAAGTGTCGATGATTTCGGAACAGGGTATTCCTCGCTAGGGTATCTGAAACACTTTCCCATCGACTGCCTCAAGATCGACCGGACGTTTGTGGGCGACATTCCCGACAATGATGATGGAACCATTGCGGCTTCGGTCACAACCTTGGCACACAACCTCGGCATGCAAGTCGTTGGTGAAGGTGTTGAAACGGAAGTGCAGCTCGAGTTTCTTAAGAGTGTTGACTGTGACAGGATGCAAGGATTTCTGTTCAGCAAGCCCGTGCCAGCCGCCGATTGTTTTGCCCTTTTGCAGGAGTCGCTGTCTGGGCCTTTTGCCGAGAAATCGTCGGAAGACGTATTCCAAGGTCATCGTCAATAGAACGCCTGCCTGAGCGAATACGGGTCGCTTCTCTTATCTGGTAAGAGTCCTCTTTGCCCGTGAAAGCCGCTAAATCGGCGGGTTCTTTGATTTTTTGGATTCCTGCCAAGAAACCAGGGGGCTCGGCGAATATAATCTCTGACGCATGTCGTTTTCGGCTATCGACTTAGGGGGCTAGGCAAGGCTATGGCATCAACTGCTTCAAGTTACTATCAGTATGGGCACTCAAATCAGTTTCAAATTGGTCGGCCGGGCGACACGCACTCCATGGTTGTCGGGTACCTTACCTGGCTGATTGGATTCACCGGAGCCCACCGTTTCTATTACGGTAAACCATTAACTGGTGCCCTGTGGTTTTTTACGGGCGGCTTGTTCTTGATCGGCTGGCTCGTCGACTTGATTCTCATTCCAGCGATGGACCGAGAAGCCAACTTGCGGTTTGTCCGAGGGAATGTCGATTACAGCCTCACATGGATTTTGTTTCTTGTACTTGGCCTGTTTGGCGTCCATCGTTTTTATCTGGGCAAGTGGGGAACCGGAATCATCTACTTGCTAACGGGTGGTCTGCTGGGAATCGGCTGGATTTACGACCTGATTACGCTTAACGAAACGGTTAGCGGTCTGAACTACGATGAGTTTCGCGGCGTTCATGGCTAAAGTGAGTCGTCAGGCACAGAATTAAAAGAAGGCCTCGCGAAGCTTGTGCGGCAGTAGTTGTGAAACAATCTCGAGGCTCAATGCCATCGCTCTATTTCCTAGAGCGAGTCGTGGCCAACCAGCCCAGCCACAATGATCCGAATGCGAGATCCCCTGCCAGTCCAAGGATGAGCATTAAGGAAACGCTTCCAAAGCCAAATAGGATCATTCCCACCAGGAATACGCCGACTTTGCTCATTCCACCGAAGGTAAGTAAAGGCCGATTGATCGTCGGCTGCATCGCAATCCAGAAGTACATCAGTCCAAACAGTAGGATGATGAAGCCCAGTAGGAACGCATGAACGTCCGGGGCATCGGAGAGGTCTAGCAGGCGTCCCGCAAAACTCTGGGGAAACGCGAACGCAATCGCAGCGAGGAAATTGAAGGGCACGCTCGCTCCGATCGACCTGCGAATAGTCATTTCGGATAACATCGCGCCCTCGCTGCTTATGATTGGTCCGGTAGTCCCGGGGGTAACCGCCATGAGAAGTTGAGGCTTAACCCAAATGGAGTCGATACTTCTCAGGAATTGACGGCAATTAGGACCGACCAATCAATCGGACGGCCTTAGGGAAGAACCCGGCGGCGAGAATGCCAGCCGCGATTGATGATAAACAGCCGATGTGGGCCGGTTGCTCTGCGAGGCTAGTATGAAATCAACGAATGATTCTAGCCGCAATCCGATTTTCGGCCTCGCAGAGCGACCGACCCAGCGAATAAAAAAGGGGACCCCTGACGCGCCAACCCGTGTTGACTACCTGAAGGGTCAGGGGCAAGGCAACCCTTCAAGAAAATGCTCGTCAGAGGCCCCGCGGGCCATCGCATTAATATCGAAGAGCCTAAGCCGCTTCGACATCTCCCCTATAAAGCACGCCATGTGCCAACCAGTCAGGTCCGACGAAGATTGTAGAATGAGTCGATTAAGTCGTTTGTTTGAAACAACTTACGGTAGAGTCTTGATTTGAGATGCTCAAAGTTGGTCTCAAAACAGGACGTTTGCCCATCCCGCTGGCGATTCAGTTGCGGTACCAAGTGATTCAAAATAAGACATGAGGATTGGCGGGTTTCCCAAAAGTGCGAGCCGTCTCATTTTGCGATCACGCGGCTCGATCAAACAAGCCTTAACGCGATTGAGGTGAGGAAGCCTATTCGGATTCGTCTCCCAATTCGTTCATGATTTCCGCTACGGCTCGCTTGCGAACTTCGAACAGCTGCCGAATTGTCTCTTCGATGAGCGAAGGGGGCCAGTCTTTGGATTGGACTTCCTTGAGTTTCTCGACGGTCGAGTCGGTTAGCTCGATCAATGTTCGCTCACGTGTTTCTTTGTTACGCAATCCGAGTTGTCCTAGAGCTTCGAGGTGGCCGGCGTCCAGTTCTTTGAGATGCTTCTCAGCGGTAGCATCGGCTCGGGCCTTTGAGACCTGACAGGCTTTTGCCAATGTGTAACGTAAGGCTTCAAGTTGGTTGTCATAGTGAGATCGCAGCGCAGCGATTGAGGCTTTGCGGCTGAGTCGATTGGAATGGAACTTGGCCAACACCCCTTGTGGCGACTCATCAGAATCCGAGATGCCACATTCTAGTTGTGGAGCCGGCGGGAGTTGGGGGTCCGTTTGGTGAATCAGTTCTCCCGAGTTCGAGATTGCCTCAGCATCCTGTTGTTTTGCCAGCGCAGACTCAGACAAATTCCAATCCGTTCTCTGTTTCTGAAGTTCGTCGCTCATTCTCATGCTCCCGAAGGTTTGTTGGTTGTTGTACTTTTCGTCATGAGTTCCGGTAAGCGGATCGTTCCCATGCACTTTTCGTTTGGACAGGCCGTTTCTGTGCCGGCAATACTGTCCTTGTATCGGATAAGGCGACTGCAGAAGGGGCAACGATAGGTGTTCTTTAGTTTCCATTGACGAGCCCGGCGTTCGGCCAGAGTCACGATTCGGGATAGTTCGCGTTTCGCAAGTTGTAGTTCCTTATTCCGACTTAGATCGTCGAGCGAATCTGCGGCAAGCAGACTTTGTCGGGCAATGTGGTAGGCGGCTTCAAGTTCGTAAAGTTGCTGTTGAGTCTGACTGTCGATTTGGTCACGCTGTTGCTCGGCTGCGGCCCATTCCATGGTACGGCTTGCAAGGAACTCATAGCAGCGAGTTCGCGTGATACCCGGGACGAAAGGGACAATCAACCATGACGGGATGCGATTGTTTCGGCGACACGAGACAAGTAGTCCGTATTGGATCAGCAGTCCGACAAGAATTCCTGCCAACAGTCCGGAGATTCCTTCGGTTGGATACAATCGCCATGAGCTGCCAAGTTTGGCGGCTCGTGTCGCTGCCAGTTCTCCTACCCGGTTTCCCTCAGCGACGGCATCGGGATAGCGCGTGTCGTAATACGCATGACGGTATGCGGCGTTGTACGTGCTACGTCCTCCACAACCTGAAAGGGAGAGCAGCAGCGCTATCATCCATGCTGCAAGCCACTTCACACTGGAGTTCCTTGTTGGGTTGATTCGAGTGTCAATTCGACGCTGTTGGCTTTGCTGAGTACGATTGCGTCGATATCGTTCAGCAATCCGACTCGCCGCAACAGATACGTTGCTAAGTACTGGAGCGAAAATCCACAGAACAAGGTGAAGGTAAAACAGACAGCTGCCACGATGGGGACGTATGTGAACTTTCCATCATAAAATCGGTTTAATAGCTCCGCCCGAAACGCTTGGTTGTGGGCTCGGTTCCGTTGAAATTCGCGTCCGTACATCTCTCCGGCAGCGTGACCGGCATTACGCTGTTCACTTAGCGTGATCTGGGTCGGTCGGCTACGTTCAATCGCGAAAGCCAAGACCCAAAGTCCAATGACGACCGTTGTTAAAGCGAGCATGACTCGAAGCGGCTGGAGGTGCTTCGATTTGCCAGCGGAATTGCCGGATTGGTGATAAGGTCGAGTCGGATGTGGATCGAGTGAAGCGGAGCGTAATTTGCCTCGGGCGGTTTCATTGAGGTCATCCGGCGCGATGATGGTCATAGGAAGATGGCACTCGCGGCACGGTCCCGATGAGCCGACGAAATGCTCGTCGACCAGCATTTGCGATCTGCAATTGGGGCACGTAAAGAAGAAAGCCATCGCTTGCGCACTGGTAAGAGACTTTTGCCGAACAACCTATTCCAATTGTTGTTTTAAGCTTTCGTCTGCGCAGAGAGGAATATAAGTGAGTTCTTGCGGGCTTTATGAGGGCTATTCTCGGATTCCTTGCGACAATAGAACGCAAGATGCGTCAGCGGTCTAGAAACACCCAGCCAGTGATAAACCAGCCGTCACCGAACGGCTCGGTCCATCGAAGCTCAGCGTCAAACGTGACCGTGCTGAATTTAATCATGTGAACGGAGACTCGGGCGACCGACCGATCGGGCCATTCGAACTGCCCGATAATACCAATTCCTTTATCAGATATGTCGCGAGAGAATCCGAGGTAAACGTCGTTTCGGCGATGCCGTGCCACGATTTTGCATGGCCGAACCAAGGGTTTGCGTGAGACGGCGCGTCGGTCACTTAATCGTTCCGACTCGTATTCCTTCAGCAGTAACCGTACTTCTGACATCGTCATTGGCTGTTCCAATTCTGCACGGCAATCCTGGCGATGGATTCAACGAGAATCGCGATCGCCATCTAAACCATACGTCAGGTTGGCAGGACGTGTCGGAGATGTATTCCAATTGCCTGTAATTTTTATACGAGTGTTGACCGTAGAATCGGTTTTCTAAGGCGCAACTGTGCGGATCCACTTAGTGTACCGGTCGGCGACTTTACCTTCTTGGGGATCGCCTGGGTGAAAGACAAACATGTGACGAAACGCGAGCGAGTCACCTTGCTTCAGGGTGTACTCGCCGACATGGTCCTGCTTGTTCTCGAAGTGGTGGATGCCGAAAGGATTTGCCGAAAGCAAGCCGTAGTTTCGAGCGTGCCACCACGTCGGATGGCGAAGATTGGTTGGGTGGTCGAATACGGCGATGCCCACGACTTTGCCGTCAACCTTGCCCCAGTAGGCAATCCATGCGGCGCGTTTTCCCCAAATGTCTTTGGTCGTATTGCCGGCTGAATTGATTGCCTGACCCGTCGCGATCTTTCCATCGACTCGCAGAGCAGGGTGCATACGGATGCCCATCTGCCCGTCCTTGTCGTCCCCGAATTTGATGTCGCCCTCTGAAGCGTGGTAGACGACTTCGTACTCGATCATTCGCACGTCGTCGTCCGTTGCGAAGCGAATTGTTCGCGAGTCCGTGGCAACAATCGTTTCGCCGTCGCGGTGGACCAATTGGTTCTTCACTCTGATCGTATTTCCCTTCGCTGACACAAGTTCTGTCTGTCGCGTCGTGCCAGCCTTCTTGCCCGAGTGCCAGAAGCTCTCGCCGTTGACTCGCATGTGTCCAAACCAGATTGATTTATGATGGGGATGATCTTCGGCTTCGTTGACCACATCCTTTTTCATCGGCCAATTGCGAGTCATGCCCGTCCCATAGGGTCCGACGATGGGATAAAGGATTGGCTTTTCATAGCCCTTAAAGATGTACTCGGTAAACAATTTGCCATCCACGTTCACCGTGACGCGATCGTCCTTGGTTGCTAATGAGACGCGCGCGTCGACGACGTCGCTCTTTTCCTGGTCAATTTTCTGTGTTGCTGGTTGTGCGGTGGCGCTAAATGGCAGGCAAGCAACGATCAAACCGAGAAGGGCTCGTTTTCGCACTGGCATGGGATCTCCAAATCTCGAAGGGACTTTGCGGCGGCATTGTAGCACGTGTTGGACGACTTTCTGCGAGCCGAAGTTGGCATTCCCAGCACTGAGTCAAGGCGATCGCGAATTTTTTTCGACTTCTTCTGTGTTTTCTTGAAAGGAATCGTGGTGACCGTCGTCTCATCTGCGTGTTTGTTGCCGAGACTTTATGAGTGAAGAGAACTATGAGCCACGATTCATCAATGGACAGCCTGAAAAAATTCCTTAGCGATAAGGGGCATACTCCGAAGGAAATCGAGTTAGTGATGTCCAAGCTTGCGGAATACGAGAAAACAATGGTTGTTGATTCGATCTTCGACTCAATCGCCAATGGCACATTTAACTTCGAGGTATTCGTCGAGGAAGCATTGAAGACTGGTGTCGAGTCGGATACGCCCGGTAGCGACCCGCCCGAGGCTACGCAAGACTCGGGAGACACACGCTTGCTTCAGGAGCCCACGCGTCTGCCGGATCGGTAGTTCGGGCTCGGACGGTTACGGTTCTGTTTCTTTCTGGATGCGGCACACATCAATGTCCCGCAATTCGATTCTTCCGGACTTGCAGGCAATCGTGATCGTCGCATCGTCAATGGATGCGAAACTGCAAGAGACCGTACCGATGACTTCTCCGTCAGCCACAATCGTGATTGACGAGCCGGCAAACCAGAATTGACAACTCCGAACTTGGGTCTCGTCATAAGACTGGGACTTTTCAGCAACGACTCGAGACTGACGATCGAACAGGGTTACCGCATTCGACGTCATACGAAGCGTCGGCGTTTGTTGGTTGCCCGGAATGGCAAATTCGGCGATGGCGTCCTCCAAAAGACGAATACCGGTTCGGAAACGCGAGCCTTCTTGTGGCAGAGGCAATTCATTCATAACCAACGGAAAGCGAATGGTCGCTGGCGTGGTTCCGAGCAGGACATTTTCCATTTCGAGCCCTTTGGCTGGTTTCCAC
>CAYYHV010000231.1:0-12043 GCA_964471695.1 uncultured Pirellulaceae bacterium
GTGTCAAATTCGTAAGGTCTTCAGAACCGGAGTTGCGTACCGTCAGGTTATACGTGACGTCGTAGTTGCCAGCCGTTCCGCTTGCCGCAGGTACGAAACTGGCGACTGATTTGCGAATTCCAATATCGGGAACGCTAATTCCCGTTGGATCATCATCGCCCGTTGGGTCCGTGGGATCGTCCGAGTCGTCGGTAACTGGGTTGCCACTCGAATCGGTACCGGACGCAGTCGCCGAGTTCTCCAAAGAGCCGTTCATCAGGTTGGCCAGCGGATCGTCCGGGTCAAGCTCAACCTGGATAACGACGGTGACAGAATCGCCCACGCCGATTTGTGCCGTCGCGGTGTTGAGGATTTCTACGTTCGCGTTCCCGTCGAAGGTTGGCGTGGCTGCCGATGCCACCGTATCACCCGAGGAATTGGTTGAACTGATCGCCGGAGCCCCAACAATGCCCACAAAGGCTCCACCGAAGGCTGTGGCCAGGTCTTCATTCAGGCTCAGGTTATCCACAACGTCGTTGCCGGTATTGTGAATCTCAATTGTGTAGGGAACCACAAAGTTGCCCGTCGTACCGGTGGCTCCGGCAAACTGATTCGATGGGACAATCGTGCCAGCCGTTTTGAAGACTTCCAGATCGCCAATGGCCAGCGGCGTCTCGTCATCTGGATGACCGTCGCCATCATCGTCTTCATCTGTCAGATCGGCCGGACTATCCGAATCGCTGCTGGTCGAGCCACTTGGCCCAACGCCGGTGGCTGTCGCAGAATTCTCCAATTCGCCATTGGCGTTGAAGTTACCAGTCGCCGAATCTGGATCGACTTCAATCGACAATGTTACCGTGAACGACTGGCCGGGTTCGACAACATCGCCGGCTGAACCAAGAAGCATGTCGCTGCCCAGCGTGCCGTCGTAAGTCGCGTTGACTGTGGGTACGCTCGTCGCGTCAACGTTGACAACCGCGACACTGTTGACGCCCACAAAGGCTCCACCAAACTGAGTCGCCAAGTCGTCGACGAGCGAAAGATTCGCGAGGTTCTCTGTCCCGGTGTTGTTTACCGTCAGCGTGTACTCGACATCGTAGTTGCCCGTCGTACCGCTGGCAGCCGGTGCGAAACCCGTTACCGATTTCGCGACTCCAATATCAGGCAGGCTGAACCCGGTGGGGTCGTCATCGCCGGTTGGATTCGTCGGGTCATCGGAATCGTCGGTAACTGGATTGCCACTTGAATCTGTGCCACTGGCAACGGCTGAGTTTTCCAGGACGCCATTGACCAGTACCGCTGCGGGATTGTCCGGATCAATCTCGACTTCAATCACGACGGTAATCGAGTCGCCAAAACCGAGTTGTGTGACGGCAGTATTGAAGACTTCGGTCGTGGTGTTGCCATTGAAGGTCGTGGGGTTCGCTGCTGCGACGGTATTGCCTGAGGTGTTGGTGGCAGTAATCGTTGGCGTCCCAACGATGCCAATGAAGGCTCCACCGTATTGGGTGGCCAAGTCTTCGATGACACTCAGATTGGAAACAGTCGAGTTACCCGTGTTATTAATCGTGATCGTAAACGGCACGACGAAGTTCGCCGATGTGCCCGTTGATCCGACGACTGAATTGGCCGGCGAAGGGGCTCCGGCCGTCTTGAAGACTTCCAGGTCGCCGATGCTGATGCCCGTTTCGTCGTCGGGTTGGCCGTCGTTGTCGTCATCTTCGTTCGTCAGATCGGTGGGATCATCCGAGTCCGTGGTGACGGTGTTCATGTCGCCGTCGCCGCCAGCCGTAGCCAGGTTTTCCAACTCGCCAGCCGCGTTGTAAGTCGCTGTAGCGTTGTCAGGATCGACTTCGACAACCAGTGTCACCATGAAAGACTGCCCAGGCTCGAGCAAGTTGGCTGCCGAGCCACTGAGCATGTCGCTGCCGGTGGTTCCGTTGTAGCCACTGTTGGCCAGTGGCGCCGAAGTCGCATCCACGTTCGTCACCGCGACACTCACGACACCAATAAAAGCGCCACCAAATTGCGTCGCGAGTTCATCGACAAGCGTCAGATTGGACAGGTTCTCACTACCGACGTTCTCAACCACAAAGTCGTAGGTCACGTTGTAGTTGCCAGTTGTCGTAGCCGGTGTGACCGAAGACAACGCTTTCGTCAGGGAAATCCCAGCCAGGCTGAAGCTGGTCGGATCATCCGTATCGCTGTTGGGGTTGGTCGGATCATCCGAAACGTCGCTCACGGGGTTGCCGTTGGAATCCGTTCCGCCCGCGACCGCGGAGTTCAGCAGTGAACCGCCGACAAGATTTGCCAGTGGATCATCCGGGTCGACTTCGACAACAACGGTCACCGCCACCGAGTCGCCGACTCCCAGTTGACTGGTTGCCGTATCCAACAGCTCCGTTGTCGCGGCCCCGTCGAACGCTGTTGGGTTTCCGTTGACTGTGGTATCGCCCGAAGCGTTAGTCGGCGTAATCGTCGGCGTGCCAATCAGACTGACGAAAGCACCACCAAACTCCGTCGCAAAATCCTCGACTAGCGTGAGACCGGTGATCAACGAGTTGCCCGTGTTGTTGATCGTGATCGTGTAAGCCACAACCAGATTGCCGCTGATCCCCGAGGCTCCTGGGAAAGTCGTCGCAGGCAGCGGAGTACCTGCCGTCTTGAAGACTTCGAGATCGCCAATCGCCAAGGCCGTTTCATCATCCGGTTGGCCGTCGCCATCATCGTCTTCGTTCGTCGCATCGGTTGGATTGTCCGAATCACTGCTGATGGTTCCCGTCGTACCGGCACCTGAGATGGTGGCAGTATTCTCAAGCTGGTCTGTCGCACTCAGATTGGCAGTTGCGTTGTCTGGATCGACTTCGACGATGATCGTAACGTTGAACGATTGACCCGGCTCGAGCAAGTCGGCGGCTGAGCCGAGGAACATGTCGCTTCCACTGGTTCCATCGAATCCTGAGTTGACAGTTGGTGTATTGCTCGCGTCGACGTTGACGAGGCTGAGACTGATAACATCAACGAAGGCACCGCCGAACTGCGTCGCCAAGTCATCCACCAGTGAAAGGTTGGATAGGTCTTCGTTGCCCGTGTTCGTCACGGTCAGGTTGTATTCGACATCGTAGTTACCAACCGTTGTGCTGGCGGCTGGGGTCACCGAGCCAATCGACTTGGCAAGCGAGATGTCCGGAATGCTGAACGAAGTCGGATCATCGTCGCCCGTCGGATCGCTTGGATCATCCGAATCGTCGGTAACCGGGTTGCCCGAAGGGTCGGTGCCACCGGCAGTGGCTGAGTTTTCCAGCAAGCCGCCAATCAGATTCGCCGTGGCATTGTCCGGATCAATCTCGACGTTAATGAGAACTGCGACCGAGTCGCCAATGCCCAGTTGGCTTACCGCTGTGTTGAGGACTTCGGGCGTCGTGCTTCCATTGAAGATCCCAAGGTTGCCGGAGACCGATGAATCGCCAGAAGTGTTGGTTGTCGTGAACGAAGGCGTTCCGACAATGCCAATGAAGGCTCCGCCAAAGGCTGCGTCGAGGTCTTCAGTCAGGCTGAGGTTGTCGACGAGTGCGTTGCCCGTATTGTTGATGGTGATCGTGTAAGGCACGACAAAGTTACCGGCGGCACCCGTGGCTCCCGCCACTTGGTTTGCAGGCTGAGCAGTGCCCGCGGTCTTGGTGACTTCCAGGTCGCCGATCGCAAGCGTCGTTTCGTCGTCGGGCTGACCGTCACTGTCGCTGTCCGTATTGGTTGGGTTCGACGGGTCATCCGAATCACTGGTGATGGGCCCCATGACTCCGTCACCACCGCCAGTCGCTGAGTTTTCCAGTTCACCGTTGGCGTTAAAGATGCCCGTTGCGTTGTCAGGATCGACTTCGACAACCAGTGTGACGTTGAACGATTGACCCGGCTCGAGTTGATCACTCGCATTTCCTAGCAGCATGTCACTACCAGCCGTACCGTCGTATCCGCTGTTAACGGCTGGAGTATTGGTCGCGTCAACATTGGTTAGACTGACGCTGATCACGCCGATGAACGAGCCTCCAAATTGCGATGCAAGGTCGTCTTCGATTGAAAGGTTCGAAAGGTTTTCGCTACCGGTGTTTTCGAACGTAAACGTGTACGTCACGTTGTAGTTGCCAGTCGTCGTAGCGGGTACAACGGCAGTAAGCGATTTGGCAAGCGCCAAGCCAGCCAGACTGAAGCTGGTCGGATCGTCTGAGTCGCTGGTGGGATTAGTGGGGTCGTCCGAGACATCGTTGATTGGATTGCCACTCGAATCTGTCCCCGAACCCGTAGCTGCGTTGAGCAGAGCACCACCAACAAGATTGGCAAGCGGATCGTCAGGATCGACTTCGACGGTGAAGCCGATCACGACCGAGTCGCCAATGCCCAATTGGCTGGTCGCAGTGTCGAGCAACTCGGTTGTCGTACTGCCGTTGAACGCAGTCGTGTTGCCGTTAACGACTGCGTTGCCCGAAGCGTTCGTCACGGTGATCGTTGGGGTGCCGATCAGCCCGGTAAAGGCTCCGCCGAACGAGGTAGCCAAATCTTCGATGACGCTCAGATTGTCGATCAAGTCGTTGCCGGTATTGATTACCGTGACCGAGTAAGGCACAACGAGATTACCCGAAGTCCCGCTTGATGCGGGCACCGTGTTGGCTGGCACGGGCACGCCGGCGGTCTTTAGAACTTCGAGGTCGCCGATCGTCAGCGTAGTTTCGTCATCAGGCTGGCCGTCGTTATTGTCATCTTCGTTCGTCGGATCGGTTGGGTTGTCCGAATCCGTGGTAACGCTACCTGTCGTACCGTCGCCCTGCGTCGTTGCCGAATTCTCAAGTTGCCCGGCGGCGTTGAAATTCCCGGTCGCATTGTCCGGATCGACTTCGACAACCAAATTGACGGTGAACGATTGGCCGGGTTCGACCAGATCGGTCGCAGAACCATTGAGCATGTCGCTGCCAGCCGTGCCATCAAAACCGGCGTTGGCGACGGGCGGAGTCGCAGCATCCACATTGACGACACTGACGCTGACCACACCGATAAAGGCTCCGCCAAACTGCGTCGCCAGGTCATCCGTGAGACTGAGGTTGGTCAAATCCTCAAGCCCGGTGTTTGCAAAGGTCAACGAGAAGGTCACGTTGTAATTTCCGACCGTGGTGGCAGGCACGACGCCGCTAACGGTTTTCACCAAGGAAACGTCGGGAACGCTGAACGAAGTTGGGTCATCATCGCCCGTTGGGTTGGTTGGATCGTCCGAGTCGTCAGTAACAGGGTTACCCGCTGGATCAGTGCCCCCCGCTGTCGCTGAATTCTCCAAGAGTCCGCCGACAAGGTTCGCCGTGGCATTGTCCGGGTCAATCTCGACGTTGATCACGACAGTGACAGAATCGCCGATACCCAGTTGGCTGGTCGCCGTGTTAAATACCTGAGTCGTCGTATCGCCATCGAAAGCAGTGGTGTTGGCGGCAACCGCCGTGTCACCGGAAGCATTCGTCGGAGTAATCGCGGGAGCACCCACAAGACCAATGAATGCGCCACCGAAGGCGGCATCGAGGTCTTCAATCAGGCTAAGGTTGTCGACGAGTGCGTTGCCTGTATTGTTGATTGTGATCGTGTAAGGCACAACAAAGTTGCCGGCGGTACCGACAGCACCGGCGACTTGGTTTGCTGGCTGAGCCGTGCCGGCCGTCTTGGTGACTTCGAGGTCGCCGATCGCAAGCGTCGTTTCGTCGTCGGGCTGGCCATCGCTGTCGCTATCCGTATTGGTAGGGTTCGACGGATCATCCGAATCACTGGTAATCGGCCCCATGACTCCGTCGCCACCGCCAGTCGCTGAGTTTTCCAGTTCGCCGTTGGCGTTAAAAATGGCCGACGCGTTATCAGGGTCGACTTCGATGACAAGTGATACGGTGAACGATTGACCAGGCTCGATCTGATCACTTGGCGATCCGACTAGCATGTCGCTACCAGACGTGCCATTGAACGCGGCGTTCACGGCAGGTGGGGTCGTCGCATCGACGTTCGCCACGTTAATACTGACGACGCCGATAAAGGCGCCGCCGAATTGCGATGCGAGATCGTCTTCGATTGAAAGATTCGAAAGGTCTTCGCTACCGGTGTTTTCGAAGGTGAAGGTGTACGTCACGTTGTAGTTGCCAGTCGTTGTGGCAGGTGACACCGAGGTCAAGGACTTGGCAAGTGCCAAGCCAGCCAGACTGAAGCTGGTCGGATCGTCCGAGTCGCTGGCTGGGTTGGTCGGGTCATCCGAAACGTCGCTGACAGGATTGCCACTCGAGTCCGTTCCGGAACCGGTCGCTGCGTTGAGCAGGGCACCACCGACGAGATTCGCGAGGGGATCATCCGGATCGACTTCGACGGTGAACCCGATCACGACTGAATCACCAATGCCCAGTTGGCTGGTCGCGGTGTCGAGCAATTCCGTCGTTGTATCCCCATCGAACGCGGTGGAATTCCCATTCACAACGGCGTTGCCAGAGTTATTCGTCACGGTGATCGTTGGCGTCCCGATCAATCCGACGAAGGCTCCAGCAAATTCTGTCGCCAAATCTTCCACGACGCTCAGATTGTCGATCAGATCGTTACCCGTGTTGAGAACAGTGACTGCGTAAGCCACAACAAGATTCCCCGAAGTTCCTGTCGAAGCCGGAACCGTGCTTGCAGGCACGGGAACACCGGCTGTTTTCAGGACTTCGAGATCGCCGATTGTCAGTGTGGTTTCGTCGTCGGGCTGGCCGTCGTTGTTGTCGTCTTCGTCCGTCGTATCGGTGGGGCTGTCCGATTCAGTGGTGACCGTACCCGTGGTTCCGTCACCTTGCGTCGTGGCTGAGTTCTCAAGCTGCCCAGCCGCGTTAAAGTTACCCGTCGCATTGTCCGGATCGACTTCGACAACCAATGCTACGGTGAACGACTGGCCAGGTTCGACCAGATCAGTCGCCGTTCCAACGAGCATATCGCTGCCGGCGGCACCGGTGAAACCGGCGTTGGCGATGGGTGGAGTCGTGGCGTCCACGTTGACCACATTGACGCTGACGACACCGATAAAGGCTCCGCCAAACTGCGTCGCCAAGTCATCGGTGAGGCTGAGGTTGGTCAGGTCTTCGAGCCCTGTGTTGGTGAACGTCAGCGTGAAAGTCACGTTGTAATTTCCAACTGTTGTCGCAGGCACGGTGCTGGTTACCGACTTGGTAAGCGAGACGTCGGGGACGCTGAACGAAGTCGGATCGTCATCACCCGTAGGATCGGATGGATCGTCCGAGTCATCGGTGACCGGGTTGCCCGAAGGGTCGGTGCCACCGGCTGTGGCTGAGTTCTCCAAGAGGCCGCCAACCAGGTTGGCTGTGGCGTTATCCGGGTCGATCTCGACGTTGATGACCACGGTGACCGAATCGCCGATACCAAGTTGGCTGGTGAGGGTATTGAAAACCTCTGTCGTTGTGTCGCCATTGAAGGTGGAAAGGCTGGCAGCGACGGATGTGTCTCCAGATGTGTTCGTAGGCGTAATCGCTGGTGTGCCGACAACACCGATGAACGCTCCGCCAAAGGCTGCGTCGAGGTCTTCAACCAGACTAAGGTTGTCAACGATCGCGTTGCCCGTGTTGTTGATCGTGATCGTATACGGCACAACGTAATTGCCGGCGGCACCTGTGGCACCACCCACTTGGTTCGAAGGTTGCGCCGTGCCGGCGGTCTTGGTGACTTCGAGGTCGCCAATCGCAAGTGTCGTTTCATCGTCAGGCTGGCCATCACTGTCGCTGTCCGAGTCAGTTGGATTCGTCGGATCATCGGAATCGCTGGTGATCGGACCCGTGGCTCCTTCACCGCCACCGGTCGCCGAGTTTTCTAGTTCGCCATTGGCGTTGAAATTTCCGGCTGGATTGTCAGGATCAATCTCGACAACCAACGTAACGGTGAACGATTGGCCGGGTTCGACTTGATCACTTGCCGAGCCAAGCAGCATGTCGCTGCCCGCCGAGCCATCGTATCCGGTGTTTACGGCAGGCGGTGTCGTAGCATCCACGTTGACGACGCTCACGCTGCTGATGCCGATAAAGGCTCCACCGAACTGAGTCGCGAGGTCATCTTCGATCGACAGGTTGGACAGGTCTTCGCTGCCGGTGTTTTCGAACGTGAAGTTGTACGTCACGTTATAGTTGCCAGTCGTCGTAGCCGGAGTCACTGGACCCAACGACTTGCTGAGCGCCAGGCCAGCCAAACTGAAGCTGGTCGGATCGTCCGAGTCACTGGTTGGATTGGTTGGATCATCGGAAACGTCACTGACGGTGTTGCCGCTCGAGTCCGTACCGGAACCGGTGGCCGCATTGAGCAGGGCTCCACCGACAAGATTGGCCAGTGGATCGTCCGGATCGACTTCGACAGTGAAGTTGATGACCACCGAGTCGCCAATACCAAGTTGGCTGGTCGCTGCATCCAGAATCTCAGTCGTCGTGTTGCCATTGAACGGCGTCGTGTTGGCGTTCACGACCGCATTGCCGGACGTGTTGGTCACGGTAAACGTTGGCGTGCCGATCAGGCCAACAAAGGCTCCACCAAACTGCGTCGCCAAATCTTCGACCACGCTAAGATTGTCGATCAAGTCATTACCAGTATTGATCACGCTAACGGAGTAGGGCACAACCACGTTCCCAGACGTTCCACTGGAAGCGGGAACCGTGCTGGCTGGTACCGGGGCGCCGGCAGTCTTGAGAACTTCCAAGTCGCCAATGGTCAGCGTCGTTTCATCATCCGGTTGTCCGTCGTTGTCGTCGTCTTCGTCGGTGGTGTCCGTTGGGCTGTCTGAGTCCGCGGTAACGGTTCCACTCGTACCGTCACCCTGTGTCGTGGCGGAATTTTCGAGCTGCCCGGCTGCGTTAAAATTGCCTGTCGCACTATCAGGATCGACTTCGACAACCAATGTCACATTGAACGATTGTCCGGGCTCGACGAGGTCCGTTGCCGAGCCGCTTAGCATGTCGCTGCCGGCCGTGCCGTCGTAGCCACCGTTGGGAACAGGTGGGCGAGTCGCATCGACGTTCGCAACGCCCACGCTGACAACGTTGACGAATGCCCCACCGAATTGCGTGGCCAAGTCATCCGTAAGGCTGAGGTTTGTGAGCTCTTCGAGACCCGTGTTTGTGAAAGTCAATTGATACGTCACGTTGAAGTTACCGACCGTCGTGGCAGGCACTACGCTTACAATCGACTTGCCCAAAGATACATCGGGAATGCTGAACGAAGTCGGATCATCGTCGCCAGTCGGATCGGTCGGGTCATCCGAGTCGTCGGTGACTGGGTTGCCTGCCGGATCGGTGCCACCCGCAGTAGCGGAGTTTTCCAAAAGACCGCCGACAAGGTTGGCCGTAGCGTTGTCCGGGTCGATTTCCGCATTGATCACAACCGTGACGGAATCACCAATGCCCAGTTGGCTGATCGCCACATTGAAGACTTCGGTTGACGTGCCGCCATTGAAAGTCACTGGGTTCGCAGCCACCGAGGTATTACCCGAAGTGTTGGTAGGCGTGATTGTGGGCGAGCCCACGATGCCAATAAAGGCGCCTCCGAACTGCGTCGCCAAATCTTCCACAAGGCTCAGGTTGTCAACCAAGGCGTTACCGGTGTTGTTGATCGTAACCGTGTAGGGCACGACAAAATTGCCGGCGGTTCCTGTGGCCCCCACGACCTGATTCGAGGGTTGCGCCGTGCCTGCCGTTTTGGTGACTTCCAGGTCGCCGATCGCAAGCGTCGTTTCGTCATCAGGCTGTCCGTCGCTGTCGCTATCCGTATCGGTTGGGTTCGCCGGATCGTCCGAATCACTGGTGATCGGCCCCATGACGCCTTCGCCACTTCCAGTCGCGGCGTTCTCCAGCTGTCCACTCGCATTGAAGACAGCCGTCGCATTGTCGGGATCAATCTCAACAACGAGCGAGACGGTAAACGACTGGCCAGGTTCGAGAACGTCGCCAGCCGCTCCGTTGAGCATGTCGCTGCCAGCCGTTCCATCGAATGCCGAATTTACGGCGGGCGGATTTGTCGCATCGACGTTAACTACGTTGATGCTGACGACGCCAATGAAGGCTCCACCGAATTGCGTCGCGAGATCATCTTCGATCGACAGATTCGAAAGGTCTTCGCTACCCGTGTTCTCAAACGTAAAGTTGTAGGTAACGTTGTAGTTGCCTGTCGTCGCGGCGGCGGTAGTGGCCCCGACGGCTTTCGTCAGCGCGAGTCCGGCGAGGCTGAAGCTAGTGGGGTCGTCCGAGTCGCTGTTGGGGTTCGTCGGATCATCCGAAACGTCGCTGACAGGGTTGCCGCTCGAGTCCGTACCGGAACCCGTCGCCGCATTGAGCAACGCACCGCCAATAAGGTTGGCGAGCGGATGGTCCGGATCGACCTCGACGGTAAAGCTGATCACAAATGAGTCGCCGATGCCAAGCTGGCTGGTGGCGACATCCAGCAATTCCGTTGTCGTATCACCGTCAAATGTCGTAGTGTTTCCGTTGACGACTGCGTTGCCCGAAGTGTTCGTTACCGTGATTGTGGGAGCCGCCACCACACCGATAAAGGCTCCGCCGAACGCGGACGTCATGTCTTCGATCAGACTGAGATTGTCGATCAGATCGTTACCCGTGTTATTGACCGTGATCGAATAAGGCACGACCAGATTGCCCGCAATTCCGCTCGATGCCGGAACCGAGCTGGCGGGAACAGGAACTCCAGAAGTCTTGAGGACTTCGAGGTCGCCGATTGCCAACGCCGTCTCATCATCGGGTTGACCGTCGCCGTCGTCGTCTTCGTTGGTCGCATCCGTGGGACTATCCGAATCCGTCGTGACCGTACCCGATGCACCGTCGGCCTGTGTAGTGGCTGAGTTCTCGAGCTGTCCCGCAGCATTGAAGTTGCCAGTCGCACTATCAGGATCGACTTCAACAACCAGCTCGACGTTGAACGACTGGCCGGGTTCGACGAGGTCAGTTGCGGCTCCAACAAGCATATCGCTACCGGCCGTGCCGTTGTACGCTCCGCTGGCAGCAGGTGGAGTCGTCGAGTCCACGTTGACGACATTGACGCTCACGACCCCCACAAAGGCTCCGCCAAATTGGCTGGCCAAGTCATCAGTCAAACTGAGGTTACTCAGGTCTTCCAGTCCCGTGTTGGCGAACGTCAGCGTGAAGGTCACGTTGTAGTTACCAACCGTTGTCGCCGGAGCAACATTCGTTACGGACTTGGCCAAGGAAACGTCGGGGACGCTGAACGAAGTCGGATCATCGTCGCCAGTCGGATCGGTCGGATCGTCCGAGTCGTCGGTGACTGGATTGCCGGCAGGATCGGAGCCGCTGGCGGTCGCGGAGTTTTCCAACAGGCCGCCAACGAGGTTGGCCGTCGCATTGTCCGGATCAATCTCGACATTGATGACGACGGTGACGGAATCACCAATACCTAGTTGACTGGTGGCGGTATTGAATACTTCCGGGGTCGCATTGCCATTGAACGCCGAAGTGTTCGCAGCGACCGACGTATTGCCCGAAGTATTGACAGGCGTGATCGCGGGAGCCCCGACGATGCCGATGAAGGCTCCACCAAAGGCTGCGTCGAGGTCTTCGATCAGGCTGAGATTGTCAACGAGTGCGTTCCCCGTATTGCTGATCGTGATCGTGTAGGGCACGACGTAGTTGCCCGCAGCACCCGTGGCTCCGGCAACCTGATTGGACGGTTGAGCCGCGCCGGCGGTCTTGGTGACTTCGAGGTCGCCGATCGCAAGCGTCGTTTCATCGTCGGGCTGACCATCACTGTCACTATCCGTATTCGTTGGATTCGCCGGATCGTCCGAATCGCTGGTGATCGGCCCCATGGCTCCTTCGCCACCACCCGTCGCGGCATTCTCCAACTGCCCCGCGGCATTGAAGTTACCTGTGGCACTGTCCGGATCAATCTCCACGACCAATGTGACCGTGAAGGACTGACCGGGCTCGAGCACGTCGCTGGCCGAACCGTTGAGTATGTCACTTCCCGCCGTGCCGCTGAACCCAGAGTTCACAGCCGG
>CAYYHV010000232.1:0-5258 GCA_964471695.1 uncultured Pirellulaceae bacterium
GTCGATGGCGGCAGAAACAGCTGCGTTCTACTGTGGCGAGTAGCAGCAACATTCGGAGTGAGGGAACGATGCAGGCATTTGCAATTTTGAGTGATCCCGTACGACGGCGAATCCTCGAAGATTTATGCGTTAGTGAGCTGTCCTCGGGAGAGGTAGTGGCAACAGTTGGGGAAGAGTTTGGTATCTCGCAATCGGCAATCTCCCAGCATCTCAAGGTGCTGCGAGACAACCGATTCGCAAACGTGCGTGTGGATGGAGCACGGCGAATCTATTCGCTCGAACCAAGTGGACTGCAGGATATTGACCAATGGTTGGAGCCGTTCCGGCAATTCTGGCAGCCTAAGTTTGAAGCGTTAGCGAAAGAGGTGAAACGGGGAAAGAAGAAACGAAAAAAGGATAAGTGAGTTCAATGCAACGCGCTACGGCTTATCTCGTTTTCCCGTCTGCGCAGCAATGCAATCAGCTCACATTATTACCCAAAAGAATCTAACTCACTAAGGCACGCGTCGCGAATGGCTTGTGCCTCTTCCCATTCTGGATCAATATCCAGGGCTCGCTCCGCAAAATCTTTGGCGGCTGAAGGTCTCCCAGAGTAGAGGTGACTTATTGCGATGAGTGTAAACAGTGAAGCGTGTGTGTCGATCGGTGCCAATTTAGAGGCATTTCGGAGTCGCGTGATTGCCCTGTCGAAATTCTTGGACTCCATACTGGTTCGTCCCAATAAAGCCAAAGCGATCCAGTTCTTTGGGCGTATTGCTACTGCTTCCGACAGCGACTTGGCCGCTTCCTTATAGCGTTTCAACTGTCGAAAGAAGTTGCCATGAAAAGTGAGTAAGACCGATTTCTCAGAATCGGAGTCTGTCTTTGCTATTCTGCGATTAAGCAGGGCAAAGGCAGAATCATATTCACCTCTTTTGAAAAGTCTAACTGCTTTTGCCCTTAATGTATCCGTCATGTTTTCAGCGCGTCCGGACGTTTCGCTTGCTTCATGAATTCCTGCAGCTTGTCAGGCGAAAGTTTGCCATTCATGCGGACACCAGAGCAAAGGTCCAAACCATAGGGCTGGACCTTCGAAATTGCGCGTTGGACATTGGCGGCATTAATTCCCCCGGCGAGAAACACCGGCTTTGGGGAACGTTGGACAAATTGCGAGCTTACGTCCCAGTCGTGCACTCGTCCAGTGCCGCCCAGCTCCGGCACACGGGCTGACGGTGTGCCGGAGTCGAGCAGGAATGCGTGAACGAAGGGAGCGTATTGCTCGATCAAATTGATGGAGTTACCGCCTTCGACATGCACAACCTGGATGCGTCGGATTGCACTCGGCAACAGTCTCGCAAGTTTGTGCCATTCATCCGGTTCGATGTGGTTGACGACTTGGACCGTATTGGTACCACAGTATTTAGTTTGCTCGGCGATATCGGTCGCTAGCGTGCGCTGTGTAAGCAAAAAGGTCCCAACCGCTGGAGGTGCAATCGCAGCAATCTCCCTTATCAATTCATCTTCGATGACTCCCGGACCTGAAGGCATTTCGCTTACAAGGCCAAGGGCATCAGCTCCCGCGAGGACGGCCTGCTTCGCTTCTTCGACGGACGAAATGCAACAGATTTTGATTCGAGTTCGTATATGTAGTGAGGTCATGGCAGACAACTCTCACGGGCAGATGCAAGCCACAGTCAATCGCCCGATTGCCTCTATTTAAGTTTGCTAAAGTCACTCGCTGGCTAATGCTGCCAAAGTCCAGATTCTATCCCACCGTGGATCACAATTGCGAACTGGCCAAGGTCGCCAATTGCCATGGGTTCCATCGCAATTTCCGCGCCCGCTTCGGCGGCTGCTGCGACTGCCTTTTTGATATCGTCGACGAGCACGTAGGGGCGAACCACGGGAGCCTCGGTTTCGCGAAGTGGCGACCGGACTCCTAGCATTCCACCGCCGTCTAAGTCGGCTGTGCGTGCGCCACCAAGGCTGGGATTGGGATCACCGAAGGTGACACTATACATCTTCGAATATAGGTTGCAGGCAGCGTCGATATCCGGAGTCACAATCTCGAGGTAAAAGATTTTCACAGCACTCTCGTGGGTTGAAGGTTGGTTGACTTTGGTTGAATCCGTTTTGGTGTCGTCGCCGGCATCGGAGACGCTGTCATGAGCAGATGGCGTGCAGCCAAGGTTTAGCATTGCGGCCACCGGGAGCGCCAATGAAGCGGCTCCAATGCGAAGAACGTTTCGTCGTTTCATTTTATGCGACTCTCTTGAGTGAGGTTAATCGTTAGCAGCCACGGAGTGGGGACAGCAACCACGCTGTCGCCCCTACGGGACGATGATGTGTTCGACGCCGGCCCCATGGCGAAGTGCTGCCGCCCCCGAAGTCCCTAAGGTGTTTGTATGATTTGCAAAAGGTTACCACAGGTGTCAGCGAACACTGCGGTTGTCACGTCACCATGTTTTGTAGGCGGTTGGGTAAAGCTGACGCCCAATTCCGTCAATCGCTTATGCTCTGATTCAATGTCTGCTACGCCAAACATTGTGAACGGAATCCCATCGCGGACAAGCGCTTCTTGGAACGTCTCGACGGCTGGATGATCATTGGGTTCTAGTAAAAGTTCAACGCCATCGGGGTCGCCCGGGGACGTGAGCGATAGCCAACGATGCTTACCAAGTGGGATGTCGTGCTTCAGCTCAAATCCCAGTGTCTCGGTGTAGAACGTTAAGGCTTTGGCTTGGTCTTCTACAGGCACGCTCGTACCAAGAATCTTCATGCTGGCTCCTATTTGTGTTTCTTCAGCCACCGAGTGATTGGGAGGACCGCCGACGATAGGTTGGACGAATGCAATTTTGTTCGCCCCTGCCAGCTTGTTCTGATCAAGTCGGCAGTTTCCAAAACGGCGAGATGCTTAGAAATGGATTGCCGTTTCATGGACAGCCCATGTCCTTCAACTAGCCGGACACAAATCTCGAATAACGATTGATCGTCACGCTTTGAAAGTTCTTCAAGGATCGTTCGTCGAGTCGAATCTGCCAAAGCATGAAATACGGCATCGAGACCTGCTGGATTTTCCCGTGTCATTACGGCAGAGTATATGCAGCCATTTGGTTGCATGTCAAGTAGGCTGTTTTCGGCTGACACCCAAATCATGGTTTGGAGTTGGAGTCGCCCGACTTCGGCATGCGATTGGCCATGGTCTGAACTCTGGCGAGTCCAGCGACAATTGTGACGCGTTCGTGGGAACAACCATTGGCTATATTTACCCGTACCTACGTGTACAACACTGGAGACGCCTAGGAACGCGTAGAGAAGTGAGGGATCCGTTGGTCATCGGTATTGAAGCCGAGGGAAAGATACTCGTCGGTCAAAAGTTCATTCGTTTCCCCGCCGGTATATTCGATCGAGCCCGATGAACCCCAGAAACTACATGTAATGTGGTGTGGGATTTCACGTCATGTTGGGCCGTGTTAGAAGCAGACGAAGTCGGACTTGTGCGCAATGAGCCGTTTTTGGCACTAGGAACGGTTCTTCGAGGAACAACGGCGGAACAAACGGGGACAGCCAATCCAACAGAAGCAGCTGAAGTGTGGATGTCCCCGATTATCTTTCTCCCCGATTATCTTTCTGGGAGCTTACAAGAACTACGATGGCGAACTGAAAACCTCGACGCTAGGTGGAGTCGGGGTGATTTCAACGCAGACGGGGTCGTCGATGTTGCAGATTTTAATGTTTGGAATCAATAGAAATTCCAACAGAGCCCGCGCGGCGAGAAGCCAGCATCGCGACTGCGCCGAGCATCAGCAACAATGTCATAGATGGCTCGGGCACGGCTGCAGCATCTGAACTCTGGAACTTGTTCGCATTCCATCGGTTAAAGTCGAGGACATCGACAACGCCATCAGCTGTGAAGTCTCCTGAACACCATGCCGGTTCGGCCTGGAACTTGTTGGCGTTCCACTGATTGAAATCAAGAACGTCGACCACGCCATCGAGATTCGCGTCGCCACTCAGGTAGGCTCCACCAGATGCGTTATTAATCGCACCTGCATCGACCAGCCACAAATCAAGGTCCGCAGTGTTCACCACGCCGTCGCCTGTTAGATCGAAAGTGGTGTCATTGGTTGCTGCAACAATGGCCGCAACCAGAGCATCGACATCATCGCAACCGACCGTGCCGTTGCCGTCAAAATCGACCGAAGGCGTGGCGACTCCGTCGAAGTCAATGGACAGCTGATAGAACTGAATGTTGTTGGCCGTTCCAGTGATGCGAACATAATAGTCGCCTGCTACATCGAGGCTGGCCGAAATGTTCTCGCTTCCGCCTTCATCGGTCACATTCGCGACGGTAACGAGACTCTGGTTCTGGTCAAAGAAGGCCAACGTCAGGTCGCTCACAGTTCGTGTGTTGAAGGCACTCTGGTTGCCTCCTTGGGCGCCTTGGTTAAACGTTGCGCCCTGGGGTTGCAGATTGATCATGACTTCGCCGGACGAAGCTACGTTGAACGAAAAGAAATCCGTATCGGTATTTTGGTCGATGCTGACGAAATCCGTTTCGGTAGCTGGGACGGCAGTCTGATTGCCGGCGGTTCCGATGACGAGTGGGCTTCCGCTGGCTGGTGAGCCAAGAGCGATGGCGTTCCCGATCGTATCGTTTCCGTTCCCGTTGTTTTCCTTTTCGAACTTGTCGCCATAGCCCCGATGTAAGGCACGGATATCGTCCAATTGTGGACCGTCGAAGGATGTTGCAAGGAAGGGTTCCATCAGGAAGTTGGCATTGCTGGATTCAATGTGGCTAATGCCAATTCCGTGTCCATGTTCGTGCATGATGATGTTGCGGAAGGCGCGGAAGTTGTTATTCGAGTTGCTGATGATATTCGTGTCGCCGGTGTCGAGAACCATGTCTCCGCCCGAATTGGGGAAAAAGTTGAAGGCGAGCACACCCGAATTCCCATCCTGAAAAACGCCGCCAATGCGAACGTCGCCTCGACTACCCAACACACCATTGCTACCGGGACTTGAACCGCCAATATCGTTGGGTTCGTAAACATGCGTGATTCCGCCGAGTTCTTCCCAGCGACCAAAGGACTGTTCCAGAAGCGTAAACCAGGGGCGTTGCGTCAGATCGCTTCCGCCAGGCCCAGCCCCGATGATAGTGTCCATCACCGCGATGAAATCGCTAGGGCCTTCACCGCTGATGTTGGTCCCGTCGGGAATGATACTCCACGTGATTGTGGTTGGGTCACCAAACTGTAAGCCGCCGCCATCGGTTGCAG
>CAYYHV010000232.1:5268-10319 GCA_964471695.1 uncultured Pirellulaceae bacterium
TTGCAGTGTTGGTCCAGCGTTCCGAAAGAATGAAGCCATATGATGGCATCGAAAAGATCAAAGTTGTTAACGCCAGCGCCCAAGTAAATCTAGTCATCAAACTCCCCCAGTGGATGTAACGTCCTTTGCTTCCAAGTAGTCACTTTAAGTTGGAATACGGATCGCAGCAAATAGGTAGCGACTTTGTGAGCCTGAAGTCAATTGCGTGTGTTTTCGATACGGAACCACTCGCTTGCGTAGAAACCCGCATGTTGGGCTGCAGGTCCAACCACTACCCCTCCCAAATGTGAGCTGGGAAACAGAATGTCGCCAGCGAAGACTCTCTCAGCAACCGATATAAAGCCTTTGTCTTATTGCTGCCACAGCCCAGATTCGATTCCACCGTGAAAAACAATAGCGAACTGGCCAAGGTCGCCAATTGCCATTGGTTCCATCACGAAGTCGGACTTTGTGGGAAACGGCTGGCCCTATTACGCCTTGAAAGGCACCGGTTGGATGCGGCAAGGCAGTGGTTCATTTGAGAGAGGAGCGGAATGTACCATTCCCTTTGGCTGATTCTGATTCAAGCCGATTATCCTTCTTCGGTGAATTGCGGTGCCGGCGGCGCGTTAGAGTGACCACGACGCAAATAGCGCCGAGTAGTGGAAACAGGCCATTGGATTCGGGCACTGCCAGAAGGTCAAACGCGTCGACGTTGGGATTTGGCGGCCCCGAAAACACGTCACTGCCTTCGACGATCACTTCCGCGGTCCCAGTTGACGGATCGAAAAGTACCACATCATTTCGTTGAAAAGTGGCGCCGCCGAGAAAAATGTCCGGCACACCGCCGGTGGCTACCGACAACGCGATGCTGCCGTTGTCCATGACTCTCACAGCTGATGTGTTGTTGAATCGGTCGCCACCAGTAATCAAGTCGCTATTAAACAAAATTTCGGCGACACCGGTGACAGGGTGGTATGCGACCAAGTCCGACTCTGTGAACGGTAGTCTCGCACTGCTATTGTTGGGATCCGCAACAATCGAATTCGCGTTGAGAGTTGAAAATACGAATCGGCCATCGGAAAGCACTGAGAATGCGTCGACATCAATATCGACTGTCGAGTCGAGGATATCCTCGAAGTTGATGTAGGAATTCGCTGTGTTGGCCGTTGGATTGAACTCGACAATCTCGCCATCCGCAAACGTCATTCCGTTGAAGTTAAAGCCATTGGTCGTTGAGAACAGGAAGTTGCCATTAAGAATGTGAAACGCATTTAGGTTTCCCGTGTCTTGATCAAAAATAACTGACGCCGTGCTGTAATCGTCGGTATCAAAGCCGATCACTCCGCTGGGGATGAATCCAACGGGCTCACCCTGCAAACCACTGGGATTATTCGTCGAGAGCGCGACACCGAATCCATACCCGGTCGTCCAAAGCATGTTGGCAAGGAAAGCAATGGAAAAGAAATATAAAAGCTTTGGCATGGTGATTCTTCTTTACTGTGCGATTTGATAGTTCCTTACCAACTAATACTTGTCGCGAATATGAAATCTAAAATTCGATTGCCAAAAACATCCAAGATTTTACAATCTGCTCCGAACCGCGCCCGAAACTGTTTGAGCAAACGGTTACCCATTTGGTGAGGAAGCGTCTTATGGATGAGTCTCGCGTTGAGCAATTGCTCGATGATTATCGCTGCGGCAAGCGTCCCGCTGAGTGGTTAAGAGTCGATCGGAATTCTTCAATCGCCGAAGGGGGCATGCCCACCTCTTGCGAGAACGACACTCCGTCCCCGTGGCCACAGCTTCCCGGTTACGAAATCGTCAACGAAATCGCTCGCGGCGGGATGGGAGTTGTTTTTCTTGCACGGGAGCTTGCGCTGGATCGAATGGTTGCTCTCAAAATGGTTGCGGGCGGATTGATGGCTGGACCAGAGCGTATCTCTCGTTTTGCGGCGGAAGCCAAAGCAATCGCAAGGCGGAACCATCCGAATATCGTCAAGGTTTTTGACGTGGGGGAGTACCAAGGTCAGCCCTACTTTACGATGGAGTTGGTTGTAGGCCACAGTCTGCGAGACATACTCGACGGGACCCCTTGGGTGGCAAGTCGAGCAGCTCGCCTCGTTCAACAAATCGCCGGTGCCGTCCATGCTGCGCACGAAGCCGGATTCGTGCACCGTGATCTCAAGCCAGCGAATATTCTGTTGAGCCAGGGTGCGGAGGGCGACGATCCCAAGGTTATCGACTTTGGTTTGGCCAAGAATCTTGATGCCACAGCCCTTACGCTGAGCGGAGAGGCCATGGGAACTCCATCTTATATGGCTCCCGAGCAAACGGCGGGGCAAAATCATCTCGTGGGAAGCGGCACGGACATTTATGCGCTGGGTTGTGTGCTTTACGAATTGCTGACAGGTCGCGTTCCATTTCGTGCAGCGTCGATTGCTCAAACTTTGCATCAAATAGTTGCCGACCAGCCAGCAGCTCCCAGCTCGTTAAACCCAAACGTACCTGCCGACCTCGAGACGATTTGCCTCAAGTGTTTGCGCAAGGAGCCGCAGCGACGATACGAAAATTCCCTCGAATTGGCGAATGACTTACAGCGTTATGGCGAAGGGCTTCCGATTAAAGCTCGCCCCACACCACGCTGGGAACGTGGGTTGAAGTGGTGCCAACGTAACCCAATGGTGGCTACGCTGAGTGTCATTGGATTTGCGGCTGTGATTGCAGCCTTTGGGATTTGGATTCGATTCACCTCACAGCTTTCGCGGCAAACGACGATTGCGATCCGCGAATCGGAACGTGCCCAGGTGAGTGCCGAAGCGGCGCGGCAAAGCGCCATCAAAGCCGAAAACGCTGCTGAGATTCAGGCTGAGGTGATGAGTTTTCTCCACGATATGACCTACGAACTGAGTACGCTGGACAGTCAGGATCGCTTGCTAACGGCACTTCATGCCTCACGCGAGAAAGTCGCCAAGCGGCTTAAGCATCGACCGCTGCAAATGGCGGCTCATCTCTTGGCAATGGGCGAGACGTACGGCCAAATCGGCAAGCCCGAAGAGGGCTTGGAAGTCGTGCGTGAAGCGATGGATGTCTTCGAAAAGCACGATGGGCTGCATTCGAAGAACACCACCAAAGCCAAGCTTAGCGAAATCTCGCTGTTAAATGATATGCGTAATCTGGACGAGGCCCAGCAGTTGGCGAAGGCGCTGGATGAGGGAAGCTTTGACTTCTTCACTCAGGATCGCTGGGAGTTTCGCTTGTTGCAATCCAATATCAACATCAACGATGGCCAATACCAAATTGCGGAGCAACAGTTGATCCGCTTCATCGACCAGATGTCAGCCGTTGAGCAGACGAATCCGTTGCAGCTACTCCGCGCCCACGAGCAACTTGGCGTGGCCATGAGTCACCAGGGACGATTCCAAGACGCCGGTCCGCACTTCGAAAAGAGATTGAAGTACGCGCTGGAGAATTTTCCTGTCGGGCATGATGATATTCTGGCCGCTCAGAATACGTATGGAATTTTTCTCGCAAATACGGGGCGACCCCCGGAGGCAATTGCGATTTTTCGAGACGCGTTGCCGGTCTCAATCAACAAACGAGGCGAAGAAGATAAGCGCACAATCGAGTTAATGCAGAATATGGCAGCCGCGCTGAGTCGCGCGGAACAATATGAGGAATCCCATAGATTGTTTCGCAAAGCCATTGATTACAATCTTGAGCATTTCGGGCAAGCGAACGGGTACACGCTGGGCGCCATGATCAACTTGTCAGCCGACTTTTTGACTTTGAAGCAGTATGTCGAAGGGTTTACGCTTCTTGAGGAAAAGTGTGATGTGGCAGCGTTGGAATCAATGCAGCATCCTTTTGCTGGCAGGTTGGTTTTGAACTACGTCCGTTTGAGTCTTGGTGCCAAAGCGTGGGAGCGTGCGGGCGAATTGCTCGACGTTTTGGATCGGATCAATGTAAGTTTGACTTCGCCGGATAGTGACCTGCAAGAGCAAGCCAGACGTGCGCGCGAGGAATTAGAGGCAGCCCGGGAATAGTCAATCAGCTGCCAGAATGGCGTGGCTATTCTGCGGCTATTCTGTCTCTAACCGCGATACCTCGGCAGTAAAAATTTTCTGGACGCGGCTCTTGCAGACATAGACGTTCGCCACGGTAATCGCAAGTTGCCGTGCCGTTTCCTCGGCTGAAGCGCCGTCCAAGCCGATCATTTGAAAGGCTTGCCAGATGTGCGGTTTTACACGTCGCCGGACGATCTTTATGGCTTCTTCGAGTAGTTGGTGGTCGTACTCTTTCTCAACGCGGCACTCTAATTCGTCGGCCGCTTCAACCGACGATAGCAGCGATTGAATTGATGCGTCACCGCTGCCTTGAATCCGTTTGCCTTGCGCGAAATCAATCCAAGCGTTTTTGACGACTGCTCGTAGCCAACTGCGAAATCGCCCGCCTTCTCGGCGCTCGAATCGTCGCATGTGTTTTGCGATCTTGAGAAGGACGTTTTGAGCCACGTCGTCCGCGTCGACGTTTTGCAACCCATAGTTGACGCACCACAAATGAATCGTCGGTTGATAAATCGCGACGAACTCCGCCCACGCATCCTCATCCTGAGGCTCGTCCTTAAGACGCCGCAGCAGACTGAGTCGGGTTGTGGATTCCAATGCGCCCATAGGCGTGAGGATAATCGCTCTGACGTCGAGATTAAAGGGCCAGTCGTGGTACTAGAATCGACAGCCGTAAAACTCGAACCGACTCTATTTTTGCGAAGCCAACTGAAATTCAGTTCTGCAACACCGGCCACAAAGCTTGCGGATGGCATTGTTGCGTGCAAGCCAGTAGATAAAGTCGACTGCCGAGAAAGAGGAGGCTCGTATCATCAGAGATCGAACCAGATTGTTGCTCGGCACCCTCGACCATTGGAAACTCATAGTCATCGGGGACTTGCAGCAACAACCTCATCTCCGCGCCACACGAACAGTTGTGCGGCTCCGGGCCTTGCGCCCACAACGGCTCGCCGAACAACTTCAATCCGTCGCCGTCCTCTTGGGATGCCAGTGTTGCAGCAAGCG
>CAYYHV010000232.1:10329-10712 GCA_964471695.1 uncultured Pirellulaceae bacterium
TAGTCTAATTTGTCGCTACGTGTGGAGGCAGAAGGCGCAGCATATTGTGGCCGTCGTGCATTTCCCAGTAGTTGTTGGGCAGCTCAAGTTCACGACTCGCTTGCTCAAACGGCGAGTAGTCCGAATAGATTGGGCCCGCGATGTCATCATGTTCCAAGCATGCGAAAACCTGCAGCCGGCTACCGGCGACGAAATCACTTGTATGTGCGGCCGGCAAAACTAAATCGAGGTAGGAAACCATCTCGGCTTCGCAGAGTCGGCACCGTGGCCACCCTGAATCGGTAAGTTCCGGCGTTCCACCGATTCGTCCGCAAGGCGAGTCGACGTCGCTCGCTACCTTCAAATCAAATGTCATCATACTATCGTCCTTCGGGCTAAGCGAT
>CAYYHV010000232.1:10722-11995 GCA_964471695.1 uncultured Pirellulaceae bacterium
GCATTAGTGTGTCAGTCTTGAGCGGTGTCTAGCCGCTCACGGATGTTCTGCCAGGGTCAATAACGCTCGCATTGAAGCGAATCAACAAAGTCAGTAAAGCTGTTCGAGACGAATTCGAGATAGGGCTCGTCTTCTTCCGAAAGTTCATGAACCCAAAGCTGAATGCGCGGCGGACTTGAATCCTCGCAAAACCGACCGTTGCTGCCACAATCAACGACGGGTTATCCTGATCGAAGCGATAGAATCGACCGCGTCGATTTACTTGCTTGTATCGCGACTCTGATCATGCTCTTGGTAAAACTCGGCCAGCCATTTCGCGGCCGACGTGACGTAGTGGCGGTCAATCGTTTGAATGGTATCACCCCGAGTCTGCAGTCCCTCGAATCCCACGAGTAAATACGATTCGGCCTCAACTCCTTTCCCTGATTCCGCAACCGCCTTTCCCAGCATCGACTTGGCCGCGTAGCTGGTCCAACTGTCATATTTGTAACGGGTGTTGATCGAAACCAGCTCACGTAAGACCTTCTCAGCTTCTACATACCGCTCCTGTGAAATCAGGGTATAACCCAAAGCGAATAGAGGAACTCCCAGTCGTGGCTGCTCGTTCGGGAATTGCTGCTGGACTTGTTCCAGTCGTGCTTTCGCCAATCGCTCGGCTTCATTCGCCTTGCCCGCCTCGACCAAGGCCCGACTGAGACGCCGGAGCACCGATGCTGGTGCCTGCGGATGCGGATGCACGACTCGTAACTTCTTGATGGCATCTTCTTTTCGCCCAGCGAGCCACAGGCTGACTCCGAGGCTTGCGGTAACACGAAGCGTACTCGCTGCCTCCGAACCATCGCGCTTGCCATAAGCTTCTACCAGTCGTTCAAAAGTCGCGATTGCATCGTTGTGACGAGTCAACCGTTGGTAGCACACGCCAAGATTTTGCATCAAGCCGAGCGGGACGCCATGATTTGCACCGTGAAGTCGCTGCATTTGAGGCACGATTTCTTCGTACAAGCCTGCCGACTGTTCATATTGCATTTGGGAGAAGTAAACGGAAGCGAGGTGCATTTGGGCTCGGAGTGTGACGGGATGGCCGTCGCCCAGATTCTTCTGACGGTAGTTTACGACGGCTTCCAACAAGTCACTTGCTGCTTGGTATTTGCCCAACTTGGAGTATTGCTTTGCCACTTCCTCATTGACTTGTGATTTGAGTTCTTCCAAGTCATCCGAATATTTGAGTTCGACACCACTCTCGCAGATGGCGGCGGCTTGCAGAGCCACTTCC
>CAYYHV010000233.1:0-10978 GCA_964471695.1 uncultured Pirellulaceae bacterium
ATGATCATCGCATAGCTGTTTGCGGGCAAATCCCACGGGAAAAAGACAACCGAGAACTTCCCGATGCCTTCAAACGCATAGGCGATCATGGCAATTACGGTCACGAATGCGAAGAACACGGTCGACAAATGGGAAATCTCCAACCCCACCCCGGGCGAGAATCGCGTCGCCAACCACTCCGCGCCCGTTACGGCTCGAGAACGTCGCATCCAAGCCGCAAGATAAATCATCAGGAAAATCTGATTCCACACGGGCCACACCCAGGGAAACCAGATGCTCTTTATGCCGTAAACGAACAGCAAGCCAACCGTCCACATCGTGCCGGTGATGTCGAACATGCCCGATGCGTTTGATATACCCAGCATGTACCACGGAATGGTACGGCCACCAAGGAAGTACGAATCCGCGTCGCGAGCCGCCTTCTTGGAAATCACGACTCCGGAAATAACAACCGCTATGAGGTAAAGCGCAATTATGCCGAGATCAATCGGATGAATGGTCATAGCAATCCCCCAAGACAATGTTCCGAAGAAAGCTCAAACTTATCGCCTTTCCGGATATCCGCAATGCTTTCGAATGACATTCCCAAGATAGATGTTTTGGTCAAACAACATTCGGTGACACGAAACACGTTCCGTGCGGGAATATCGCCTTCGCTTGTAGCGTAAGACTCAGCAACCAAAGATAAATTCAAGCTTTGAAAATGAGTCGGCTAGGCAATGATTTTGCAGGTTCCCCCTCTTCCCCCAATCCATGAATGCCAATTTCTCACTTGGTATTCAATGAAGATTGCATAACGAAACGAAGTGGTTAACAGCGACACAGAAAACAGTCATAATTCCGTTATTAACAGACCAGCTAAAGTTCTTCATCAGGCATAACAATGCAGACACGGCAACTTGGAAACACAGATCTTCAGTTAACAACCGTAGGGTTGGGCACCTGGGCAATTGGCGGCGGATCGAATTGGAAATTCGGTTGGGGCCCTCAGGACGAGGATGACGCCATAGCGGCTGTTCTGCGAGCCGTCGAACTTGGAATCAATTGGGTCGATACGGCTGCGGTTTACGGTGATGGCAACTCGGAACGGCTGGTGGGACGTGCGATTGGCCAACTCAAACCCGATGAACGCCCGCTTGTGGCGACGAAATGCGGCCGCATTGTTCAACCCGATGGCACGGTCACCGGCGACTTGTCCCCAGCAAGTATCCAAGCCGAATGCGAAGCCAGCCTGGAGCGACTTGGCGTCGAAGTCATCGACTTGTACCAAATCCATTGGCCTGATCCAGACGCCGAGATTGAAGCGGCTTGGCAGAAGCTCAACGATTTGAAGAAGCAAGGCAAAGTTCGACACATCGGCGTTTCCAACTTCAAACCCGATCAACTGGATCGTATCGCCCAGCATGGCGAGGTGGCTTCGCTACAACCAAAGTACAGCATGCTGGCGCCGAATGCCGAGAAACAACATTTACCTTACTGCGCAAAGAATCACATTGGCGTCATTTGCTACAGTCCTATGGGCAAAGGCTTGCTGACGGGTCGATTCACTACTGAGCGAGCGGCAAACTTGTCAGATGACGATCATCGCTCTCGTGATCCGATGTTTAGCGATCCCCAGTTGTCGATCAATTTGCAAATGGTAGAAAAACTCAAGACCATCGCCGCTCGTCATGACCGAACCGTTGCGGAACTCGCCATCGCCTGGGTATTGCGTCGCCCAGAAGTCACTTCGGCGATCGTTGGGGCTCGTAGTCCGTCACAGATCGAAGGCACGGCTGCCGCCGGCGACTGGACGCTGACTGAGGACGAGATTGCCGAGATAGAAGCGCTCCGTTCCGAGCGTAAAGCTCAACTCACCGGCTGATCGAACAGCAAGTATGGAATCGACCAGAGCCTACGCAGAAGGTCGGGACAAGAACAATCCGCTTCGAGAATTGCGAAGCGAGTTCCACATCCCGGCCAAAACGCATTACTTCGACGGCAATTCGTTGGGGTTGATGTCGCGTGATGCCGAAGCGCATCTTCAGGCGACCATTGCCCAATGGCGCACTCTCGGGATCGGTGGATGGCTGGACGCCACGCCACCGTGGTTTGATTTGGTCGAGTCGCTTGGCGCCAAACTTGCGCCGCTTCTTGGCGCTGAGGCCTCAGAGATAACGGTCGGAAATTCCACCACCGTCAATCTCCATCAGCTGCTCAGCACATTTTACGACCCGACGGCGTCCGCAAATTCTATTTTGATTGACGAACTGGCATTCCCAACAGATCGTTATGCAGTCGATAGTCACCTACGGCTGCGAGGGATGAACCCCCGCGACTCGATAATCGTTGCATCAACGACAGATGGATTCGTGTTCAACGAAGACGCCATGATCGACCGCATCTCAGACGAAGTTCAACTCGTTTTACTGCCCAGCGTCGTGTACACCAGCGGGCAACTCCTTAACATCAATAGATTGACCAAAGCGGCGCATGAAAGAAACGCACTCATTGGGTTTGATTGCTCTCACAGTCTCGCCATCGTACCGCATGAGCTATCCAAACACGGCGTCGATTTTGCGTTCGGATGCACCTACAAATATGCCGGTGGCGGCCCGGGCTCCCCTGGTTTCCTCTACGTGAACCGTCGCCATGCCAATCGGCTGCCAGGCATGGCCGGATGGTTCGGCAACCGCAAGTCGACGATGTTCAGAATGGCAGACACGTTCGATCCAGCCGATGGGGCAGGGCGTTTTCAACTGGGAACCCCTTCCGTGTTGGCCCTGGCTCCGCTGTTAGGATCTTTGACCATGCTCGAGAAAATTGGGATCCACGCCATCCGGTCAGCATCTACCAACATGACGACTTACTTGATGCATTTGATCGACGAACTGCTTGTCCCCCTTGGATGCGACTTTGTACGCCTGCCCGACAACCAACGTGGCGGCCACATTGCGATCCTGCATGACAAAGCCAGAGAAATGTCGCTCGCATTACGAAACCTTGGTTTTGTCCCCGATTGTCGACCGCCACGCATCTTGCGGCTATGTCCGTCGCCGCTCTATTCGACTTTTGTTGAATGCTACGAAATCATTGTAGCGATCCAACAATTGCTTAAGGACGATAAGCTTGATGACTACTCGACTCGCTTCGATGCCATTCCCTGATCCTACGGAGATTTGTCATGGCAACCTACGACATCACGCTTCGCATCGACTCACGGCTCGCTATGTGGCCGGGCGATCAGGCGTTTTCCTTGAATTGGACGATGCACCAGACTCGTGGCGACACCGTCAACGTCGGTTCGACAACGCTCAGCCTGCATTGCGGGACCCACGCCGACGCGCCACTACACATCAATGAAGCCGCCGACACGATCGATGCCATTTCCGTCGAGGTTTACATTGGGGCGGCACACTTGCTCGACGTTACGGGCAAACCAATAATCCAAGTCGCCGATCTCTCTTCGCTGGATTTTTCTGATACTCCACGACTGCTGCTACGTACCGGCGGATGGGCCGATCACAGCCAATTTCCCACATCCATTCCAATCGTTGCTAACGACGTTCCCGAATTCCTGGCTGAGCAGGGCGTACGACTCTTGGGACTGGACGTACCATCCGTCGATCAAATCGACAGCAAGACACTTCCGATCCACCATGCACTAGGCCACCATGGCATCCACATCTTGGAATCGCTGGACCTCAGAGTACCGTCGGAAGGACGCTACGAACTGATAGCACTGCCTCTACGGATTAGTGGCGGCGATGCTTCCCCGGTGCGCGCAGTCCTGCGTACAATCCAGTCTTAGCATACTGCACACCCCCTGATTACAGGGGACCAATCGCAATGCTTGCAGCAGCGTATGCGATAGCAACCATGTTGTCACTTTGGGGTTTCTGGCACATTCATCAGCCACTAACCTCCGGCAGATTTCCACTGCCCCGCTGACCGACTTGAACGACCTCAACCATGTCCAAGCATGCATCTCGCGCCGTCGTTGCGAGCATTCTGCTCCTCATCTTTTACGCCTCGTTCTCTGCTGCGCAAGAAGTCGCCGATGAAGCACCGACGCCTCCATCGACAGCCGCTATGGAGACCATCACGTCCGAAATGGTTCAACAGCGACGAGCCCAGGCCGAGAAAGTCTCTGATCTCGACGAGAAAGTTCAGGCGTCGATCGCTGAGCTATACAATACGGCTGCCGACGAGCTCGAACGTTCCGCAGAATTGGAATTGAGAGCCCAGACCTTTGCGTCTTCACTAGAATCCGTCAACGAACGACTGGCGGCGATTGAAAAACAACAACAGCAGATCGCCACTCGAGAACCACTGCCGCCCGAAGCCAATACGCCGGAAAAGCTCGACCAAATCGTTCTAGGACGGAAAAAAGTCTTCGAAACGCTCAAAGACGTTCTCCAGAAAGTTGAATCTGAAATAGCGGGTCGCGCTAGTCGTCGCCAAACCATTCGCACCCGCATCGCAGCCATCGAAGGACAGCTTTCGGATCTGGAAACGAACTTGAAAGCCGCCGCGCCTACCGCGGAAGCGGCTGTTCTCACGCAGGCCAAGCGAACTGAGTTGTTGTCACGTCGCCAATTCCTGAACAATGAGCTACCGGCGCTCAAAGCCGAAATCGCCGTTTACGACGCCGAAGATTCGGTCGAACTCCTCCGCAAACAGCTCGACCTCACAACACAACAAGTCGCTTTGGCAGACGCGGAACTTAAACTCGCTGAAGACGCGGCACGCGTATTACGTGACCAACAAGCGCAACAAGCTGTTCAGGCTGCAAAAGACGCCATCATGAAGGCCCATCCTTCACTGCGAGACCTCGCCACAGAAAACAAATCACTCGCCGATACGAATAAGAAGTTGGCGACGCAGCTTGAGGAAAAGCAGGCGAAACGAGACGAAGCCAAAGCGGATTTGGAAGAACTGCAGCGAACATTCAGCACGACCCAACAAAAGGTTGACAGTGTCGTTGGACTACCGGAATCCGTTGGTGCCCTCCTTCGCAAGCAACGCTCCAATCTGCCCAATGCACGAAAGCTCCGCCAAGAGCTAAACGGCTTGCAAACGACCATCAACAACACTCAGCTTGAGCTGTTCGACCTCGAAGAAAAGCGTGCTGCATTATCCAACGTTGATCAACGAGCACTCCAATTCGTCTCGGAAAATATTCGTCCTGTCGATGATAAGATACATCAACAACTGGTGAACCAAGCCGCATACTTCTTTCAAGCACAAAAGGACATTCTGACTCCGCTCATTCGAGTGAAGAACGACCATTTCACGGCTTTGACAGAATTGTCCGTGAGCAAGAAGCAACTTCTTGACGCCTCAGGACAGTTCTCTGACTATATTGACCAGCGCGTGCTCTGGATACGAAGTGCCCCTAACATCGCCGAAGGTTTCGCACTGAAGAACGAAAATTTCCGAGCCCTATCAGGGCCGTCGTGGATGGGAGCGGTCGCTACACTTGTTCAAGATGCCAAACGTAAACCGTTTCTCTACGCGTTAATGGGATTGTTTGTCGTCGTTCTCGCAATCGCCGAAGTCCCACTACAACAGCGACTGCGTAAACTTGGAGCCGATGCAAGTCGCGGTTCCTTCCTTCGCTTCTTCCCCACAGTCCGAGCCGTTTTGGTCACATTCCTGATCAGTCTGCTGTTGCCCGTCGTCGCGTTTTTCGTCGGTCGGCGGCTGTCCATCAACTCGACAGATCCTCGTATCATTGGACTTGCCAACGGCTTTCTGGCCTTTAGCTTATCGTTCATGCCCTTATTGTTCTTCAGACAACTTTGTCGAGAAAAAGGCGTCGCCGAATGTCATTTCGAATGGCCCTCCGCTGCTGTCCGATTACTCCGGCGCTATCTCGGTTGGGCGATGTTGCTCCCCGTCTTTGCATTCGTCATCGCAGCAATCCGTACAGGCGGTGAACCTACGGCTCGCAATCCCGTACCCCGACTGCTGTTGATCGCCGCCGCTGCCTTGGCAACCTACATCTACAGCCGAGTGTTCCAGCCCGATCGCGGTGTTCTTGCGACAATGATGCTGAGAAGCTCCGAAGAGAGTTGGCTAAATCGACTTCGCTACGTCACCTACTGGGGCATAGGGTGCATCCCAGCTTCACTGCTGGTCCTGGCGTGCCTCGGCTACGAGTACACGGCCAGCCAACTCGCCATTCGACTGTTCGGTTCGTCCATCATCGTGGCTCTGGCCGTTGTCGCCTACGCCCTGGTGGCACGACTGATACTTGTACAGCGCCGAAAGCTCACAATCGCCCAAGCCGAACAACGTCGCGCCAAGCTCATCGCGGCTCGGGAAAATGCAGAAGGCGACTCCGCAGGTGCCACCACTGCGAAAATCCCGACGGAGGATGATGATGATACCTCCATCGAAGATTTGCATTCCCAAACCGTTCAAGCCCGCAAATTTGCGAGCATCATTTTCGTCGCGGCCTCGCTGGCTGGGTTGTGGCTTGTCTGGCAACCCGTCGTACCCGCGCTAAACTTCCTTGAGAAATGGCCACTCTGGACCTCAACGGTCGAAGTCGCCGAGACGTTCACAGACGATACCGGCGAACACATCCGGAAACGAGAAGTCCCCGATCCCGTTACGATTGTCGAACTGGGATTGGCGATTCTCATCACGCTGGCGACTTTTTCCACAGCCAAGAACGTCCCTGGCATTCTCGAGATGTCGATCCTCCAGCGATTACCGCTTCAACGATCCGTCCGATATGCGATTACGACTTTAGGACGATATCTAATCACGCTCGTAGGATTATTGTTCGCCTTCAAGACGATTGGACTGCGCTGGAGTCAAATCCAGTGGATGGCAACGGCTTTGACGTTCGGTTTAGCGTTTGGATTGCAGGAAATGTTTGCCAACTTTGTGGCAGGTGTCATCATCCTTTTCGAACGCCCCATCCGAGTGGGCGATATCGTGACCGTCGATGATGTAACGGGTTCGGTCAGTCGTATTCGCATGCGAGCCACCACGATCACAAACTGGGACCGCAAGGACTATATCGTACCGAACAAAGATTTCATTACCGGACGCGTCTTGAATTGGACCTTATCGGATAAGGTAAATCGCATCGTGGTCAATGTGGGAGTCGCATATGGCTCGGACGTCGAACTCGCCAGAGACTTGTTGACGCACGTTGCCGCCAGCCACCCAATTGTCGTCGACGATCCCGCCCCGATGACGACTTTCGAAGCCTTTGACGACAGCTCGTTGCGCTTTGTCCTCCGCTGCTTTATCTCGATGGCAGATATGCCTATGCGATTGCAAGTCGTCGATGATTTACACACCACGATTGACCAGGAATTCCGACGGGCCAAAATCGAAATCGCCTTCCCGCAACAGGACTTGCACATTCAAGGATTGGAAGCCCTTGCTGGATTCCAAAAGAAGGCGTCCTGAGATCTGAGTGCTGCCTAGATCGGCAGTGCCGCGCAAGCCAGTCGATTAGAGCGTTACACCCTAACTCCCAAGGTGGCGCAATCTGGCTGAGCATCTGCCCGTCAGCCAAAGGTGTCTGGGAACGGGGTTCAGATTGACGGTGGACGTCGTGAACAACGTGCTTGAAGCAGATCAACCACGAAGGTTGCAAGCATCAGACGTACAAATAAAGAGCTAATCAACGACTGGCTCATACCGTCTCTGGCGACGCCCACCAAGACCCAACATCACAATCAGTGTGCCGAACATTTGAACCGGAAGCCATCCGCCAAGAAATCCAATAATCGAATGGGCGGCTCCTTCCTGCGTCATCGGAATCGCGGGCCGAAAATCCGTCCACGCCTCTTTCGCGATTTGATAATCGCGAGTCTTCACAAACGCGACCAGAGGAGCGAACGAGATACGTTCCCGTAAAGCCGCATAGTGATTGGACAAAAAAGCAAAACGCTGCAACGTCTGCTGCATGCTGGTCCCTCGTTCGACGAGAAAACCATCCGCCGAAGCGCGAAAACGCTCGACGGCTTGCTGTTCCGTGAGCCCATACTTTGCCGCATCACTGCGAAAGTCCTCAACTACCGTTCGCAGCTCAGCCTGAGCCCCACCAACTCGCTGGGTATATTGCTGGACAAACTCCGGAAACTGCGACAAACAACCGGCTCCCAACAAGCCGGCAATGATAGCTAACTTTTGATGCATGGTGAGACTCTCGTGCGACAAACATGACAGGCTGAACGGCACATCCAACCATTTCATCTGTGTCTTTACTCAATTTCTATCCAGCGCGTCAACTTCTGTCGTCGTTGCGCTGGAAAAAGAGCACGGACCAGCGGACCATGCTACTCCGAGAATCGTTCAGCCTCCGCCTCTAGTTCTGCGACCCGCTGAGCGTCGTTGATTTGCGTGTAATAGTCGAGCAAAAGATCACGAGACTCCTTCAAAACCATTCGATGATTCAAATTGGGGTTGTCCACATCGGCATGATTTTGAAGCTCACGATGCGTCGATTCCAGCGTCTCCAAGTCTTCGTCCGATTTGCTTTGTCCGCGCTGCAAACGACTGGCTGCCAGTTGGCCGCGCGCCGCGACCTCCCAAATCGGACTCTCAACACTTCCGTGAAAGTATCCAATCGCCGACTGGGCATTGGAAATGGCCATCGGAAAATCGTTGAGAAAGTGAAGTGATCGAGCTAGTCCGAGCGCAGCAAAGCCCGCGGTCAGTTGCGCACGCGGTTGATCCAATTCTCCGCGCTCTATCTGCTTCTGTAGATGGGCGAACGCCCTTCGGCTGCGCTCGAAATCTTTCAAAGCGAGATAGTTGTCGCCAACCTGCTGGAAGCATCCGAGCAGCATGATATGATCTTCGCCGAGGCCCGCCGTCAGCCGATCGAGCGACCGCTTCATCAACTCATTGGACTCGCGGTAACGCCCCACGCGACCTAACGTCCGGATACGATCCGTGATCAGCGTCAGCTCCATACGCCGTGCGGCTGGAGTATCTATTGCACTGCAACGCGGCAAAAACTCTTCAATCAAATCCAAGGCGGCTTGATCGTGACCATAGCGATAGAGCTCGTTGATTTGCCAACGCTCACCGTTTAACGTTTGATGATGTGCAGGCCCGAACGTTTCCCGGCACAACTCGATTGCATCCCTCGCCAGTTCACGAGCCTCGTCAACATGTCCCAATGCGAGAAGGTTCTCCATCGAGAAAAACATGATGTCAATGGTTTTGGGGTGAGTCGGCCCAAGGTGCGTGGATGCGAGCTGCAGCGCCTCCTTCAATAGCGGCTCAGCCAACTTGGGCTTGCCTTCTACAATCAGCGTTTCCCCCAGCTCGCCAATCGCGGATATCGTGCGGTAATCGTTTTCGCCCAGTTCCGCTCGAACATACTTGATCTGTTCTTCTATCAACTCGCGACAGCGACGAAGCCGATGGTTACGGCGCAAACAGGCGGCATAGTTGCGAGTCACCTGTAGCGACCCCGTATGATTGGGTCCTTCTTTCTCGGTAATCTGCTCCCAGACTTCTTCGAAGAGTGGCAATGCCTCCCGAAAGCGACTGGTCTTCATCAACACGGACGCAAGATTATTTTTGCATCCAATGGTCAGGCGATGGTCGTCACCTAACTCGTCGAGGCATCGCTCTAGCAGAATCTGGTAGCTCGCTCCAGCTTCCTCAAGACGCCCGTTGGCTGCCAGAATGTTCGCATGCTCGACCTGTGAAAGGATAGTCCGATGATCAAGCTCTCCCAGATTTTCCAATTTCAGTCTTAGTGCTTCTGCGACTTGTTGCGCCGCCAAATCGAATCGACCCAACATTCGCCACGTGGTCCCCAGAGCTTCGCGTGCCTGAGCTTCTGCAACAGGCCGAGCTTCGAAGGCTTTGTAGGAGCCGGGATCCGCCGACTTTAGCGCTTCAAGGATCGTTACGTCTTTGCCTTGCCCCCGACCAAGCCCAACCGGTCGCGCAGCCCCAAGGACTTGCTCGCTGAGAAATTGCAGGAATACGGCGGAATCATCGAGAGCATCCAAAGCGTTTTGCTTTGCCAACTCTTCCGCAGCAGTGGCCCTCTTCTGTTCAATCACAGCCAGCTTCGCGGCTTTGGCATTCTTCTCCGCATTCTGCCACTGCCATGTCGTTCCTGCCAGCCCACAGATTGTTGCCAAGACCGCAGCGGCAATCGCAGTCGACAGCCGTGGATTCCTGCGCCTCCAACCAGCGAGGTTCTCAAACGAGGTCGCATTCCGAGCCTTGATAGGCATCCCACTCAACCACCGGCGCAAATCGGCTTCGAGCTCAAACGCCGATTGGTATCGTTCCGTCACGTCCTTCTTCAAACACTTTAAACAGATAGCCGCCAGATCTTTGGGGAGGCCCTCGCGGAGTGAACCAGGCGGTTTGGGTTCTTTTTCCTGGATCGCGGCGATCGTTGCCAGATGTGACTCGCCCTTGAACGGTAATTCTCCCGTCAATAACTCGTAAAGAACCGTGCCGAGTGAGAAGATGTCATTCGATGGCGATACGACGTCTTCTCCACGTGCTTGCTCTGGCGACATATAAGCCGGGGTGCCGATTACCGAACCGTCCATCGTAATCTTCTCTTCGTCGCCAAAACGAAGTTTTGCCAGACCAAAGTCCGTAATGCGTAATCGACCAGCCAACTCGGTGGCCACCGAAGCCGATTGATTCACCGGCATATCTTGCGCTTCGACCAGAATATTCGCGGGCTTGATGTCGCGATGCACAATCCCTCGCTGATGCGCATGCTCAATCGCGTTGGCCAATTCTGCCACGATCGAAGCGGTAACACGATGCGGAACGACTTTGCCATGCGACGCAAACCACTGGTCGAGTGTTTCTCCTCGAATGTAGCCCATGGCGATATACGAGATCGGGCCTACATTCCCCGACTCGAACGTCGGAACGATTGAAGGATGACTGAGTATCGCTGCAGTCCTCGCTTCCCTTTCAAATCGCAATTTGAACGAATCGCTGTCCAATGCGCGCGGGAGAGGAACCTTGTGTG
>CAYYHV010000233.1:10988-11993 GCA_964471695.1 uncultured Pirellulaceae bacterium
CCAACCGATTCAGCTTGGGGTCTCGCGCAAGAAATACGCGGCTGAATCCCCCTTGCCCAAGAATGTCTTCGATCTCAAAGCGACCGAAGACTTCGCCGACTTGTGCCGCTGTCGATTTCTCGATAACAGTCGTGATGGCTGAACTAAACTCAGCCGTATCGGCACTCACATCGGACACATCCGAATCGCCACGGTCTTTACGGACTTGCCGCAAAAAGTCGAGCGCAGCCTCCGCCTTCTTCAGCTGCAGTACTTCTGATTCTGACAGTTCCGATGCGGCGGGACGAGGAACGTCGGACTCTTCGTCCAAATTGCGGACGTACTCGGCCAGCTTTTCTTCATTTTTTGATTTCTTGTGAGTCATCGTAACCTTCCAGCTCCTGCTGCAATTTCATGATGGCTCGATACCAAAGCTTGGTTACCGAGTCGTGGCTGCGATCCATCGCGGCGGCCACTTCCTTGAATGACAATCGCTCAAGGCTGCGCAATTGAATGACTCTTCGATAGTCGTCTGGCAAGTGTTCCATTGCCCGTTCGAATAACTGCTGCCTCTCATTCGCAATGACCTGCGACCGAGGCGTCTTCTGTTGATCGGCCGGAACGTACCCGGGCGAATCTTCGCTCAAGTTCGTCCCGAGTCGTTGCTCACGATCAATGTTGCGCCGATCACGATGGTAGTCACGTTGCAGCCGACGGACTTCGTTTTTAACAATCTGCCCCATCCAGCCATAAAATTCGGCCTTCGTGGTACCGCGAAAGCCATCGAAGCCCTGAATAATCTGTGCCATCGACTGTTGAACGACATCGGACACGCCCACCTTGGCTTGCAAATTTGGTTTCAAATGCTGCCTCGCCATCAACGACGCATAGCCTTGAACGTGAGCCAGCAACTCAGCCCGCGCGACCCCCGATCCTTGCTTGGCTTTGGGGACCAGCAAACTGATGGTATCCAAGTCTATCTCAATCGATGGTTCTTGATTATTCATAGCCGGCATACCTCGGAGA
>CAYYHV010000234.1:0-10029 GCA_964471695.1 uncultured Pirellulaceae bacterium
GCGATTTGCTGCTGATTGCTTGTCGGATGCCGTTGGCCACTATCATGCGAAGCGGGAATCTTAGTCGCTTTCTCGGCGTAATTGGCGACTCTCTGATTTTTTTCGTGGATTCATTTTTTTGTCGTCCGTTCGTCGAGGACGGTCGTTCTATGGGTAGAACCATGGACACCAACGATGACCAGCTAATGCGAATGAGCAGGGGCGGCGACACCGCGGCCTTTGAGCGACTGGTACGTCGTTGGGAAATACCCGTCAAACGTGTGTTGGCCAAACTCGTCTTTCGATCCATTGAACAGGACGATCTCAGCCAGGAAGTTTTTCTCCGAGTCTACCGGGCTTTGGGAAGTTATCACGCCAACGGGCAGTTCAAGGCTTGGTTGTTTCGGATCGCGCTCAACGTGGCTCGCGATGCAGGCCGGCATGCACAACGGAGGAAAGCCGTGGCATTGCCGATGGAGGCGGAGTTGCCGGGCAGCCTCGATAGCGCGCCCGATTTTGAAATTAAGCGAGAAGTTCGACTTGCGCTGGCCCAATTGTCGCCGCCAGTCCGCGAAGCCATTGTACTGAAACATTTTGCCGAATTGACATTTACTCAGATCGCCACCATGACGAACTCACCAGCCAGCACGATCAAGTCACGTGTTCAACAGGGGCTGCGTGAACTTCGCGCCCACATGATCAACCGCGGTCTCAGTCCGCAGGAATTGTTGCCATGAATTGTGAAGAAATCTCATTGGAGCTTGTTGCCCTGCTCTACGGTGAGCTCGACCAAGCCGCTGAAGATCAAGTTCGCGTACATCTAACGGGTTGTGGCCATTGTCAGGAGGAGTGGCAACAGCTGCAGGAAAGTCGCGAGTTGCTGACAGCATTGGAAACCGACGACTTGCCCCATCAGCGCGTGGACTTGAGGGAAATATTGCCGCAGACCACGACAGGTGTTCGCAATCGTTGGTGGCGACCTGCCGCAGCCGCCGCGCTGGCTTGTAGCGCAATGTTAGTCCTCGCAGCCGCGATGGGATTGCGGATAACTATCGAGCAGAACAGCATCACCGTGGGATGGGGCGCGGCGGCGACCCATTCATCGGAGACGGCGGACGCGACGCAGCAGTTTTCAGATTGTGTTGAGCGCCTTAGGGAGCTTGAGTCGCGTTTGGGTGCTGCTGTCAACCACGTAGAGCTGAATCAGGTTCGGCAGGGGGCGGTGCTGGCGTCGCTTGAGAACGAGCTGGGCGAAGTGCGTCGCCGCGGCGATGTTCGTTGGCGCACCACGAATCTTGTTCGCCGCGAGAACCAGGCACAGATTAACGAAATGCGAAGCGCCGTAGATTCGGTGTTTGCCAATCTAAACCATCAATCAACACTCAGGTCGAAATCTCGACTGCAAAGCGGAGGCTAATGTCATGAGGGTACGTTTGTTTTCAATCGTTATAGGTTTCGCGCTGGCCGTTTTTCCTTTGGCTGCGCAAGATACTGACGCATCGGACTTTGTTGAGCGAGTCGAGTTGGCCGAAGACATCGAGACGTTGTCGACGATTTTGATGGAAAATCTCCAGAAGTGTTATGCGACAAAAACAGAGAGCAAACGTAAAGCGCGGGGCGGCGGTTATGGTGGCGGCGCAGATGACGGCGGCGGCGGCGGTGGCTATGGCGGCGCAGGTGACGGCGGCGGAGAAGGTGGTGGCTATGGTGGTTACGGTGGGGAAGAAGGCTATGGTGGCGGCGGCGGGTACGGCTTGTCGGGGGGACGTGGTCTTGGTGGCAGCGGCGGAGGCGCAGGTCTTGGTGGTTCTGTAGCTAGCGGAGTGTACGGCGGAATGGGTAGGGGCCGATTGGGTCGGTCGACCGCGAAACGATCGGAGATTTCGACCCCGATCGCAGCGTACGTGCCCAAGACTGGCGTCGTCATAACGGTGGATGTGCCAACTCCCGTGATGCCATGGGAGCAGATTCGATTGGACACGACGAAGGATAAATCTACAGCTGCTCTGGAACCGCCGACTCGATGGCAAAAGGCCAGAGAAAAAGTGTCGACCGATCGCATCTGGGCTCATGGCCATTGGATGACGAAAGTTCAATGCTCAAACTGCCACGAATCATTAGATTTCGATTCGGACGCTTCGGCGACCAGCTTTATTGGTTTCAAGCGATCGTTGACGACTGGACCGGATTCAAGTCGGTTGGTGAAGGCGATTGCCGACGCACTCGTCGAAAGCGCTGGTAACATCCGGCACTTGCCAGAGTCTGAATCGATTACCGTCGTGGTTCGCTATCGGCGCTGGAAGGATGGATTGGCTGACGGTAAGGCGAGTATCAACAGTCTTGAGTTTCAGTCGACGGCGGTGAAGACCAATCCATCCGTGCAGCGTTTGCCTGCTTCATTGACGATGAGCGTTCCGGCGGTGCCGATTGTGGACGAAGAAGCGTCTCGTAGGTTTGTGGCCGAAGCGATAAAAAATGTGACGTTCTTCGATCCCGGCTACCGGGGTGAGCTCTCGCTTTCCGAACTTTACGACAAAGTCAAAACCACGGAGAAAAAGCGGACTGCTGTACAGCCCGTTGCGCGAAGGTCGCGTGGCCGGGGGCGCTGAACTCACAACGCGCGGTTTGCGCAAATTTCGACGACGTTGCTTTCACGACTCGATGCGAAGCGAGGGGAGCCGCTCGAGTCGGGTCCCTCGCTGACGAGTCGGGTTGCATGTTTACCCTAAGAGGTCGCCGGTCGTTCCTCGCCCTTGTTGTTGCGGATAAACGGCTCTTTCTCCTTGACTCCAGGCGCCTTGCGAATGGGACGTATCCAAACGTTGCGGAAGCGAACAGGATTGCCATGGTCCTGGAGTTTAATCGGCAGCTTATCGCCATGCTTTTTGTAGGCAGCCGGGCGATGGTAGGGCGTGTCGCCGAGTAATTCGAAATGATTGAGAATCAGGACGCCGTTATGGATGGCGGTCATGTAAGCGGGTGATTTTAACGAGCCATCCTCGTTGAACTTCGGAGCCGTCCAGATGATGTCGTAGGTGTTCCATTCGCCCGGGGCTCGGCATGCGTTGACCTGGGGCGGCGTCTGCTTATAAATCGCCCCGGCTTGTCCGTCGTGGTAGGTCTTATTCTCGAACGAATCGAGTACCTGGATTTCGTAAATACCCATCAAGAAGACACCGGAGTTGCCGCGTCCCTGACCTGTTCCTTTGGCTGGTGTTGGAGCCGACCATTCGATGTGAAGCTGGCAATCGCCAAAGCCTTCGATGGTGCTCAAGACGCCTTTGCCCGTGATCATCGCGCCGTCTTCGACCTTCCATGTGTCGTTGGGCTTCCAGGCTTTTTCTTTGCTTTCCGGTGTGCCATCAAACAAAACCGTGGCATCGGAGGGAGCCGTGGAATTCTTACCCGGAGTCACGATAGGCGGTTCTTCCCATTTGATACCGTTGAGATACTCATCGGCGGCAGCCGTTGAGGTAAGCAGGATGAGAGCCGTCAGTACGTACGGGAATTTCATGGTAGGACTCCGGGGGACTCGAATTGGAAACCGCAAATGCGACTCGGATCAAGCCGCTGGAGCCCGTAGTATATCTAGACAATTGCAAAGATGAAGAATTCTCAGATTAGCGGCTGCTCAAGTCGACAGATTGGCGAGAGCTCTTCTTGGGGTCTCGAGCCGTCCCAGCCACGAACCGACTTGCATTCGAGGCCGTAATTGTTCAGGCTGGTCCGATTCTGGGCGAATGGCTTTCCTTATGATGGCCATCCACTGAACTACATCTGCGGGAACTACCGATGAGACTTTGGCGTATTGCCTGGCGCAGCATCCAACAACGGGGTGTGGCCTCGGTGCTGACGATGATATCCATGGCGTTGGGCGTCATGCTGGTCACTGCTGTGCTGCTGATCATGGGAGTGATTTCTGAATCCTTTCGAAGCAATGCCAGTCTTGGGTACAACCTGATCGTCGGCGCGCAGGGTGGTGACCTGCAATTGGTGCTGAATTCGGTGTTTTATCTCAGCACGCCGGTTGAGAATCTGCCTTACGAGTACTACCAGGAATTTGCGACCAAAGATATTCGCGGCGACGGAGTGGATGGCAAGTACAGCGAGCTCGTTAACTTCGCGATTCCGATCTGCATGGGGGATTACTATAAGGGTTTTCGAGTCGTAGGGACGACTCCTGAGATGTTTGACGACTATGTTTTTGATCGCGAGAAAAATCGAAAGTACGAGTTTCGTGAAGGTCGCAACTTCAAGAACTGGAGTCCCGAGTATGGATTCTTCGAGGCGGTTCTGGGATCAAAACTGGCGAGTGATTGCAACCTGAAGGTCGGCGACGCATTCGCTCCAACCCATGGCTCGGACGGAGATGAACACGATGCGTTTTATGTCGTGGGAATTCTGGATTCCTCCGGAACGCCCAACGATCGTGCAGCATTTGTCAATCTGGAAGGATTCTTGTTGCTCGATGGACACGCGAAAGATGCGGATACCGAGAATCCCAAATGCTCGTTATGCGGTCAGGATCTTGTCGACACCAAAATTGTCAGTTCGAACACAGCCATCCCGGCCAGTTCGATGTTTGACGTTGAGATTCCATTTCCTGAGAACCTCGACGAAGTCTCCAAATTGGATGAGGCGCGTCGACGACTTGAGCCACTCCCCACGAATCAGCGCGAAGTGACTTCTATTTTGTTGCGTACGGTCAGTGGCATCGTGACACCCGGTTTGACCAACAAGATTAACGAAGGCCAAAAGGCGCGAGCTGTTTCGCCAATCAGCGAGATTTATCTGCTCTTCAATAAGTTTGTGAATCCGATCAAATGGGTGCTGCTGGGCATCACGACTTTGATCTGTGTCGTCTCAGGGGTCAGTATTGTTGTCAGTATCTACAACTCGATGAATGACCGGAAACACGAGATTGCTGTCATGCGAGCATTGGGAGCAGGGCGCCGCAAGATTTTGATGATCGTGTTGGCCGAGTCGATCATGTTGTCGCTACTTGGCGGACTATTGGGCTGGATCGTGGGCCATGTGCTTATTGGGGGCGTAGCCAGTCCGCTGATTGAGGATCGTACAGGGGTTACAATTGGGTTATTCGACCTCGCACCTCGGGTTAATCCGTTTGAGTTCCTGGGCGAATCGCCGATAATGGAGTGGAAGGGGATTTCCAGCGAACTGCTGCTGATTCCGGCTCTGATCCTATTGGCGATTGTTGTCGGTTTCATGCCAGCGTTGACTGCATACCGCACGGACGTGGCCAAAGCGTTGAGTGCAAACCCCTGACCATTTGAGAACGTCGTTGAGCGTGATCACTCTGCGACGAGTTATTTTCAAAGAGCGATTCGACTGTGGCAAACTGGCTGTACGGGCTCCGACCGGACAGCAGGCTGCATGAAGATAGGCACTGGGGGCGAAGAAACGCATCCAGTTCTCATAGACATACTAAGTTTCTGGGATCGGAGCCCGCTAAAATCGCAATTCAGGTTTCATCATGGCTACCATGCGTCGATTCCGCGGCTTTGTGACTCTCATTCTTGTGGCGGCGATGTTGCTTCCATCAACGATGGTCAGCGCTTGCCCATTCTGTTCGGCCGTTTCACAGACATTCGCTGAGGAAATCGCCTCGATGGATGTGGTGGTTGTCGCCAAGATGAAAAAGTTCAGCCAGAAGAAAGAAGGCCAATCGTACGCAGAATTACCTGCAAGCGAATTCGAAGTCATCAGTCTTCTCAAGGGTGAGCAATGGGCCAAAGTTGGTGATCCGATCAAAATTCACTACTTCGGCAAGAACAATCTTCCGTTCTATTTGATCATGGGTACGGACACGCCGGATACGGTTTGGACGTCGCCCCTGTCGCTTGATCAGCGTGGACTCGACTACGTTCGCAAAGTCGTCGAGTTGCCGAAGGGTCCAGAACGGCTGAAGTTTTTCCTGAATCACCTCGAAGACAAAGACGAAATGCTGGCTCGAGACGCCTACGACGAGTTTGCCCGCGCTCCGTACGATGACGTGATTGCGCTCAAGCCGTCGATGGATCGTGAGAAAGTCATTGAGTGGGTGAAGGATGTTAAGAATGTGTCATCCTCGCGTCGGCGATTGTACCTGACACTCCTTGGTGTCTGCGGCAAACCCGAAGACGCCGATATGCTGGAAACGTTCATGAAATCCAAGAAGCGCGAGGATAAGCAGGGATTGGACGCAATGGTCGCTTGCTATCTGACCCTTAAGGGTGAACCCGGGATGAAGACGGTGAAGGAATTGTTCCTGAGTAATCCCAAAGCCGAGTATCAAGATACGTATTCGTCCATTATGGCCATGCGTTTTCATGGAGCCGAAACGGAAGTCATTGCCAAAGAAAAGTTGCTTGAGGGGTTCCGTTGTATTCTGGACCGCGAAGACCTTGCTGATCTGGTTATTCCCGACTTGGCTCGTTGGGAAGATTGGACGGTCCTCGATCGACTGGAAAAACTATACGCCAAGGCCGACCCGGAATCGAATTGGGTGCGTGTACCGATTATCAATTACGTTCGCGCCTGTCCGCTCCCCGAAGCCAAAGTGGTCATGGAAAACCTTAAGAAGATTGACCCTGACTCGGTAAAGCGAGCCAGTTCATTCTTCCCGTTCGCCCCGAAGAAGCAGGATACCGAATCGGAACAACCGGCGGCTGGGGCGACTTCACTGAATGCTCCTCTGTCCGCGCCAATTGTTCCGCTGGATATCGAAGGTGATTTTGAGAACGACTCAATGGATCAATGGGCTGGATCGGATTCGTTGTCCCCGACTGAGCCGAGCGCGGACCCAGAGAATTTCGATCGGTTACGCTGGCCATTGCTCGCCGGTTTGTTCCTGACGGCTGCTGCGGCGATGGTGATTCGTTCTCGCAAATCGTCGTTCTAAGTGCCGGGCAAACCAAACTGATATCACGGCGTAGTAATAGGCGTTATGAAAAATTCTGCAGCCACCACCGAATATGATGAGTCGCATTCCGAGTACGATGAGTATCGTGTGCTGAGCATGATGGCCGTTGCGTCCATTGTGCTTGGTTTTATTTCAATCACGGCGTTACTTTTCGTTCGGCTGGCTTTTATTCCAATCATTGGTGCGGTACTCGGCTTTCGTGCAATGAGGACGATCAAGCAGCGTCCGAGCGAGTTTACCGGGATGGGCTTGGCCCGTGTTGGAACCGCTCTCTGCGTCGTCTTGCTTGTCGCCAGTATCGCTTGGGATCGCTACGTTTGGTACACCGAAGTCCCAGAAGGGTATCAGCGTATTTCGTTTTCCCAGCTTCAACCCGATCCAGATATTCCCGAATCGCCGATACCGCCGTTTGCCAAGCAGATGAATGAAAAGCAGGTCTTCGTGCGCGGATACATGTACCCGGACGAATCTTCGGGGCCCCAGCGTCGGTTTGTTTTGGTACCTGACATGGGGACATGTTGCTTTGGTGGTCAACCGAAGCTCACCGATATGATCGAAGTTACCCTGAAAGACCCGCTTTACATTACCTATAATCAGCGAATGCGACGATTGGGCGGAGTCCTCAAGGTCGATGAGCGGAAAAAGCCGGTTTCTGGTTTGGACGGTGTCTACTATCAATTGGATGCGGATTATCTGAAATGAAAGATCAAGCTGGGCTTACGACAATCGGAAAGATCATGCTCGTCATTTTGACGGGCATTTTGCTCGTTAATGGATGTAACTCGTCGGTCGAGGAATCGATCGACCCCGTCAGTTCCAATTCGCCGACAGCCACCGATGGCGATGTTCAACCTGTTGCCGTTCAGACGGCTGTTGCAGAAACGCCCGAACCGTCGGATGCAGATTCAGCGGACTTGCCACCTGAAGACTTGAAAGTCCGACAGCGCACGATGCGCCGCCGCGGTGGGGTGCTGGATTTGACGTTCGACAATCTCGAGTTCGATATCGAAACCGATCAGGATTTCGAACGATCGATGTTGACTGAAGATATTGAAGCGCTCAATGGTCAATCAGTGATCATTCGCGGCTTTATTCTTGGGAGTTCCGTCTTCCAGCGAAAGGGCATCAAAGAGTTTGTGCTTGTTCGTGACAACCAACAGTGTTGTTTTGGGCCGGGAGCCAAAATCTATCACAACGTCATGGTTAAAATGAACGAAGGCAAGAGTTGTGATTTCGCGTTCCGACCTGTTGAGGCTCGCGGCAAACTTACCATCAAGCCTTGGGTTAATCCGGGTGATGGTAAGACGTATTCGGTCTTCCACCTCGGAGCGGATACCGTTCGCTAGATAGGGAACGATTTAGAGGCTTAGCTGACGGCAGGGCCCTATTCTGCCGTTATCTCAACTCGGTTTTTCTGCGTTTTCCCTCGCGTGACGACCGTCCACCTGTGACTGCCGGTTCAGCCAGATTCATGCTACGATTTGCAGGATCGATGACTCAATCACAGGAGAGACGAATTGGCTGCCGAGATTCTCAATGGAAAAGCACTGGCGAAAGAGCTACGCGTAGAGATTGGTCGCGATGTGACGGCCTTCGTCGAATCGACTTCCGTGACTCCCAAACTTGTTGCGGTGCTCGTTGGTGAGGATCCGGCCAGCCAGGTTTACGTCCGCAATAAAGAACGAGCTTGTGAGAAAGCCGGAATCGCTGGCGAGGTCATGCGGCTTGCCGCGGAGACCACGGAGGCGGACCTGTTGGCGCTGATCGACCGATTGAACTCCGATGTATCGGTTCATGGGATTCTCGTCCAGCTTCCCTTGCCGGATTCGATTTCGGAACAGAAAGTACTCGACGCGATTCATCCGCTCAAGGATGTCGATGCATTCCATCCCGAGAACGTTGGGTTGATGATGCAAGGTCGCCCGCGGTTTCTTCCGTGCACGCCGCATGGTGTACTGCAGATTCTCAAACGTTACGACATCAAGGCAGCCGGCAAGCATGTCGTGATTGTGGGTCGCAGTGAGATCGTGGGGAAGCCGTTAGCAGCCATGCTTGTCCAGCGGAATAGCGATTTGGGCAAAGACGTCGTCAACGCTACCGTTACGATTTGCCATAGTCGCACCGAAGATTTGCCATCGGTGACTCGGCAAGCCGACATTTTGATCGCGGCGGTAGGTATCCCGCGCTTCATCACCACGGAGATGGTAAAACCTGGCGCAGTGATCATCGACGTTGGTATCAACCGATTGGACGACGGACTGGTTGGCGATGTCGATTTTGATCCACTGAGCGAAACGGTTTCCCACATCACGCCCGTTCCCGGCGGAGTCGGGCCGCTGACGATTGCGATGCTGCTGCGAAACACCCTTAAGGCAGCGGAGCTACAATCCACGGACGGTGGTCGCTGAGGCTGAGCCCGAATTCTGATTGGGCTGGTCCCCGTTCGGGCGATTTCCCGTTTTTCCGTTGAAGAAAAGCCGACACCACGGACTGTTATGTATCGCGATGCGCTTTAAACTACGCGACATGAGCGAAACAACTATGGAACCCACGGTTTCGGAAACGAACGTTTCTCGTCGCGTCGAATCGATTGATGCCTTGCGCGGCTTTGATATGTTCTGGATTCTCGGTGGTGAGCATCTGATCGTTGGGTTGGATCATGCCGGACAGTCACGCGGATTTTCGGGACTGTCGACGGTTGCCGGTCAGATGGACCATGTGGCATGGGAAGGATTTCACTTCTACGACTTGATCTTCCCGCTCTTCGTTTTCCTGATGGGGGTGTCGACGGTATTTTCCCTGACGAAGATCAAGGAGACGCGAGGAACAGGTGCAGCCTACTGGCGCGTGATTCGTCGTGGACTCATTTTGTACGCCTTGGGTTTGTTTTACCACGGAGCCATGTCGCGTGACGGCGGCCCGGAGACTTTCCGCTTCATGGGTGTGTTGCACCGGATCGCGATTTGCTACACGGTGGGCGGCTTGCTGTTTATCAATTTGCGTTTTCGCGGGTTGATGGTTGCCGCCGTCTTGTTGTTAGTCGGCTATTGGGCTGCGATGACCTATGTTCCCGTTCCAGGCGGTGAAGCCGGGAACTTTGCGGAGGGGAAGAATCTAGCCAACTATAT
>CAYYHV010000234.1:10039-11975 GCA_964471695.1 uncultured Pirellulaceae bacterium
ATTGGGATCCGGAAGGCATCTTGAGTAGTCTTCCGGCCGTCGTTTCGGGATTGCTGGGCATCTTCGCAGGCATGATCATTCGGCGTGATGATCTTTCCAATGCCAAACGTGTCGGCTACCTCGTGCTGGCAGGATTGGTTTGTCTGGGGCTGGGTTGGGCGTGGGGATTGCAGTTTCCCATCATCAAGAAATTGTGGACCTCGTCTTTTGTGCTTTTTGCTGGTGGCTGGAGTTTCCTGCTCGTCGCGCTTTTTTACCTGATCATCGATGTGTGGAATCTCCGATTGTGGTCGCGCCCCTTTGTCTGGATTGGAATGAACTGCATTACGATCTATATGCTTCGAAATCTGGTGGGCGGTTTCAACAAGCTGGTTGGACGAGTCGTGCATCCACCGGTCGTGGATGCGATGGGTGAGTGGGGCGACTTGGTTGTAACGATTCTTGGATTGTTGATTGCCTTTGCCATTTGTCGGTACCTTTATTTCCGCAAGATATTTCTGCGAGTCTGAGCAATTTGATGCAATACGCTCCCATCTTCATAACGGGTGTCAGTCGGGGATTGGGCCGGGCGCTTGTTGAACTGTTAGTCGAAAGTGGCCACACCGTTATCGGTTGCGCTCGCAATGCGGCGGCTATTGAGGAGCTCGGCCAAAAATGTTCGTCTCCCAATCAATTCGACGTAGTGGACGTAGCCGATTGTGCTGCCGTCGAGCGGTGGATCAACGCACATTATCCAACGGGCGAGTGTTGCCCACTGATGATCAATAATGCGGCTCTGATGAATGCGAATGCTGATCTCTGGGAGGTGCCACCCGAGGAGTTTGCCCAGCTGATGAACGTGAACATTTGCGGCACGTTTCATGCGATTCGAGCCATCGTTCCTCGCATGATGCAATCGGGTGGCGGCGGGATCATTAATTTTAGTTCGACTTGGGGGCGATCGACTTCGCCGGAAGTCGCGCCCTATTGTGCCTCGAAGTATGCTATCGAAGGACTGACCAGCGCGCTGGCGTCGGAATTGCCAGCGCCGTTGTTCACTGTGGCTATGAACCCAGGAGTCATCAATACGGAGATGTTGCAAAGTTGCTTTGGCGCAGCCGCGGACAGTTACCCATCGGCTCGGGAGTGGGCCGACGCTGCGATGCCGTATTTTCTCTCGCTGAGCCGGGCAAGCAACGGAGAATCGTTACGCGTGCCGATTTAGGTCAAGTCCACGCGGTGCGTGTTCTTAAGCTGCAGAAATGAACGCCGTCAAAATGATTCGACAGGCTCCAGTCGTTGCGGCTCGACAGTCTCAGAAGAGCTAAGTCGTCCATTAATTGCGATTTTGAGTTTCTCCGCCAGCTCGGCGACGAAGGGGTTCACCATAACGCCGGCCGGATAGGCGCGAAGGCGATGGAGCTCGACTCCGTCACGCGCTGTCAATTCCGTACCAAGATGGCATCGGTAATCGCGTCGCGGTCGGAATTGTACCAGTCGCCCCGGAAACTCCTCAGGGACATAGGCTTCAGCCAATTCGTCGTGTATACGCCATACATCGGCCATGTTCACATTGGTGGCCGACATGGTTCGCTTTGCCTTCTTCTTGCCAAACCGGAATTTGTCAGCAATCAAGCTGCTCCACACTTTGGTGCGATTTCCGGCAGCTTTCATTTTTGCTGCCAGGAATTTTTTCTTGTCGGACATGTTGAGCAAAAGGAAATTTCGAATGTGAAATTCAAGACGCTGAAGTTCATATCCAATTTTTGTCATCGTGGTCGGATTCGTCGAAGGCGCGTCGAGCCAGTTGTACGTTTCGATCATTCCCGTTAGTAAGACTTGCTCGCCTATGGCGATCAATTGCTTTGAAATTTCCATGGCCACAGTTCCGCCGGAACAGTACCCAATCACTATGTAGGGACCATGCGGCTGGACGGCCCGGATCTCATGGACCATG
>CAYYHV010000235.1:0-11935 GCA_964471695.1 uncultured Pirellulaceae bacterium
AACCGCTACTGCTTGGCCGCGAACAAGCCTACACCGGCGTCTTGATTGATGACTTGGTGACAAAGGGAGTCGACGAACCTTACCGGATGTTCACCAGTCGGGCTGAGTATCGACTGCGCCTACGTCAGGACAATGCCGATCGGCGACTTACCGAATTAGCCGCCAAAGTGGGGCTCATTTCCGATCGGAGGCTGAAGTTGCTGCGGGAGAAAGAAGCCGCGATTGCAACGACGATTCAGCGTTTGGAGCAGGAGCGAGCCGGCGATGTCAGTTTGGCTAAATTCTTGCGGCGTCCAGAAGTCGATTGGTCCACAATCGTGGAGCGGGTGCCCGATTTGAACGATGTCAGCCACGGTGTCGCGGAACAAGTCGTTTTCGACCTGAAATACGCGGGCTATGTGGCTCGGCAGAACGCTGAGGTAGATCGTCAGAAACGCATGGCAGACAAGCGGATTCCCGATCAACTTGATTACTTTGATCTCCCCCATCTACGGATGGAAGCCAAAGAGAAACTCTCCAAGGTCCGCCCATTGAGCATTGCTCAGGCGCAGCGTATTAGCGGAATCACGCCAGCGGATTTGGCCCTTTTGGTGGCCTATATGGACTCTGAGGGGAAGTAACTGCTAGCGTTCTAAGACTTCGAATTGCATGGCAATTGTCTGACAAGCCATGTGAAGATACAGGTTTGACGAAGTTTATTTATCCAGCGCCAACTGCTGCCAATCGGCATAAAGGCTGAAATGCCCTAGGCTTGCGCCCGACTTCCCAATCTTGACGGTTTAGGGGCTTTCGATATAATCTCCTATGTTGGCAAGATCGGTAAAGTTGAGAAGTTAATCTTACCGATTAAGACGCTTAAGGAAGATGTGTCGTCTACACACCCCACGATTTCTCGTGGGAATGAGGGAGCCAAGGTCTCGAGGAATTGCGTCTGTTCAAGGAAGAGCATGATGGCTGTTTTCGAGCCAAGTCATTTGACTATGGAAGGGTGGTCGGACAATGACTAAATCCGTTTTCACTACGGGCGAAGCTGCGAAGATCTGTAAGGTCAGTCAGCAGACAATCATCCGTTGCTTCGATTCGGGACAGTTGAAGGGATTCCGCGTTCCAGGCAGTCGTTTTCGTCGCATACCGCGCGAGCAGCTGTTTGCATTTATGAAGGACAACGGAATTCCCACGGACGCTTTAGAGAGCGGCAAACGTAAGATCCTGATCGTGGATGACGATGAGGAGTTGGTTGAATTGCTCAGCGATGTCTTCGTACGTGACACTCGATTCGAGGTTCGTACGACGAACAATGGCTTTGATGCGGGCATGTTGGTCAAGGAGTTTCGCCCTGACATCGTCGTGCTTGATGTCATGCTACCAGACATTAATGGTAAAGAAGTGTGTCAGAGGGTTCGCAGCGACCCGGCGTTGGATGATGTCCGAATTATATGTATTTCGGGTATGGTCGAAGCCGACAAGGTCGCGGATCTGAAGGCTGCTGGCGCTAATGGCTTTATGCAAAAGCCCTTTGCCGTCGAGAAACTGATGGAATCGGTTTGCGAGCTTTTGGAGATTGAAACCGTCAAGACCAACTAATCCAGCATGATTCATGCTGGCTGAGAAGAACTGCTTTAGCGCGTACCATTTGGTACGCGTTTTTTCTTTTCACGGAATCGAATACACTCTCGGCCCCGTGGAATGGAGTCCGTACATGTCAATTCAACCGATGAACTGCCTGCCGCCAGTTTCAATCCCATCGGGCACCTATTATCTTCCCCTCAGCCCGTCGGCGGCGGGGTTGCTCACCGAATGCGCTTTGCGACCCGCGGATGTTACGCTGGCCGACATTGGCGCGGTGATTAGGAACGATCCGCCGTTCACCATCTGGCTGTTACTTGCCAACTACGCCAACTTGAAACTGGATACAATTCGCCAATTGGCGATTGAGTGTCTGTCTCCGACTCTACTGAATCGGTTGGTCTGGGATGAGCGATGTGATGGTTGGGATTGGGCTGTTGAGTGGGACGCCGAATCATGTGCTCGGCAATCCGCGATCGCCATGCAACGGCTGGATTCAGTAGATGCCAACGACTTCTGGGACTCGCGGAATTCCCTATTGGTTTTGATTGCGGATGCTCATCTATGGCTTCGTAAATCTGGTAACGAGGGCGATCTCGCCCGATTCGAGTTGCCCGGGCGGCTGCAGTTTCTGCTGAGTCCAGAATCTGACATGCCGGAAGATAGAAGGCCAACTTCTTCAACGTTGGCGACTGCCAAAGGGCATTGGACAACGGAACACTGGACGATGGTGCAAATGTTGCCCCGCGTGGCTGAACAGTCACGAGAGCTGCGGGATTTGAAGCAGTCGTTCGAAGCACGCGTGGAACGTGAGAAGCTCAGGGGATTGAAAGAGCTGGCTTATGGTGCCAGTCACGAGATCAACAATCCACTGGCGAACATTGCAACGCGAGCCCAAACGTTACTGATGGATGAGCTGGATCCCAAACGCCAGCGTGCGTTGGCAGCGATTAATCGTCAGTCGTTTCGTGCACATGAAATGATCGCGGACTTGATGTTGTTTGCGAAACCGCCTCGTCTGGAGATCAGGTCGGTTTGTGCCATCGAGTTATTCGAGACGATTGTGGATGAATTCAGTCAGGATGTTGAGCAGCAACGTTGTTGTTTTACAGTTAGTGTTTCCGATGAATGTCCGCAAATCGCGGCTGATCCAGTACAAGTCGGCGTCGTGCTTCGGGCTTTGGTCCGCAACTCGCTTGAGGCAATGAATGGATCGGACAGCGAAGGCTGGATTCATCTATTGGCTGAAGTCGATTCGGACCCTCAAACAGTCATTCTCTCGGTGATCGACAACGGTCCGGGAATACCCCAATCCGTGCGACCCCACTTGTTTGACCCATTCTATAGTGGTCGTGAAGCGGGACGAGGTCTCGGTTTTGGGATGGCAAAAGCCTGGAGAATTGTCGACGAACACGGTGGCTCATTGGATGTCGACTCAGCGGCAGATTCGGGTGGAACTCAGGTCATTGTGCGGCTGCCTCGCCGGAAAAGCGCCTGAATCCCGGTGAATTTGTCCCGTCCTTGTGGCAATTGCGGTGCTTACGTAGGCTAACTGAACTATCAACACCGCTTGGTTTGACGGGGCTTTTTGTTTGTCAGCCAGCCTACGTTTCGCGTAACGATTATGCCCAACTTTCGCAAGGATGTGCCCGACGAACGAGGCCTAACGGCTTCGTCAAACAACGATACGACTTCGCAGCATGAGTCAACACATGAGTTGATCGCGGCGGATTCGGCTCGGGACTGTCTGCTTGCGCTGCAAAGCGAAAATGGATGGTGGGCAGGACGTTCAGCGATCCAAATTGGTTGGATCGCTCGCTATGTGCTTGTTGAATACTGGATGGACGAATCGCATTCAGATTTGGCAGTTGCATCGAGTGATTGGCTACTCGCTAATGATTTGCCCAGCGGCGGTTGGGCGCGTTGGGCGCCTCAATCCGAGTTTGATCTGAGTACCAGTGTGCTGGTTTACCTCAGCCTTCGGTTGACTGGTGTCGAAGCAGAGCATCCGACGATGTTGAATGCCAAAAAGTCGATTATTGCCGCGGGCGGCGCTTCAAGATGTGATGCGTTCGCAAAATACTATCTCGCCTTGTTTGGGCAGTTACCGTGGAATGCATGTCCGCCGCTGATTCCTGAAATGGAATGGTTGCCGCGATGGTTACAGAGCAGTCCTCGGAATCGCAGCGAGTGGTCTCGGTTACTCTTGTTGCCGTTGTCGGTACTTTGGGAGAAACGGCCTCGCAAGGTGATTCGTCGGGAAGATGCGATACGGGAATTGTTCTCGCCGACGGAGATACCTCGCTACCAAAATACGCTGTTCGAATCCGCGCTCGTAGGTCTGAACAGTCTCCGTATTCGGCCGTTTCGCAAAGCCGCATTGGATAAGTTGACGCAATGGATCGAAACGCGAATAACTCATCGCGACGGACTGGCGGGATCGTTTGATTCGACGTTGATTTCGATTGTGGCATTGATCAGTCAAGGGAGCAGTCGTGATTCCCAGCCACTTGCTACAGCCATCGAACACGTGCGAAATCGAATCCAAGAATGCGTTGTCGAAGGGAGCGGGACAGTCGCAGAGGCCAAGCTTCACATCAGTCCCGTTTGCGATACCGCGATGAGTGTACGGGCTTTGGCGCCGGCGGCTCGCGAGAAAGACGAACAAGCCGTTCGTCGTGGAATTGAGTGGCTGTTGCATAGCGTAGCTCGATTTCAGAGTGAGGGAACGCAGCCGGGTGGTTGGTGTCGAGAATTCGATAACTCGACTTATCCCAATGTTGTCGCCACCGCGCTCGCACTCTTGGCGATGCGCGAACAGTTTGCAGAACGGGCTCCGTCTTCACTGGTCGCTGATGATTCCATGGTCGCCATGATTCGAGCCAACTCCATCAATCTGGCTCATCGCCAGGTCGCTGTGTTGGATCGTGTTGCAGCTGCCAGTCGTCGTGCACGGCAGTGGCTGACATCGCAACAGAATTACGATGGTGGTTGGGGACATATTCAAAAGTTGAGCGGTTCTGCGGTCGATTGTCGCAAAACGTTCGGCGATCTTTGCGTGGCAGATATCAGCACGCCCGCCGCAACGGGGCATGTGTTACAAGCCTTGGGCGCATGGGAAATGGGGTGCGGTCAAAATGTCGTGGACCGCGGTGTCTCATTCCTACGCGGCTTGCAATGTTCGGATGGTGGATGGGCGGCGTTTCATGATGCCGGTCGGATCGAAACGACTTGGTCAGCCATCGAAGGACTGCGAGCCGTTGGGCTTTCTCGTCGCGATTCGACGCTGGCCGACGCGGCAAAATGGTTGTTGGATCAGCAGAATGAAGACGGCGGATGGTCCGAGTCGTTCGAAGCCAGTCACCGTATGCAAACGCCCGTATTCGGCTCGTCGTGTCCAATGGTTACGTCGTGGGCGATTCTTGGACTAATGGCGGCGGGGCATCGTACGGCCACTGCGACGCAACAGGGCATCGACTTTATCGAGCAGGCTCGCAATACTTCTGGTGGTTGGACCGCATCGACTCGAAGTGAATTGTATTCTTTGGCCGGATATCGAACGAAAGTCTCTGAAGTAGCGTATCCGATTCTGGCATGGGTGCGATTCGGCGCGACCAAATAGATGGACGGGGGATCAGTGCCGTCGAATCTCCCGTGTCTTGGCCACCTTGGATAGTAGTTAAGTTGCTCATCGACTCGTCGGTTAGTATGGCGAACGAATGACCGTGAAAGATTGCAGAGGTTCGAAGTGAAAGTCTTACTTGCCAGTCCCCGTCGACACCTTCAAAGAGAAGGGCGCGGTTTTTGTTGACGAACTGACCGATGTACCCGAGGGATCAACGCTGCTCTTCTCTGCGCACGGTGTATCTCCAGAGATTCGCAAGACAGCTCGTGACCGTAAGCTGCATGCGATTGATGCGACTTGTCCGTTGGTAACCAAGGTGCATCTCGAAGCGCTGAAGTTCGCGAAGGAAGGGTATACGATTTGCCTGATCGGGCATGAGGGGCATGACGAAGTCTTAGGGACGATGGGGGAAGCGCCAGAGGCGATTGTGCTGGTCGAAACAGAGGAGGATGTGGCCAACCTGGAGTTCCGTGAGAACAGTAAACTGGCTTATCTGACTCAAACCACCCTTTCCGTTGACGACGCGAATCGAATCATCAACGCGCTCAAGGATCGGTTCCCCAATATCGAAGGTCCACCCAAAGAAGACATTTGTTACGCAACGCAAAATCGACAAGAGGCGGTTCGTCTGCTGGCTAAGGAGGCTGATATCGCTTTGGTGTTGGGCAGTCAAAACAGCTCCAACAGTCAACGACTGAGAGAACTAGCCGATGAATCCGGTATCCGAGGATATCTGATCGATGGGCCGCAAGATATCAGTGACGACTGGTTCACCGGCATCGAAACGGTGTTGGTGACGGCAGGGGCGAGCGCGCCGGAAGTCGTCATCGAGGCGTGTCTTGACTATCTCAAAGAGAAGTTTTCAGCCGAAATTGAGGTGCGAGTCATTCGTAAGGAAGAAGTTCACTTTCCCCTTCCGAAAGAGCTGCGCCAGATTTCATGAGTCGATGGCGCAGCCCGCTGGTCGGATCTTCATTCAGCTTTGAATGTAGCTCTTCAAATACTCGTTTTCCAAAGACAGGCTCTTGTATTGGGCCTTCACGACATCGCCAATGGAAACGATTCCAACCAACTCGCCTTCGTCCAGAATTGGCAAGTGCCGAATGCGGTTGCTGGTGAACATTCCCATCAAGTCATTGACGTCGTCATGGGGTGCAGCCGTGACCAACCTCGATGACATTTTCTCCTTGGTGGTGATCTCGGATAGCGACCGCGTTTCCGATTCGCAAACACGTAGAATGTCGCGTTCCGTGATTATGCCTTTCAAATGTCCATTGTCGATAACGAGCAAGGATCCGCAGTTGTGCTGAACCAGCACCTGGATGACTTGCTCAAGAGATTGATCCGAGCCGATAGAGTGAACCGCCGTACCTTTGGATTGAAGGATTTCACAGGCTTTCATCGAGTCCTCCTGTTGAGTAGAAAAGTTTCGGATGGCGAGTGTTTAAATCGCCTTCTGAAGTCAAATAACAGGCCTAATTCAAATGTAGTTCCGCGCGAATGCGCCGGTCAATCGTGATCTTGCTACAAATCGACATTGTGAATTTTGTCACAAGGTTTGACGAGGAAATGCCGTATATACAGCTTGTGAATTATTTCACGTGCAGAAAAATTTCCTGCCGTTTTTGTCTGACGACAGTCGATTGTCACGTGTTGCGCCGATAGGCGCGGATTCTGATCATGGCGGGGCAGATGACACGGAGTCCCCATGTCCAATCGTGGATTCAATCCTTCGAGAAGCGAACCATAAATGGATACAAATCGACGCGAATCAGATCGAGAGATTGGCTGCTGCTTATTGGTTGCGAGAATGCAAGGTGCGTTTGGGAAATTCAACGACGTGCAAGTTGCGAAATGAGATGTCTGTCGTCGGATCGTGACCCTGAATCATGATCGTTCCAGCGTTAGTGCGGAGTCCCTTACGCGGGTTTGCGTGCGGCTTGCGTTTGTCCGACCAATCGGAAACCTGTGTGCCGTTGACCCAAGCCGCCATATGCGGGCCGTCCGCGACGAGTGTTAGATAGAACCATTGCTGGTCCTTGGCAACAATCTTCCGCGCGTTCTGACGGCGAAAGAAACCGCCGGTGCCACAGTCCGCAGGTTGCGTCGGATCACTGCCTTTCGTTTCGTTTTGAATTTGACACTCATAGCCCATCATGGTGTCGCCTGGAATGCATCGAAAAAAGATGCCTGAGTTCAGGTTCGGCGCGTGCGTTTGGCATTCCAAACGTAACGCGAAATCGGCAAACTCGCCGTCTGTCTCCAGTTGGCCGCGACCATTCTTGACATTCAATTCACCGTCGTCCGTCACGGAGAATTTGCTGTCCATTTCCGGATACTCTTTCCAGCCCTTGAGGCTGGCTCCGTCGAATAGTGACCTGGTGTTTAGAGGTCGGATGATGATATTGCGAAAAGAGACTTTGCCTTTGTTAAGTTGGAGTGAAATATATCCGCGTCCGAGTGGTTTCGGATCCTGATACCGGCAGGTTTCCGTTCCTGCTACGTTGACGACGACTTCTCCTTTGGAAACCGAAATGCGCATCGCTCGCCACTCATCAGCATGCTCTGCTGGAGACCCTTTGGCTCGACCCACGATTCCGCCGGTAGGGAAGGGGTTGTCGGATGGGGCGATGTTGATTTCGTAGCAATCCCAAGCCGGTGACTTTGGCTTGGGGGGCGTGTGAACGAAGACGCCACTATTTGTGCCTTGGTCACACTTGAACTCCAGCTCCAATTCAAAATCGCCGAACTGTGTCGTCGTACGCAGGAAGCCGCGGTCACCCTTCGATACAGTAATTGTTCTATCGACGACTGCCCAATCTGCTTTGCTGGTTGCCTTCCAGCCGTACAGCGATTGACCATCAAACAACGAAACCCATCCGTCTTTCAGTTGCTGATCGGAAAGCTGTGGCTGAGCCCATCCGATTGGCGTCAAGCATAGAAAGAACACGGCCAAGGTCATTCGTCGTATAGCTTGCATCATTGATCTTTGACAGAAGAGGTCACGGGGAAACGATTTCAATGTAACGCTTGATGGCGATTCGGCAAGAATGGCATTGCAGCTCAGTCGAATCTGATGTGACGTTTATGACTCGATCAGATACAACTGTCGTTTGCGTCGGCAATGTTCACTGTCCATCTCAAAATCGCGACACATTTGTGGCCGATGCTCGTAGTGTTTGCATTGTTTCTTTTCGTGATCGTACCAGATGCACGGTTCACCGAGGTCCATGTCGGTCAGACCGTCGATGTGGTCGTCAATTTCTTTTTTCAGATTATCGGGCAGTGATTCCCAATGGGGATCCTTCAAATGGCCGCTGCGATAATACTGCGGGTGTCCAAGATGAAGGCAGCAAACGCCGCAGTTATCGCAACTGAGAATAGGAGGTTCATTCATGACGTTCATCCAATCTGGAGAGCTACTTCCATATTGATTTCGGTAGATGACTTGGGCGTAATCGTCACGATCAATTCGTTTCGCGGCTGTAGTTTCGAAGTCACATCCAATACGTAAGTAAGGTTTTCGCTGGCTTCGACAGGTAGTGGTTCGGAGTTCAACGCCACCGAAAAACCTTCAGTGAGACCACCAATCGAAAGGTGGACCTGATCGGAATTGGATAGTCCCGTGGGCAGGTTGAAATACCGCTGAAGAATCATCGACGTTGAATCGTCGGCGCATTCATCATCAGTCAGCAATGTGAGAAGATCGACAGGCAGCTTGGCCTTACCTTCACGAGAGGTCGTCTCGCGGCTCAATTCGAACTGCCAAGGCCCCCGTAGGCGAATTGAATGCATGCGTTTGGTTTCCGCGAAGGCATCTTAGGACGTAGTGGCAACCAGCAGTTCCCGGCGCCGTAGCGGCTAACTGACGACTTGTTCTTCACGCGTGACGTCGAATCCCATTTCTTCGATCATGCGATAGTCGTCTTCGGCGGGTTGGCCTTCCGTTGTCAGGTAATCTCCCACGAAGACGGAGTTGGCCGCGTACAGTCCCAGGCACTGGAGGTGCCCAAGGTGCATTTCGAGACCACCAGCGATGCGAATTTATCGATCGGAATTCACGAAGCGGAACATTGCCAGAACTTTGAGGCAATAACGTGGGTTCAAGTCGTCGGACCCGGCCAATGGCGTTCCGTCGATGGGGTTCAGGAAGTTGACGGGGATGGAGTGAACACCCAGTTCACGAAGTTCGAATGCCATGTCGAGAACGTCTTTGGGTTTTTCGCCCATGCCAACGATTCCGCCGCTGCACAATTCCATACCGGCGTCACGCACGGCTCGCAATGTATCGACGCGATCGTCATACGTATGGGTTGTGCAAATCTCTTCGTAATGTTCGCGGCCAGTGTTCAGGTTGTGATTGACTCGATCGACACCGCAATCGCTCAGTCGCTTTGCCTGACTGTCGTCAAGCAAGCCCAGGCAGGCGCAGATTTTCAAGTCGTACTTTTCCTTGATTTGCGGAACCAGTTCTTCGACGGCTTTGATTTCTCGTTCGTTGGGGCCGCGAGCCGAGATGACAATGCAGTAAGTCTTCGATTGGCGTTCGTAAGCCATCTTTGCCCCCTCGAGAATCTTGTCTCGACTGAGCAGGTTGTACTTGGGAATCTCGGACGTGGCGATTTTCGATTGGGAGCAGTACGAACAATCTTCAGGGCAGAGTCCGCTCTTGGCGTTCATCAGGAAGTACAGCTGGACTGTATTCTGAAAAAAGTTATGCCGAATTCGGTATGCGGCGGACATCAAATCCAGCAGCTCAGCGTCGGGAGCTTGCAAGACATCCATGGCTTGTTCCCGCAAAAGAGGTTGGCCCTCCAGCACCTGAGTCGCCAATTGCTGCCAGCGACCCGAGGCGGAGGCCGACGGTTTTGACTGATCAGCGGGTTTGGGGGCGGGAAAAGTCGTCGTATTTGATTCCGTCATAGTCGCCGTTCGCGGTGGATTCCTGATTTCTGTTAACATACCTGGTCGAGGCACCTTCCTCACCAAAAGAGAAGTATCCCATCGGTATAACGGTTCGACAAGCACGATTCATACTCAAGCAAGTTCTATGATTACGATCGCTCCCCATCATCTGGTTCGTATCGGCGTACTTGGCCACGTGGGCCGGTTTCGATCGGGTGAAGCCGCCCGTTATGATCGCGGCACCCGCGTTGTGTGCAGAACGGAGCGGGGGTTGGAATTGGGCGAAGTTTTGGCCCACGTCACGCCATCCAGCACAGAATGTGGTGGCGATGGGACCTTAGTCAGGGCCCTCACGGCCGAGGACGAACTCATGCTGGTCCGCCAGGAGAAGAATCGAGCCGAAGCCTATGGGGCGTGCGAGCGGTTGCTGAAGAAGCATAACGTAGGAGCCGCCTTACTCGACGTCGAGATGCTTTTTGACGGCGGAACGCTCTATTTCTATTTTCTGGGGCAAATCCCCACCGACGTCCAGCCCTTGGTGGACGAGCTGGCTGAGGCTTACGAGTCGCAGGTGAAGTTTCGCGAGTTTACCGCGGCGGTCGAAGAAGGGTGTGGACCTGGTTGTGGCACTGACGAAGCCGCCGGGTGCGGTGACGGTGGTTGCCAGTCATGTGCAATCGCTGAGGCTTGTCGCACGAAGTAGGTTCGCGACTCATGAAATCAAAAAGAAAAGCCACGTGAAAATCACGTGGCTTTTCCTTTTTGCTTATGAGCGGCCGGTGGCAACTTCGGATTCCAGGGGTTCAGTTTAGGAAACGTGCTATCACCATTTCGCTCACAAAGCGACTTAGTTCTTGACGAGGCTGCCGCTAGTCAATACCTCGTCGGCAACGTAAGGATTAACAATCAATAGTGACTTGGATTGAGCCACATCGTCATCCGTTTCGCTATTCGACTTGTCCGCTTCCGTATTCACGGGCTGTGCCTGATCGACGTACGGGTTGACGATTACCTGAGCACCACCGGCTGGGGCTGCTTCGGGAGTCCGCACGTCACCTGGATAAGGAAACGGGCTGTAGCCGTAGGAGCGAGCAACAGGAGCGCTGTAGTAAACGGGAGGGTGGAGAGCGAAGTAAGGCGGCGTCGGAATTCTGCCCGTGGCATAAGGTGAGCCGAAGCCACCAAAGCCCGATCCGAACGGCCCGCCGTATCCTCCGAAACCGTATCCGGTTCCGCACTGTGCCGAGGCCTGTCCAGGCATGGCCAACATCAAGGCGGCAATGGCAACACACGCCAGTGGCGCGATCGACGTAAGCTTCTTCATAATATCCTCGTCAAATGCGATTCGTTGTATGATTGCGACTGCTGGTAAGGACCAACAATCCATAAGTTCCACGGTAATTGCGACCCTGCTAAGGTCAACGAAATGCGGCGATGACGTCCTGATTTGGCCGGATAAAGCCAAATTCGCGGCAATCGTGAGCGTACAACCGTTATAACCCTCACACCGACAGCAAAAACGGGTGATGTGGCATCGAAACTCTGACCGACAAACTGAAACGCCAAGCCATCGAGATCGGATTTGATCAGGTGGGTATCTGCGCGGTCACGACACCCGGATCTATGGACAAGTTCCACAAGTGGCTCGATCGTGGCTATGCGGGCGAAATGCATTATCTGCCCGAACGTGCGGCTGCGTACGAGCATCCACATCATGTGCTCGAAGGCGTACGAAGTCTGGTAGTACTGACGACAAATTATCGTACCGTTGAAGCCAAACCGGCGACTGCGGGAACGGGCAAGATATCTCGCTATGCTTGGGGAGTCGCGGATTATCAC
>CAYYHV010000236.1:0-11932 GCA_964471695.1 uncultured Pirellulaceae bacterium
GATGCGAGAAGTAGGTATCCGAATGGTGTTCGGGTCTGGCGAAGCTGTAACCCATGGCTTTGATTGAATCGATCAAAACTTTCGAGTCCAGCAACCGGAATTTCCGTTCAACTTCGTATTGCATAGTTGGACTATAGATTGATTGCGTCGATCGGCAAGTCGACTATCTGGCCATTCGCGTCAATTTATAAAGTGGGCAGGGATTTCTCTCATCGGTAAGGAATAGGGATTTCCCGGCAGCGCCAAAACAAATTGCCTCTCCTTGCTTCCTTGCCGGCGTCTGAATTTCGATGGGTTCGCGTTTGAATGCTTCCCCCCAAGTCTCACCATCGCCTCGTGCAAACAGGTAAGCATGCGCGTAGGTAAGGACAACAGCTTCGCGATCATTACCCGAGATATCCAAGCTTGTTACCCCTGCGAGAGGAATCGTGGCAAAGGGACGAGCCGTAAGAACCTTACCTTCGCTTTTTATTGGTAGTTGAAATGAGTAGGCGCGGCAGAACGGCTTCCAAGATTTGCTCAACAGGATGAGTTCGTTTCTGGCTGCCGAGTAGGCAACACTCTCACAGTCATGCGCGCCATCCGAAAATTCTACGCGCATGGATTTTTCGACTCGCAGTTCATGTGTTACTGCTTTCTCTTTTTTCTTTTTCTTTTTTCGAGTCGGTTTCATTTCCGGCAAGGATTCGGGAACGAGATAAATTTGAATTCCTTTTCGAATCGCCTGGTTGTCTCCGCAATCGGCGATGATTAGGTAAGGTTTTTCATCGATCATGGCGCTGGCCATATCTTCCCAATCGACCGCAGCGGCTCCCTTGATTGGACATGCTGCAAGGAGCACCCCGTTCGACTTGAAGGCAAAAAGTCTCGCATTGCCACCCGAGTCGTTATGCGTCCAGAAGACATCGGAGTTGATACGAGAGGCGGCAATTCCGCTGCTCTCCCGAAGCTCCTTACATTCGATCTCTGCGATACGCTCGCCTTTGGAGAACGGTTGTTCCGCACTCGTGTTGCCAACGACATTTGCGAAGGCCGCTACGATTACGAACCGAATCAGATTAATGGAACGAAACATGGTGAAACCTGTGAGGATGGAAACCAGAAGGCTAAGTTAGTCGACTCGATCGCAAGGGATCGGTAGTCGATTCTGGGAACTGATTCCAAGTCGAAGTTCATCAACGAGTGCGATTTGATCAGCTTGGGATGCTTGGTAGAGGTAGTACCCCCATCAGACCGAGGACAAACCATCCGACAGCCAACAGAATCGCGATCGTAATCAGAGTCCCAACAAGTTTCATTCCGCGTTTGATGAGCGCCCAACAAATCAGGAGCAGGATAATCCCACCGACAACCATGGGGAGGGATACGACAAGGGCTAATACATTCATCACACCATAATAACCCTCATCAGGGCCAAGGGCGGATAGGGGAGCCTTCACAAAATCTTCGTAATGCGAATACGGCCACATTTGAGGGGAAAAACTGAGGTTTTTTGTGTAAGCCACACGAATCTGCTCGCTGGTTGTGTCAAGCTGGTAGCCAAAGTACGTTATCGCCTCACAATCTAGGACCGTGCGGTAGGGAACTCGCGATGAGCACAATCGGTAAGTTATTGGGAAGATCTCCTTTTGGACCACTGCAGCGGCATATGGAACAGGTTGCCGAATGTATCGCCAAAATGGAAGAGACGCTGACGGCTTTTGAAGAAGGTCGGTTCAGTGAGATCGTTGGTCTGGCCGATGCGACTTCAAAATTGGAGCACGCGGCTGACCAAATGAAAGATGATATTCGCAATCAGTTGTTGCGACGATTCTTCATTCCCGTTGATCGAGCCCAGATGCTCGCAGTGCTTTCTGTGCAGGACAACCTTGCCGATACCGCGGAAGACATCACAGCCCTTTTGACATTTCGCAACTTGGAGATGCCGCCCACCTTGGCAGACGATTTCGATAACTTTCGCAAGTTGAATTACAAGGCTTTTCTGCTGGCTCAGGAGATCGTCCAGCAGCTTGATGAATTATTCGAGTCGGGATTTGGTGGCGCTGAAGCGGAAAAGATCAGGTCAATGGTGTACGACGTCGCAAAGACAGAGCATCAGGTGGATGTGGTACAGAGAGAGTTGTTGCGTAAAACGTTTGCGCTCGACCCGCCGCTGAGTGCCGTAGATTTGACTTTGTGGATGCAACTGGTGAAAGAACTCGCAAGTCTATCGGATTTGTCAGAGAACCTTGCTGACATGATTCGTATGACACTAGATATCAAGTAAAGGGCGGGAGATGACGGGGCTGGAGTGGACACTTATTTGCTTGGCGCTGGTAATCGGTTTCTATATGGCGTGGAACATCGGCGCCAACGATGTGGCCAATGCGATGGGTACGTCGGTAGGGTCGGGTGCGCTGACGCTGGGACAAGCCGTAATTCTTGCGGGTATTTTTGAATTCTTAGGCGCGTTTCTGGTAGGTGGCAACGTGGCCAAAACGGTGCGCAAGGGGATCTTTGATCCCACCGTGCTCAACGACTTATATCCGGCGGGGCAGTTTGGGGATACTCACGCTGCCATGATATTGGCCTGCGGAATGATCGCGTCGTTGATGGCTGCTGGCACGTGGTTGCTTGTCGCCTCGTATTTCGGCTGGCCCGTGTCAACGACTCACTCGATTGTTGGAGCTGTGGTTGGATTTGGCGTCGCAGCTTTGGGAGTCAGCGCGGTAGCTTGGGACAAAGTCGGTTTTATCGCAGCGGGTTGGGTGGTTTCGCCACTTATCTCGGGCGCCGCCGGGTTTATGTTATTCCGTGTGATACTTCGAGCCGTCTTCTATAAGGCAAATCCGGTTGAGGCTGCGCGGAATCTCGCGCCCTGGCTGGTGTTTCTGGTACTTTGCGTATTGATCGGTGTCGCGGCATTCAAAGGATTTAAACCGCTTTGGAAGAAGTATGACATTGATCCATTTGACGCCAAAGTCTTACTCGTTGTTGCGTCGACGGCAGTCGTTTCGGGATTGATTGGAATGCTTATCACCCGCGGACTGGTGAAAGATATTCGTTCTGATTCCGATAGTCAGGGAATTCCCGGAGATCCAATGGCCGTGGGACCCGATGTACCACGATCGCTTACCAAAGCCGCGATGCACCTACGTCGTATTGCAAATCAGACGCAAGGCGAATTGAGCGAACAGATCGACGAGATGATCTCCAAGCTGAATCACATCCGAGGGGATGTAAAGGATCGAGTCGAATCGGGAACCAATTCAACGGACTTGCAAAAAGTCGAGAAAATCTTCGTTTACCTGCAAATTCTGACCGCCTGTTTCGTCGCATTCTCCCACGGATCAAATGATGTTGCCAACGCCATTGGGCCGCTCTCTTCGGCCTACCAAGCGATCCGATCCGGAACCGTAGTCGGAAGTGCAGAAGTTCCAATGTGGGCTTTGGCGCTAGGTGGAGTCGGTATTATCGTCGGACTAGCTACTTGGGGGTGGCGAGTCATCGCGACGGTTGGAGAGAAGATTACGGAGTTGACGCCCAGTCGTGGATTTTGCGCAGAGTTTGCGGCAGCCATTGTGATTCTCGTCGCTTCGATTCTGCCATTCGCCTTGCCCGTTTCGACGACTCACACGCTTGTCGGCGCCGTTCTAGGAGTCGGATTGGCGCGTGGCCTGGGTGCGTTAAACCTATCAGTCCTTAAGAGCATTGTTGCAAGTTGGTTGATTACGATCCCCGTTGGGGCCGCATTCTCAGTGATCTTCTTCCAGATCTTGCGAGTAATGTTTGTCGGATAGAAAGCACGTTGGGTAACAACAATGATCGTGCTTCCAAGTGTCAAGAGTCTCAGGTGGACGAACTCGTGCTACGCGGACTCCAAGGGGGACGATTCCTGCATCGGAAATTGTAGCGTCTTCGTCGACTTCAACAGTGATTCAAATTCGTCGGCAGGCAACGGTTTCGAGAAAACGAAGCCCTGAATTTCGTCGCAGCCCCGGTCTCGCAGGAAATTCAATTGCTCGATAGATTCAACGCCCTCGGCGAGAACTTTCAGTCGCAGGTTGTGGGACAAACTGATGATCGTATCGGCGATCATGCCGTCATCCGTCAGGGGATAGTCCTTGATGAAAGCGCGATCAATCTTCAACCGTGTCAGTGGAAGTCGTTTAAGATATGCGAGCGATGAGTAGCCGGTACCAAAATCATCGATGCTTACCGACACTCCGATTTCTCTCAAGACGTCAAGTTTGTCTTCGGTTGAATCCACGTCAGCGATCAAGATAGATTCGGTGACTTCCAAATCCAGATTTTCTGGGGCCAAGCCCGATTTTTCCAAAGCGTCAAAGACATTGTCGAGGAAGCCGGATTCGCGAAACTGAACAGGGCTCACGTTGACAGAAACGTTGATGGCATGGCCCATGTCATTCCAAACGCGGGCACGCTGACACGCTTCCCTCAGAATCCACTTACCGACGGTGCAGATCTCTCGAGTCGACTCCAACGAACTGATAAATCTGCCGGGCGGTATCCACTGCCCATCTCGCTGCCATCGCAAAAGGGCTTCGCATCCAGAGACTCGATTAGCTTGCAGGTCAATTTGGGGCTGGTAGAAAAGCTGGAATTCATTGCTTTCCTGTGCGGACATGAGCCTCTGCTCGAGTTCTCTCCGCTGGACAAGGTCTTGCGTCATTTGCGAATGATAAACTCTTGTCGAGCCGTTGGTGACTTTGGCTCGATACATTGCCGTATCCGCGAAGGCAACTAGTTCCTCAATGGATTGACTGTGTGTCGGGTAAATCGATGCACCGATACTCGAGTCCAACAGGAATTGTTTTCCGATCAAGTGATATGGTTCGGCCAGCCGCTTTTTGATTCGATTGCCAATCTTGGCCACTTTGACGCTGGATTGGGCGTTTTCGATGATGATCGTGAACTCGTCGCCACCCAATCTTGCCACCAGGTTGTCTTTCTTGACCTCCTGTCGTAATCTCTCGGCGACTTCTTTGAGGATCAGGTCGCCCACCTGATGTCCCTGGGTGTCGTTAATTTCTTTGAAGCCGTCAAGGTCGAGAAGTAACAAGGCAAACTTGGTCCCCGCTTCTCTCGACTCGATCAATGAAATGCGGATTTGCCGATGGAAACTGTGGCGATTGAATAGCCCGGTCAAGGTGTCAAAATCCGCGAGCTTCTCCATCGCTATGGCTTTGTCGAGGAGCGAGTCGCCGAGTTCAGCGAGTCTCCTGTTTTGCAGTTGGAAGTAGTGCTGCGCTTGCCAGTTTACAAGAAAAATCAACACACAGACTGCTATCGTGTGCTCGATCTTGTCCAGTCCTACATGGTTTCGAAGTGGCTCGATTTCACCAAAGCAGTGATTGCCGATTAGTAAAATGCCAGTACATCCTGCGATGGTCCAAGCGAGTGATGCCCCAATGCCAATCAAATGGGCTGCCGCCAAACCAAAGCAACATAGGAATAGTGGCGCATGGGACGCGGATTGGCCCGTAGCCAAACTCATTGCCGTGATGCCCACAAAACAAATGGTTAGGTAGGCGTGGCAAGTGACCAGGAAACGCCATCTCGATCCTTCAAAGTTGACGACGCAAAGGATCGACGAAGCAATGCCCGAAGTGGCACAAATTAGCGAGTTGGTCTGATATCCGAAAAACAGGGCTTCGATAGCGAAGAACAACCACACGGTGCCCGTGATCGGAATGAATCGGCGCAGTCGCGATGCGCGAGCGACTTCAAGTTCATTGTTGATCAGTTCTACGCTCGTTGCCGTCATGCCAAGCAATGCTGTTCCAAGGCCCATAGTCTAGAAACGTGCCGACATGCAGGTTTCACGATGCACTGAAACTTAGCACCGGATCACCACCGATAGGCGAACAATCGGAACGTAGGGCGACCATTTGTTGACATTCCGCTATGGCGGGGGGGTGCCTTGATTCCGAATTTTCGGGTAATTCGTTCGCCCACGTGTACTGCTGCGAGGAATCAGGTGAATTGGCGATTCCTATCGAATCGAGTTCCTCAGCCGTCAGTTTCCCGGGAAAATGAAGCGGCCGCTATTGACTTCGCGGACTCTAGTGTTAAAAAATTGGCATGTGTTAAAAAATTAGCATTGGAGCCGTTTCATGGCTAAACCTGATCAGCTCAGTCGTCGCGAGCGACAAATTGTAGACGCGCTGTTCCAATTAACGGAGGCATCGGCAGCGGAAGTTCGCGATGCCATCGAGGATGCGCCCAGCTACACCGCCGTAAGAACGATGTTGCGCATTCTCGAAGAGAAGGGTGTCATATCACATCGTGAAGAAGGGCGGCGCTATATCTATCGCCCCAAGGGATCGCCCCGTCGGGCAGGGCAAACTGCTTTGCAGCGCGTGCTTAGGGTCTTCTTTGGTGGCTCACTCGAAGACGCGTTGGCTGCCCATCTAAGTGATGCAAAAACGAAACTATCCCAGGATGAAATTGACCGGTTGCGGGATATCATTGACCAAGCTGAACAGGAGAAACGACCATGAGTTTTTTCGCGAACAGTCGTTGGGAAACGTGGATGGCATACCTGTCCCTGGCACTACAGATCACGGCGATTCTTGTAGCATGCGCGGGACTCGCCTTTGCGCTGCGTCGGCGATCAGCCGCATTGGCTCATCAAATCTGGTCATTGGGGCTGGCTAGTATCCTTTTGTTGCCCATGATCCTGTTTTTGGCGAAGCCGTGGACGATTGTGGTCGGCCCGTCACCCGTCGCAACCGTTGCTGCATCCGCGATCGAAGACGGCCCATCGCCGGTTGGAAATTATCGACTGGATGAGCCAGTTCTTGCGGAGCCGTTGCGAGTTCATGACGAAAATCCAAAGAAATCACGCGCACCAACGCATGAAGCAATTGTGAGGGAAGCGAACGCCCACGATGATTCACGGCTCCAGCAGGCAGCGGAAAGCCTGTTGGTCTGGTTTCCACACGATCGACTGGATTGGATCAACTCGTTTTGGATCGTGGGCGCAATCGTTTTGGCGGTGCGGTTAACGGGTGCTGTTTACAGTCTTCATTCCGCGTTCCGTGGCAGTCACATTGCTGACGATCGTACACAACAAGTCGCAGAAGCTTTGTTGCAGAGGCTGGGGCTGGAACGCAGCTTCGAGCTGCGCGTTGCCATCCATCCGAGGATGCCAGTCGCATTTTGGTGGGGCAAGTGGATCGTTGTCCTGCCAAGTACTGCCAGTCAATGGGATGACCAACTACTAGAATCCGTGATTGCCCACGAGCTAGGCCACGTGGTGCGGCGCGATGCAATAACGGATTTTTTGGCCCAACTGGCTTGCGTAGCCTATTGGTTTCATCCTTTGGTATGGTTCGCTGTGAGGGATGCTCGACGCTTGCGAGAGCAAGCCTGTGACGACTTGGTGCTTCGTCAGGCTCAGCTGGCTCCAACTGTTTATGCACGTCACCTCTTGGAAGTCGTGTCAGAGTGCCTGCGACCCAACAACCGACTGGCGTCGGCAATCGCGAGTTCCAATAACGTCGAAAGCCGTATTCGACGAATCTTGAATCATTCGCTTTCCCATGTGCCGAACTTGTTGTTCCGTCGCGGGGTGCTGTGCTCGATGGTACTTCTTGCTATCGCCATGTCGATGATCCAATTGACATTGGCAGGAACAGATGAGGAAGGCTTGGTAGGTGAACATGTTCTGTCCGCCGAAGGGCAAGTGGTCGACCGTTCCGGCAAGCCCTTCGCAGATGCGACGGTGAGATTGCGGGTCATTCCATCTGCATTTGGCTCGAATATAGCAACGCGACAATACGCTGACCTGCTGGCGACTGTAGAAACGGACTCGAACGGAAAATTTGAGTTTAAGGAAGTTGTCATTCCCGATCCGTTTGGCGAGGCCTCATTGCACACCAAGCAACACCATTTTTTTGAGTTACTTGTAACAACGCCCGTGCATGGTTTAACGCATCATCCTTTGTTTGAACGCGACTCCAAATCTCTGAAAGTTGAGCTCCGGCAGCGCGGTACGGTGAGCGGTGTTGTTGTTGATATGCGTGGGAATCCCGTTGAGGATGCCGTCGTCGATATCGTGACCATTGACTATACGAAAAAAGATCGTGATCCGTTCGCACGGAAACCCGGGTATTCTAATTTCATGTTCTCGACTCAGACACCAACAGTGAAGACCGATTCGAAGGGGCGTTTTGAATTTGACGGCTTACCGAACGCTTCCCGTCTGGGATTGTGGACACGACACGCTCAGCACCCATTTGTGTATGCGGCGGTAGAAGTTGGAGAAGATGCCAAGCCCTATACCTACAAGTCGATGCATGGGCAGCAGATTTCCGTGCAAGCGAATCCAGTTCGAATTGAGATCGGCGATGGCTATTTGGCAGAATTAAAACTCGTCGGCCGAGATGGCAAACCGGTTGACGCCACGGTGCGAATCATTGGTAAATCGCGTGAAATTCAGATGGTGCGTTCGAATGGGCCATTCTACAAAGCCGCAGTCGACGAACCCGGCGATTACTGGATCCGCATTCGTCCGAAATTCGCGAACGGGAATCAATTTCAGGCCAGCACGCGGTTGACGCTATCGGAAGAGAATAAGAAAGTCGCGGCCACCGCTAGTTTCGTACTTCCAGCCACGCGGATAATTTCTGGACGAGTCGTAAGCGATCTCGGCAATCCTGTTCCTCGTGTAAATGTTCAGTGGTCCACAACCGTTGGCGCAAAGCCGGGGTATCGCAATTCAACGACGACCGATAAGGATGGAAACTATCGTGTCGCTGTCGTGGCGGGCGAAGGCGGGTTGAGTTATCTGCCGTGGGATTCGTCCGCGCCGGCCAACGGCATTTTTGTCCCGACTTACCAAACGCTCTCGAACGACACGCATCACCCAGTAATTCCAATCGAAGTTCCTGATTCGGATGGGTATGTTGCCAAGGACCTTGTGCTTTCACGTGGACTTGTTGTTTCGGGGACGGTCCGCGACAGCCTCGGAGCTCCCGTGGCTGGTGCAGAAGTCACGGCAAGAACCTTAGACCGAAAAGGGCCACGAACCGGAACGGCGACCACGGATGAACTAGGCCAATATTCCATTGCTGGGTTGAATCCACGCAGTTCCTACCAGCTGACGCTTACAACGGATGCAGAAGTTGGAGTCGCGAATGTTGAGAAATCGGATTCGCACGAGATTTCCAAAACGCGGTCGGTGACGATGGATATTTCGACTGAGCCTACGGTGGTGGTCTTCGGCCAAGTCTTCCTCGGCGAGTCACCGTTTGCTGGAATGCCGGTCACGCTCGAGGCTGGGCGAACCTTCGAACGTGGTACGAGCTACCAGCCGGTGTCGTCGACCAAGACGGACGAAGAGGGACGCTACCGCTTGCCTGGCTTGTTGCCCGGGGACAAATACCAGGTGAGGATTAACTCACCTTTTCCTGCGATTTCGCCGGGGTGGAAGCATCAGAGTCCCTATGTCGTTGCGTTGCCCGATGACGCGAAAGACGAATTCGAGTTGGATGCCATGAAGTTAGTTCGAATGGACCAAAAGCTTTCAGGGCAAGTTATCGATCCGGACGGAAATCCGGTCGCTGGTGCTACCGTCAGCGCGAATATGGCCGACGGACGCAGATTGTCTCGTTTTGAAGACTATCCGCCACCGTGGGACAAATCCGACGAGAACGGGCGATTTCAAATCACGCACTTGCCCATCGAATCCATTCGCTTGATGGCTTATCTCCCGCCAAAACGCGGCAATACGATTGAATTTCCAGCCCACGTAACGCCGGAATTGAACGAAGAAGATATCAGAATTATCCTCGACCCTTCACTACTTGAGGAGTAACAAGCATGTCACCTTTACGGTTGTTTACGTCGGTCGCATTGAGTTGTGCAGTTGGCTTCTCAGTCTCGGCGACAACACTGACTGGCAAAGTCCATGATGAAGAAGGGCGCCCGTTGCCTGGGGCGAGGGTATCCATCTACACCGCGAAACCACGCAAGGGACACTCGGTAACTTGCCCGTCCTGTTATCGCGATTGCGCCAAATTCACGACGACGGACAAAAATGGTAATTGGACCATCGAAGGTCTTGATGCTTCGTTGTTGTTTCGGATCCTTGTCGCGGCTCCCAAAATGCGTTCCACGGTGACGAAGCATATCAATCCGGATGCCGGGCCGGTTGAGGCTTCGTTGACAATCCGTCCCACGGATTTGGAACCGGAGCATTATCTTGCTGGTCGAGTCGTCGATTTGAAGGGAAAACCTATCGTCGGCGCACTTGTGACTCCGTTTGGTGCTAAAGAGAAAGGTAGGCGTTGGTGGGGACGACTGCCCGGAGTCGACGAATTGGCTGTCACGGATGCCGAGGGGAAATTTGTCATCGTGACGGAAAAGGCCAAGTTAGGAATGGATTTAAAAGTCCGCGGACGCAATTACACCACAACGATTACTCCGCTACTGGAGTTAAATGGCAAGCAGCACGAAGTCAAACTTCGTCACGGCGCATCGGTTCGAGGGCGAATCGTTTACAAAGGCAAACCCGTGGCTGGCCGAGCTATTGGCATGGTTCAGAAAAGTCGTCGTTCCGGGCAATTCATCGGGGAAACGACTTATGCGACCGATGACGATGGGCACTTTTCGTTCGATAACCTCTTGCCGGACGAAGAGTACGCCCTCTACAGCCTTACGGACGGCGACGCTTCCCAATTGGCATTAAAGACGCAGCGGTTGATGACGGCTGGCGATACAAAATCAACCGATCTTGGCGAAATAGAAATGGTCGAAGGTTTGCAGTTTTCTGGGACCGTCACCCTCGCCGATAGTGGCACGGTTCCTGAAGATTCAACGTTGCGACTGTCGCGCAAAGTGGCATGGGATTGGAAAACCATTCCCATCGCGGAAGATGGAACTTTCGAGGTAGTTGGACTGCCTCCAGAAGTCTATGAGGTTGGCGTGCACGTCGCCGGATCGCAAATTGATTCGAAGCGGTTTCGCTATCAGATGCTCGGCGATCACTCGTTTGGAATCCGTCTGCAGGAAAACCGATTGGATTTTCTGATTCCGATGAAATAGCAAGCTTGGTACGCGAATTGTCGTCGACACCATCAGCCGCAAAAGATTTCCTTGTGATTCTTAAGCGGCGGTACGATTGATCGTGATATGTCTACGCAATGCTAACGAATTCCCACGGTTGATTGGTGCCAAGCCTTGGCGTTAACGTTGATATTAGTCGGAGTCGTTTCGATGCACTGCCAGATTCGCGATTCGTCTTCGGATTCATCTTCGGTATCTTGAGTGCCAATATTAATATCGCCTATTGCCAAGGCAGCGGATTGGAACTTGTTGGCATTCCAAACGTTGAAATCGGAGATGTCTGTTACGCCGTCACAGTTGAAATCACCTTGGCTCCAGCTTCCGCCGCTGGTGAACTTGTTGGCATTCCAGACGTTGAAATCTGAGATGTCGACGACTCGGTCGAGATTGGCATCGCCATAGCGAGTGCCGACGACATCAAAAATCATGGCATCCACGTCGAGCGAGTCGACTTGTCCGTCTCCTGTGAGATCAAACATCACATCGCCGTTTGCTGCATGAATTGCCAGGCAGATTTGATCAATGTCGGCAATATCGACAACTCCATCCGAATTGAAGTCTCCTGTAACTCCGTTTTCGGATGGCAATTCGAGGAGTGTGATCGAGTAGGCCGGCAAAGTCAGTTCGATCTGTCCGTCATCAACAAGGACATCTGTGCCTCGAACGATCTGCGTAAGATTATTCGCGTCGTAAGTGTAAATCTCAGCGGCGACATCGCCAACTTCGGCAGCAAAATTGAGTGACCATGATAACCAGGGCGAGTCGTCATCAATGTTTTCAGGGTCGATACGCAACAAGGTGTGTCCGAACATGGAAGACGGACTATTCAGAAAAGAAGCCGGAAATACCAAGGTAACGC
>CAYYHV010000237.1:0-11865 GCA_964471695.1 uncultured Pirellulaceae bacterium
CGAATGAGCCGATCAATTCACCCGCCGCCATCTTGGGCAGGTAATACTGTTTTTGTTCGTCGGTTCCAAAATCAATAATCGGAGTCACTGGGCCGAGGAAATTGTGCACCTCAAACATGACGGCCATGTCTGGATGAATGAATGTCAAAGCGCGGAGCAGGGGACCGAGGTCACCCAATTTGGCGCCACTGCCGCCATATTCGGTTGGGATCGCCAACCCAAAAAAACCAAGTTCACGTAGCCCTTGAATCGTATCGTCATGAAAGAGCATCTTTTCATGATCGAGCAACGTACCGTTCTTCTTTCGCTTCAGAAGAAACTCCATACAATCGCCCATCGTCTTGGCGACTTCGGCAGTCGGACTGAATTGCCCGGCATAGAATTCGGCTGCTTTCGCATTTCCAAATAGGGAGGTGAGCGTCGGAGCCTCGCCTGAGAACTGATTCTCGGCAGCTCGGTCGGCGTCATCTAACGTTGCTAGAGCAGCGACTTCTTCAGCCGTCCGCCCCGCTTGTTTGAGGATCATCGAGACCGCATCAACTGGCTGGTCATCGTTTCCGGCTTCACGATTTGCGGTGTCTAGCATTGGTTTACCTCAAGCAAAAATACTTCGAATCCGTCCCTTGCGACACAACTTACTCGAAAGGCGGAGGGTCAAGCTACAGCAAGCTTTCATTAGCGCTCCCGTATGTAATTTAGTAGGGGAAAATCGCGTTTTGACAAGCCAAGAGCCCATCTAACGGTGGTTTCCGTAGCCAACCGCACCGGACAATCCGTTCAATTAAACCACCATGTGGTATTTGACCGTACTCAAGTCGGTCAACCCGTGCTACCGCAGTCGATCAGCTGCATTTCCCATGCAGCCCGCGGCCTGCACTCCAGGCCCGTCTCATCAAGTCGCAAAAGAATTTGGAACGCGAACCATCGAACACGCAACGACTTAGGACATCGCGACTAATCCAAGTAACGCCTTGGCACATCGTTTGATTTATGGACCACCGGAATGGCCACAGAACCGACTGAATCAAATGACTTAAGGAGATGCGATGAGTGCTCCCACCCAACCCTCTTCGCCAATCGTTCAGTTCTTCGACAACTTTCTTCAAGAGAAGAATATCAAGTGGTTACTCGCCATCGGCGTCGCCATCTTGTTGGGCAGTTCCGTCATGCTGGTCAACTCACACTGGAACTCGCTTGGTGAAGCATGGAAGTACTTGATCCTCGTCGGCTATGTTGGCGCAATCCACGCAGCCGCACAGTGGTCGTTCCACAGCATGGGGTTGAGAAAAACAGGAACGGTCCTCATGGGGCTGACGGTCCTCCTCATACCGTTGACTTTTATATGTTGGCATCTGTTTGTCATGGGCAATTGGTTAGAGCCCGGATTGGGTGCCACATCTCGTCCTGTTGCCTTCCTGTTATTACTAATCAATATCGTCTTTGCCGGACTAGCGGCTGATCGAATCTTCTCGCACTTCCTTCAAGGCCGCCAAACGACTTTTTCAACTTGCTACATCTTCCTTTGCGTCGCCGGAGCCATTACACCCACAATCGCCGAAACGGGCAGCACGTTCGTTGTCATCGTCGTTTCGCTGATTCTGTGGGCGGCTTATGTTGTCGGTTCGGTGAAGGTGAATCGCCATGTTTTCTGGCTCGTCGAGACACATCAATCACCTCGCATCTACGGCTTCTTTCCCGTAATCCTGCTGGGCACACAGTTCCTCAGCTTGTTCGCCATTAACTTCGGAGGACATATCCCCACACAATGGTTAGGACTGGGCTTGGCCCAGTTTGCTGTGCCGATTTTCATGACGGCCGATGTCGTGGCCAAAACATTTAAGCAACGGACAGGTGAGCTTGTACACAAATTACCTTGGGCAGTCGCATTGCCTTTGTCCTTGGGAATTCTGTTCTGCGTAGCTGGCCTGGTGTTGGCCGCTTCCCCGATCTACGTAGGCGGAGTGCCCTATGCCATTGTCCCAACAGCCATCCTGGTTGCTATCGTCATGGGAGCTGCCGCGAACAGTACGCAACACAAGGCGCTGACTTGGTTCATGTTAGTCGCGACCCTGCTGACCTATAATTTTTCGCCGATCTTCTTCCGAGAATTCGCGAGGCAACTTGTGCAATCCGGAGCCGAACTGGTGAATGCCAGTCGATTGCCTTATGCATTCTACGGGCTCACGTATTTGCCACTCCTCGCGGGACTGACCGCAGCAGCCGTTGCCGCTCAAAAACGTAATTGGAGCGTCTTCGCGACGCCTATCAGACAACTGTCGATTGGCTTGCCCATCCTGCTGCTGATCACATCCTTTACGGAGCCGTCCTTGGGATGTTATCCAGCGTTCCCGGTATCCGTCGCGATGGGGGTCGTATTTGTCGTCAAAATCATTTTCTATAAGAACCCCATCCTTGCGATTCCGGCAATCATTTCCCTGCTGATTGCTGCCATCAGTCTTCCGGCTTTTGTCAGCCAGGTATTCAATCTCCACTTGACGGCTTTTGTCGGCTTGATGGTCGCACAAGTCGCGGGCACCCTACTCACCTTCCTCGGACCATGGTGGGACCAGAAACTGCGTGAGCTGGTTAATGTAAGAAAAACGGAGACAGAACTTCACCTGTTCCGACCGGATACGATCTGCCGATCTTTTGGACTGCTGACAATGGCGGGCACTGCCATCGCATGGCTGGGGATGGCTTGGTACCTAAACGCGCCAGCGATTCAAGTTTACGGCTCTGGGTTCTTTATCTCTGCCATACTGCTCCGCCATGCATTTATCAACGAACTCGACTGGCTGACCGGAGCAACCTACGCCTTCACGCTCAGTATTTTGGGAATGGCGCTACTCCGCAACGATATCTCCCAACAACAGTCACTAAACATCGCGGCCGGCCTCTTCCTCACGCAATGGCGGCTGGATTACTTCTTCGCACGCGCCTCCTCATCTCGATTGAGCCGTGTTTTCCGCGCAACCAACTTCGTAACAGCAACTATTGGACTGACGGTACTCGTCCCGTTTCTAGCTATTCAACACGCCGTCATACTGTCCGACATTTCTATTGCAATAACTGGTTACGTAGCTAACTTACTTTGCGCTCTTCTGTCCGTCTGGTGTTTTGAAGTGGCACATCGTAAACGCCATCCCACGTATGGATACATGGGTTATGGGCTGGGTGCATTACTGGCCACGACAATCGCGGTACGACACTTCGACATGCCAGCATCTTGGCTTCCTGTCATCTGGTCCACGTTGCCGCTGCTGGTACTGCCTGTCCTCGCGATTTCCGAGCGACGGCGCAAAGCGATGGACGAATGCCTTGCTCAATCTCAAGACATCGTCCTAGGCGAAGACATTATTCTGGCTGAAGACATTGCCCTAGCCGACGCATACGAGGCTAACGAAGCGGTACGGCGACCATTGACGGATTGCATTTTCGGCACTTTCCTCGTACTGGCAACGATCACGATGGTCGTACCTATCTGGGAAGCCCGATTGGCTGGCACCCTCAGCCTGATTGGATTGGTATTCGCTGGGGCACTGACCGCCAAGCCGTGGGCGCGAGTCGCAGCGGCTGCTTTTGCGACTTGGCATCTAATGACTGGCGCGTTGCAGGTCGTTGGACTGGATCGCACGCTTCATTTCCTGGCCGAACAACCAGGTTATGCCTGCTCCATTTTCGCGGCTATTGGTTCAGCCACATTGCTCGTCTGGGACCGATACCAGCAAGTCGACGACAAATTAAGCAACGACATCGCATGGACTCAGTCGAATTTATTACAAATCATTTCGACGGTCGCACTTACCTCATGCTTTGTTAGCGTCTTTATCCAGTCCCACCGAACCATGTCGGCAGAGATTGCGATGACTCTCACGGCACTCATCGCCGTAGCCACGAATCAACTCATGGCGGCTATCAAGACGGACGCCCCCATTCACGGCTGGGGCTTGCTTGGAGCTCTCGCGGCTGGCGTCGTCTATTTGCTCCTTGCGTTCTCGCTTCCGGTTTACGGATTGGTACCAGCCATTGTGCTGCTCGTCGCTTCTTTTCTTGCTGAGGGCTTGGGACGACGACTTCAGCATAAAGCAGCCTTCCGAACACCAGTCCAAACCACGTCCTTCGGTGGTGCGATTGCGGCAGCCATCATGGCAGCGATCCAATCGCCGACGCCCGCGTCGAGCTTGGTCATGCTGTTTGCGGCTGGCCTGTTTTTCTGGAAAGGCATGAATACCCGCGACACAAAGGGGACCCACGTCCCTCTCTTCGGAGTCTCGGCGATAATCACAATCGCCACGCTTTGGCGAACGCTGTTCAATTTCCATTATGGCGATCCCCAACTCTACTTGATCCCTACCGGCATCATCGTATTGGCGTTCGTAGAAGTCCTGCGTCGCGACTTGCCAACATCGCTGGCAAATGCCCTGCGTTACGGCGGTGCACTCTGCATCCTCGTTTCGCCCACATTTGAAATTATTGGCGGAAGCTGGTTGCACATGTTTGTGCTGATGGTTTCTTCCGTATTGTTGATCATGCTGTCGATGGGTGTCCGAGCCAAAGCCCTATTGTATGTCGGCACGGGCTTTCTGGCAGCCGATCTTGTCGCAATGGGAGTCCGTGGATGCCTTGATCAACCCAGCCTGCTTTGGCTGGCTGGGATCGGCGTTGGAGTCGTCGTACTTTTTGTGGCAGCCGTCGCAGAGAACGGTCGCGAGCGTTTGCTGCAACGCATGCGAATCCTCTCCGCTACGCTCGACACATGGAATTAGAACACGCGAACAGCAAGTCGCCACGTTAGCAGCACTTGCCGCTCACAGAAACGGAAAAGCAAGCAGCGAATAACCAGCCCATGTCACGATTGCGCGACATTGAACCCAAGCAACACCCACAACTCGGACAAAATTACTTAACGTACTTTTAGCAACAATTCCTGAAAGGAAGAACCATGCGATGGCTTTCCAGTTTTTCACTCGTCATCCGGTCGAACGTCACAACCCTCTGCGAAAAGTTCGAAGACCCGGAACGAATGCTCCACCAATTACTGATCGACATGGACTGCGAACTCGAACGGGTGCGCGAGACGGTCGCCGGCGCGATCGCGGACGAGATTCAACTCGGTAACTCCGTCAAACGAGCCCAATCCGAAGTCGAAAAATGGGACGAGCGTGCCGTGAAAGCAATGCGGCGAGGCGACGAAGAAGCGGCTCGCACGGGGTTAGAGCAAAAGCTGGCAGCCGAGGAACGTGCCAACAGCCTTTCTGCCGAACACCAGAAACAGCGTGAGCAAACGGAAAAACTTCGTCGTTCGGTACTCGACTTGGAAGAGAAGATCAGGCAAGCTCGCCAAAAACAGACGTTACTCTTGGCTCGGTTGGCTCGAGCCGACTCATCCCAGCGAATCAACCGAGCCTTGGAAAAAGCCAACGGCACTTCGGCTTTTGCTCAATTCACGCGACTGGAAGACCGCGCCGAACGCGCTGAAGCCATGTCGGACGCCTACGATCGACTGGATGGTCGCGACCCGGATTCGGAGGAGATTGAACGAAAGTTTGCCGCCGATGAACGCCGCGACAAAGTGTCTTCGGAACTCGCGTCGCTAAGGGCACGAGTCAAGGAGGACAACTAGGGAGCGTCGCAGGGAACTCCGCGGTTCACGAGGAAGAGGACGAGTCGAATCCAAAATTCAAAGTTTGAAAATTGAACTAGCCATGTATGCGTCAAACTAACGGAGCGCACTATGCCTGATTTCCTGCCGCGACTGCTCGCCTGGTGGCATCGCGATGCGATTCGTGTATCGCCGCGCGAAGGAAGACTATTACGTTTACAACCACCGTGCATCATCAACATTGATGAGCACGAAATCCTTGTGGAAAAACGGACGGTCGCAGACCACCCCCAGGGCGCCCAAGTCATCTACGATGGCCACATACGATCGAATCGCCGAGCTACTTCGCTGACAATCGCCGTAGGTTCATCGAACGTTGCTTGGACGATTGACGGCTCCACCCTCAACGTGGCCGTCGATGAAATCATTGCTTTTGAGCCAACCAGTCGCTACCGAGCTTTGACTCAAGTTAGCGCCGACGATGGCTTCGCGTAGAATCAGGTGATGGTTGAAGAACTACGAACGTTTTGCCTGGGGTCCGCCGCCGTACTGAGTACGGCGTTGATGATCACATTGCTGAATCGTCGTAACCGGGAACATATCGATCCACCCATTGTCCTTTTATTTGGGGCTGGATGGCTGTACCACGTCGGTGTCTTCAGTCATCGGATGATCGCCGATACGACTGGATCATGGGTCGAACCGTTGCGTATTCTTTCCATGATCTCAATGGCAATCGGTGTTGTGATCATGCCCAGCGCACTTCTGCACTGTATCGTGCGGTCGCGTGTGCCCAACCAGGCACCGTCGCTCATTCGGCACGCATGGATGTACATCCCAGCGTTGGCGATTTTTCCCGCGATGATGTGGATTGTTCAGCAACCCAATGCCCACTTTCTCAATGCAGTTGGGCCGCTCGTCACTCCATTCGTGACTTTAAACATCCTCGCGACGATCTTCAGCGCTGTCCTGTTACTTCGATATCGTTCGACTTACGATTATCCAATTTATCGTTCCGCAGCGATGCAGATTTCACTCAGCCTCTTTGCCTCGGCAATACTGCTCGCCATTGGTTTTGGGGTCATTGGTCGGGAAAAATTGATTAGCTCCAACATGCTGGCTCTCTTTGTTTCGTTGCCGCCATTTCTGCCAGGGATCGTCTTTACGCTCTTGATTATTCGATTTGGATTCATGCGACTGATGGTTGAGCAGACCGTCGTATATTCAGCCATTGCGATTCTCGCTTTGTTGTTTCACCGAGTGACGGTCGATCGCGCCACCGAATTCCTCAAGCAGCGAATCGGAATTGATTTCGCAATTATCGAAGTCGGCGTTCTGGCGGGGCTCGCCCTCGCATACACGCCATTGCGTCAACGTATGGCTGAGGCTTTGCGATATCTGATGGGAACTCGCGTCGAGTCTGTTCGCGACCAGTCGCAGCAACTGACGATTGAATTGGCAGGGCGGCAAGATGCAGATCCCCAAGAGCTTTTGGAATGGTTTGTGCCGCGCATGGTCGACGTCTTCAAGCTGCCGTTTATTGCCGGTTGGCTTGTGGGAACCGCCACCACGCCCGTTTCTGCAGGAGCCCTGTCACTCACACGCCAGAGGATGTCCAATTTTGTTGCCACCATGGGGGCTCACGGTGTCAACTTTTGCAACCGGCGTCACGCCATCACCGGTGAGCTTTTGGACCATCTGTCTGAATGCGAAGCCGATGCCGCGATGTCTACCGGTGATGAAACGACTTCGGTTCCCTCAGCATTCTTCGTATTTGGTCGCCCGCCGATGGGCCCGAGCATGTCTCAAGAACAACTGAGTGCTGCAAGACTGCTTGTGGAACATTTCAGTGTGACATTGCAAAACCTGGCGCTCCAGCAAAAAACCGTCGAAGCCGAACGTCAGGCGATGCAAAATGAAAAGCTTAAGACTTTGGGCATGCTATCGAGCTGTATGGCACATGAAGTCAAGAATCCACTCAGTACGATACGTACGATTGCATCTGTCATGACCGAGCAGCTTGGCTCTCAATCGGAATATGCTCAAGATCTTGAGATGATTATTGGCGAAGTCGATCGCCTGAACAGTCGCACAGCCGAAATACTTGGCTTTGCTCGCCCCGCCAAGGCGGGTCAGCCCTGCGATTCGATTGAGCGCGTCATTCGAGCCACGGTTGGATTCCTTTCGCATCAAGCCCGCAGCAAGAGCGTCGTGATTCATGTTGAGTGCCCCAATGAAATGGGGGGTGTTCAAGCCGAAGAGAACGCGCTGAGGGACATCATTTTCAACTTACTTGGCAATTCCATTGACGCAGCAGCACATCACATTCACGTCAAAGTCGCGAAACTTCCGAATTCCCTGCACATCTCCATCGCCGACGACGGACCGGGAATTTCCCCGGAGATTGCCGAACACCTTTTCGAGCCGTTTGCGACCACCAAAGAAGATGGTACGGGATTAGGACTGTATATCGTCCGGCAACGAGCCAACGAAATTGGCGGACAAGTCCAGTGCCAGTCGTCAGCCGGGCAGGGTACAACATTCATCCTGACGCTACCGGCGATCTAAAGGGCAAACAAGATTATGGATTCACGCATTCGTATCCTTCTGATCGACGATGAGCAACCCGCCCGGTACGCAATGGCCAAAGCGTTGCAGAGTGCGAATTACGAAATCCATCAGGCTGAAGATGGCCGGGCCGGCGTCGATGCCATCCGAACGGGAGCCTACGACTTGGTCTTTCTCGATCTCACCATGCCGATCATGGATGGCCAATCCTTGCTACGCGAGATTTCCAACGAGCGACTGGAATCAACCGTCGAGATCATTGTCGTGACGGCGGATGATAACGTTCCCACCGCGGTAGAATGCATTCGGCTGGGTGCATCCGATTTTATCAGCAAGCCGTACGAGATTGAACAGATCCGGGCGATCGCGAGGCGTGTGGCTGACCGCGTAGCCTTGCAAGAACGCGTGCAACACCTCCAAAACGAACTCGAAAATCGACAAGCCTTCGGCGCGATCGTAGGTATCAGTCGTCCGATGCGTGATTTATTTTCACAAATTGAACGTGTCGCGAAGGCGCCGTTGGATGTTCTGATCCAGGGAGAAACTGGCACAGGCAAGGAACTCATCGCTCGCGAGATTCATGAACTCAGTCCTCGAGCCGAAGGGCCATTCATCGCCATCAATACTGCCGCGATGACCGAGTCACTCGTTGAAAGTGAGCTGTTCGGCCACACGAAGGGGGCCTTTACCGGAGCCGATTCCGATCGCAAAGGCTGCTTTGAGCTTGCCAACGGCGGAACCCTTTTCCTCGACGAGATCGGCGACATGCCCCTCGCAGCGCAAAGCAAGATGCTGCGAGCTCTTCAGCAACGTACGGTTCAACCCGTTGGTTCATCCCAAACGATGAAAGTGGACGTCCGCGTTATCAGCGCAACGCATCAAGACCTGGAGACTTCGGTTGCCGACAACCATTTTCGTCAGGACCTTTACTTTCGCATCAAGGGAGTCGCGTTACGAGTTCCGCCATTGCGGGAACGGCGCGAAGACATTCTCGTACTGGCTCATCATTTCTTGAATCTCTTCAACGATCGAACCTCTAGTAGCTTGGAATTCAATCAGTCCGCGTTGGACGCCATGTTGACTCACGCGTGGCCCGGCAATGTTCGTGAATTGGAACACTCGGTTTTGGCGGCTGCCACCATGTGTGAAGCAACAAAAGTATCGCCGACCGATCTTCAGCTCACCAGAAGCGACGTTATCCATGACGACTCGGAATTAGGGAAATACCTGGACTATCCGCTAACCGAAGCCAAATCACGCTTGGTGGAAGATTATGAGCGCATGGCAATCACAAAGGCTCTCGACGCCAGTCAGGGTAATGTCAGCGCTGCTGCTCGACAGCTTGGCATTCACCGGCAAAGTCTTCAACAGAAAATGACGGCTCTTGGAATTCGACGCTCATAAAACTTTGGGCCGTGGAATTCCATTCAACGTCCCGTCGCAGAACAGCATTTCCCGTAGTTTCTTAGGGTTGGCGATTTTCCCAACGACGGAGAGCATGTTATTCGCCCACGTTTTCTACGGTTCGTACCAAATCACGCGGGTTCGGCGTTCTTGCCGCTTCTTTTTGGCGACCTAAGATAAAATGAGAGCGTAGTGATAGGACATCAGGTCCGCGCCTCGCGAGCACTTTAACAGGCTGATCTCAATGAGCAACAAATCGACCACGGCAGGTTTATTGTTGGTTCTCGTGGCAATGGGGACCGCAGTGGCTGACCCCGAAGCCAAAATTGACACCGACGCAGCCGCACGAGGATACAAGTGGCTGACTGACAAAGTCTATCTCCCCTCCGACTTTGATCAGGAGACGATCGAGAATAGCTGGAAGGCGTGGCCCAAACGAATTCGCAAGCTTGCCGAGTCGGCGACTCCCGCCGAACGCAATCGAATGATCTACGAGCGATATGGACTTAGCCCGCGGCCCAACGATCCCTCCAAGCCGTTGCAATATGTGGTAAGTGACAATGGCGTTTGGACGATGAATTGCTTTGCTTGTCACGGCGGTGAAGTCAACGGAACAGTCATTCCGGGTCTGCCCAACGCGAACTATGAACTCGAAACGTTGACGGAAGAAGTGCGACTCACAAAACTCATGATTCGCAAACGCTTCAGCAATATGGACGCAGGTTCGCTTGTCATGCCGCTCGGTGGCTCGCGAGGGTTAACGAACGCAGTCATGTTTGGTGTCGCGTTGATGCGGTTTCGCGACGACGACCTCAACATTCACCAGGATCGTTCGCCCCCCAGGATGATTCACCACGACATGGACCCGCCGCCTTGGTGGAACACGCACAAAAAGAAGCATCTTTATATTGATGGCTTTGCCGAAAAAAGTGCCCGCAGTCTGATGCCGTTCATGCTGGTATTGGAAAACGGTCCCGACAAGTTTCGACTGTGGGAATCCGACTTTGAGGACGTCTTCGCCTACATCGAATCGTTACGGGCCCCGAAGTACCCGTTCCCGATTGATGAAGCGCTTGCTGCTGATGGGAAACAGATTTTCAACAACAACTGTGCTGAGTGTCACGGGACGTATGCCGAGCGAGACGAAGATGATGTATTTCCCGGGAAGGTGATTCCCATCGACGAAATTGGCACGGACCCAGTGCGACTGACCGCTCTGGATACGGCTCACCGAAAAGCCTACGGTTCCAGTTGGTTCGCTCACTACGGCACCCACGAGATCATCATCGAACCGAAGGGTTACGTGGCCCCGCCACTGGATGGAGTGTGGGCATCGGCGCCTTACTTCCACAATGGTTCGGTGCCGTCTCTTTGGGAAGTCCTCAACCCGGACGACCGCCCCGTCGCGTGGAAACGGACGATGGGCCCTTTTGATCGCGAACGCAATGGCTTGAGCATTGAGCGACTTGATGCCATGCCCAAACAGCGTATGACGAAGCGACTCAAGCGGCTCTATTTCGACACCAAAGCCTTTGGTAAAAGCAACGCTGGACATGATTATCCAAACGCGTTAGACGCGGACGAGAAGAAAGCCGTCTTTGAGTATCTCAAGACGCTTTAGGTTGTGGACTCGTCCAGCCACCATGGACATTCTGCTCGCTGCAGCCTCAGCGTGGCTTGCCCATTCGCTCTGATGTCCAGTAAACGCCGATAAAACGTTCGGCTGTCGGACTACCCCATCTTTCGCCGTAAGTCTATACCACGTTGACACTTTAGGGGTGACCGGTACGATACCCAAGAAGGTTTTGATTCGTGTCGCACTCCCGCATCGTGACGAGCTGTGCTGCACGCGCCATTTCGGGGTGAAAGTTACACAAGGGATACTCGATACGATGACTCAACTAGAAGCTGCACGAGCCGGACAGATCACGCCGGAAATGGAATTCGTAGCGAAGCGCGAAGGGTTGGAGCCCGAGTTGATCCGGACGGAAGTTGCGGCTGGGCGCATGGTAATCCCCGCCAACACAGTCCACTTGGCTGGGCGGCTTGAGCCGATGTGTATCGGCATCGCTGCCAAGTGCAAGATTAACGCTAACATCGGTAACTCTGCCGTCACAAGTGACTCGACGGAAGAACTCGACAAGCTTCACACCGCGGTTCACTTTGGAGCCGACACGGTTATGGACTTGTCCACCGGTTCCAACATTGACGCCATTCGCAAAGTCATCATTGACGCGTCGCCAGTTCCCATTGGCACCGTTCCGATCTACCAGATGCTGGAAGAGCTAGGC
>CAYYHV010000238.1:0-11860 GCA_964471695.1 uncultured Pirellulaceae bacterium
TCGTCCCCTTCTTCGGCACCGCCGCTCTCCTCAACCCCATGATCGCAGCCGCCGCAATGAGTTTCAGTAGTGTGTCAGTGATTGGGAATGCACTGCGGTTGAGAAAAAACTCGTCGTGATCAAGCGACCGAACTTTCACAAATTCCAATTCAGCCTATTGAGTTATGAAAGCTCTGATGACGTTTGAAGTCTCATCCCAGTCGTCTCCAGATCGTAGCCAGTTTCTACGGGCGTTTCGAACCCAATCTTTCAACTGCTCGTCAGTTAGTCCATCCGGCGAAGGGAAACGAGTTGCCAAATGATGTGATGGACGGCGTAGTCGAACACCAAATCGAAACCAAGCAAGTGATCCGGGTGAATTGCAGCCGTATTTGATACACATCGGAAGCGATGCTAATGCCAACGGAACATCGTCATTGAAGACCTGCTCCGCTACTGCCAAAAACCCTCCCGCGATCAATGCAAGAGAAGACCAACTGCCATGAGAAACGGCGAGTGATTTCGGAATTGGATTCCCTCCTGTTCGCTCGACTTCGATTTCGTCAATCGACTTCTGGGAAACTACGCTGGCAATCTGCTTAATGGGGGCTCCGTTCATCCAAAGCTCCAATGGTTCTCTTGCCGTAGACCATGCTGCTTGCCACTCTGCTGAGGGCTGCCAACTTAAGTCGCGGTTCAGAAATAAGTCATAAGCATTTTCAAATGCCTTAAACTCTTTGGAAATGAACTTTAGCTTGGCCGCAGGCATATGCTGTCCAAGTAGTCCGGGTGGGATTCGCTCAACAACAGCAAGAAACTCCGTGAGCCAATCCGCGACGGTCCAGTTAGCCATGTCATTCGTTAAGTTCGGACGGACCACACCCCAGCTTCGCGAGATCGCAAGCGTAAGAAAGAAGTCCAAGCCCGCTCGCTGCGCAGCAATTGTCAGCCAAGGCGGTGCGCCAGTCGATTTGATAAACTCTTTGCCGATCTCTGAGACTCTGTCTGCCTGCTGTCTCGTAATATTGGCCATCCCATTTTTCCGCCTCAGATAAGCCGCATACGTGGTGTTGAGTGTCGGTTGAAGTTCTAATTGGTCTTCACCTCCACCACCAAGCACTGAGATAACCTGCAATTCAATATCGGTTGCTTGATCTGAGCGAAGTGACTTTTCTGCAACATCATCAAGGAACGATTCGAGCCCACTTCCAACCGGCACAGCGTCATCGCTTTGCTGGAGGTAATCAACTTGTTTCCTCGCCCGTTTGATCGAATCCAATTCGTCGAAGGCCACAGGATCGTCTGGGACGGCAATCACGAAACCTTGATTTGCGAAGCCAGCGCGTCCAGCCCGCCCCGCAGCATTCAACAGCTGCGAAAACTTCCTTCTCTTAACTTCGGCTGGGACTTCACCTCGGGTATCTCCAATCTTTGATCCCGCAATGATTACAGCGACTGCTGGCAAGTTGAGTCCTTGAGCAAGCGTGCCGGTCGCGAACATTATCGGAGCAGAACGTCCACGGAAAGCTGATTCAACAGCAATCTTTTCTGTTTCGAGGGTTAAAGACGTATGAACCGCGATGCCCCTGTCAAGCAAATCAAAGACTTGCGACCTTTCCCCAAGTTCAAATTCAGCGAGGTATCGGCATGTGGCCACGACGCCTTCTTGCGCGGGAAGTGCCTCTAAAAGCTCGTCTGGCAAATTTACTTTTGGTCCATTGTTGAACGGATAGTGCTTATTCGCCGGGGTAAAAACAAGCGTTTGAATTCCTGAGATTGCGAGAACCCTGCTAACGGCAATCGCACTTTGATTGACCCAACTGTTTCCTTCCCAACCGTACTTCCATTTACCGGTGTCCGATTCACGCGATCGAACTAGGCTCATCGAGGCAACACAATTGATGCGAGTCAGAGCGTAATTTTCTCTTTGGTCTGATTGCCATGCCCCTTGAAGATTCGATGCCATCGAGTAATCGGCGTCAAACTTCCTTTTTTTGAATCTCTCTTGCCGTCCTTTCAGCACCTTGTGTGCTTTGCTGGCATTTTCTTGTACCGAGTCATTATCCACTCCAAGCACAGCTCGCAGCGTACGAGTCGGACGCCACTTGATTGAAAGTGCCCTACTTTCCTCGCCAGTAGCTTCATTCAACCATGCAGAGAGATCGTCAGGATTTTGCACAATCGCCGACATAAGCAAGAAACGGCAGTCATCGGCTCGCATCATGAGTTGAGTTAAGACGAGTTCAGCAACTGGGCCTCGGGAGGAGCCTCTATCGCCAATCAGATGACATTCATCGAATACTACCAAACTACAATTGTTAAAAACCTCCGGCGACAAACGAAGCGCCAGTGAACACTTCTCTGGAGTCATCACCGCTACCGAGTTGGCATTCATTTCCGCAACTCGATCGGTCGAGAAAATTGAATATTCATGATCGCCAATGAACGGTACGATTTCAGTATTCAGTGACGAGAGACCGTTACTAAGATCAGCTCGAATTTGTTCGGTTAAAGCATTGGTCGGGGCAAGATACAAAACCCATCCATCCCGCAACGCTTGCGACACCGCCAGCTCAGCAACAAATGATTTACCGCTTCCCGTTGGCATGGACGCTATGCAATGCCGACTACTTCCAACAATGCACTCCTTAACGAATTCCATCGCGGAAGGCCAAAGAACGGGTCGACCCATGGAATTTTGACTGCCAACCGATCGGTTCAATAAGTACTGGCGATAGGCTTCATCGTCTCCGTTTGGTGGTGACGGCACTACGTGAAAAAGAGACCGTTCCGCGATGGACGGAAAGCACAATCGAGCGAGCACCGCCAAGTGATATATTCGCGAGTATTCATAGCCAAACAATGAGTCGAGTGTTGGTTTCTCGATTGCCAAAACGTTGATCAATGCATCGAGTCTCGCGATCGCAGAGTCAAATTCTCCTTGTGAACCAGACAACCAAGAACAAAATTCGTTTGAGGCAGTCCCTAGCTCGACAAACAGTCTCGAAACCGTATCCTCTTCCAGTTCACGTGGATCTAAATCGTCTGCCTCCGCAAACACGTACGGGAATTCTTTATCTGGCAATTCGAATAGCTGGAGATTGCCGAGGCAATACATCTGCTCAAAACACCATTTGGCGGCTAAATCAACCAAAGACTCATCATCGGTTTCTGAGTTTGGCAAACCGCGAATAACGCCCCCCGCACATGCGTCATATCTTGCGAATAGGTAGAGCAGCGAAGACTCAACACGCGCAAATCTTTCAGCAGCGCGAATCGCTCTGTCGCGTTCGAGGTCTGATTGTTCTTTTGCGACTGCCAAATATTCGGCCATCAGCGCAATCGCTTCAGCAGCAACAAAAGCGGCGGCTTGCCTTTCATCAACATCGCGTTCGTTGGCCAAAACAACATGAAAGATGAGCGTGTTTGCAATTCGGCGAAGTTGCGGCTGAACAAAATCGAGTTCTTGGCCTGTTTCAGAAACGCCATTGATTCTCGTACTCGCTATCGCGAGATAGGCTGCGGACAGAGCGCGAGCAGTATCATCCTGATTCAGCCCTTCGAATTCAGGAACGTCGCTGAAAAGAGACTTTGAGTAGTCATCAAACATTCTAGTCCCCCTCCACTGCAACGTAGATTCGCATCAACTCGCAAAGTCGATCGAATTTCCCTCTTGCATTGCGCATTGCAAGTGGAACGAGGACTTTTTGTTCGGCTGGAATTTCCATCGCTCGCATTAGCTTCCGTCTGTTCGTCCACTTCTTTACATGCTGATCGTCACAACAAACAAAAGGATAGTAGCTCCTCTCATTATTCCAAAAACCACCGGCGATCTTTCTCTGCTTGTCTTCGGAAATTGACGGTCTAAGCTGACTCACGGCGGCGCGAATCTCGATATCTCTGGCGTTGGACTCAACCTCACCGAGCTTGCTTGTTGCGTCAGTGATGGCCCGACTTGGGTCATTGAGATACGCCTTGCACTCACCAGCGGTTAATCCAAAATTCTCACCTTCATATATTCCGATCATGTCTAGACCATGGTCCCGCACATCGAATTTGATGCTTGTCTTGGCCAAGACCTCTCCAACTGCGTGAAACGCCGGGTTAAGTCGGGACAAATGGACAAACATGTGGCTGATTCCCTCCCAAAGCCAAGGATCACGCACCATCGTTTTGAATTCATCTTCGACAGTCGAATCACCGACTACACGTTTGACATCATTACCCAAATCGCGTTCAAAATTGTCTTCGTCGAACAACGCTTCTCGAAGTTGCAGATTAGCTTCAATGTTTTGGGAAATTGCTGAAACGAGGTAAACAGCCGTCGCTTCCAAGCAGGATCGCTTGCCGAAGTTTTCGACCAGTAAGACGGAATGTGTCTCGCAGATTTCTTGCCGCAAAGTGAGTTTATCGCCCAGCGTTTGCAGGGCATGTTCGACATCGGCAACGAGTTCAGTTGGACCGGTGTATTTTTTGAATGGGCTCGGTCGCTGCGGCAAAACGTTTCCTTAACTGAATCAAAATCACTTTGTCTTCCGTAAGAAGACAGCAAATGTTGCACGCAAAGTTTTAGATTGCATAGATTCCATCTGTGGTTGACCATGTTGAATCGCTGCGCGATATCAACTGTCGTCGTAAACCAAGGTCCAACAACGCTTCAGCGGCAGCTCTGCCTGAAGCTCATCCGAAAGCTTGTCGTAATTTTGGAGCACGGCTTCGAGCAATTGGCCTGAGTCCCACAAACGGATATTGAAAAAGCTCTGTTTAGCTTCTTTCGTGACCGAGGTTTTGAAACCGCCCCATGAGACAAGCAAGCCTTGCTCAGCTTGATAGGTTTGCAGGATGCCCTGTAACTCTCGCAACACCATCACGTCGATCGGCGATTGGCCTGATTTTACCTGAACGCACAACCGAGGCGAATCAAAACCCATCGGCCCAGCACCAGCCAAGATGTCGACGCCGCCGTCACGTCCCGGCGGAGAAACGCGAGTCAAAAATCCCTCTGCATTCAAGACTTCAGCGACGAGATTGGCCAGTTCGTGCCCCGCGAATTTCTGCTGAATGAATTGGATGATTTGGTCACGAGCAGCTTCTTCGACGTTGAGAGGCGAGTCGTCACCGGCGGTGTCTTCGTCTGACAAATCTGATTTGGTTTTGGGTACGGACTTTCCTTCGGCAATCGCCCGGATGCGTTTCTCAGCGTCGTTACGCTTAATCTCGCAAACGGTCATGAACGCTCCGAACGAATGCAACAAGTCTTGGTCAAAAGTCGTTCTCGGCAGGTCGGTCTTGAGCCATTCGACGGGCCGAGTGTGCTTCGCGGAGTCGCCAAGATCGCTTCGGTACTGATAGTCCCCGGTGATTTTTCCAATCGCGATCGCCGATTGAGTTTTCAGCGGCAGGACGACCAAGTCGCCCACCTTGAATCGAGCCCGAAATGCCCAGACTTGTCCAACATGGTTCGCAACACGACCTTTCCCAGCGTTAGGGTAAGTCGATTCGAACATGTCGTAGAGGTCTTGCCGCTCGTTGGCGGCAGACAGATCGCCAAGTTCATTCCAGCCAATGGTGACGATGTTGTTTTCGATTGCGAGTGCTTCGTTCTCGCCGTTCTTTCCCGCTCTGGCCAACCAAACGCTCATTTCTTTTTCCTTTCTTTGCTTGCAGGCTTTACTTCGATGGGAGAGTCGACCTCTTTTAGTAGCTTTTCAAGCTCTGCTTTCTTGTAGAGCCGATAATTGTTCGCTGGGTGCCGATACTCAGTAATTTTCCCGCCAGCTCCCCAAGCGCGAACTGTGTTCGGTGCAACGTCAAGTATTTCGGAGGCTTCTTTAACGCTAACGAAACCCGCTTTTTTCATCATGAGTTGTTCTCCGTTCATGCCCACTCGGGTAAGATTCAAACCTTACCAAAGCGTTCAGTGCCTTGCAATCATCAACTTGCCTGCGATCAACAATATGCCCGATTCAAAAATTCTGCTTGTCGATGAGTTCGTCAGATCAATCAACGTCAATAAAAATTCTCCTCATGCATTGTTTTTGGGGGCGGGAGCTTCGCTTTCTTCGCGTGTTCCATCAGCCGGAGAATGTATCCGTCAATGGAAGCGAGAGATATTCGTCACCAACAACCCGACGCTTAAAGATGCCGTAGCTGAAGTTTCGATTCCTTCAGTCCGTCTACGAATTGACAATTGGCTGAAAACAAACAACCACTGGCCAGAGGATGGTGAAGACGACTACTCGTTCTTCATCGAACGCTGTCATCGAATTGCCGAAGATCGAAGAAAGTTTTTTGAGCCTTGGATTCGGACTGCCAAACCCCACGTCGGCTATCAACTCTTGGCCATTCTTGCGAAGGCCCAGTTAATCCGGAGTGTGTGGACGACGAATTTTGACGGCCTAGTGGCCAGAGCCGCCCAATCGCAAAACTTGACTCCAATTGAAATTGGAATTGAAAGCAAGGCTCGGACTTTTCGGCAACCCTCAACGACTGAGCTGCCTTGCGTTTCCCTGCATGGAGAGTACCGATACGATTTACTGAAAAACACAAAGGAGGAATTGCAGGAACAAGAAGTATGTCTCATCGAATCGTTGGTTCAAACTCTCGAAACGCAATCTTTAATCGTATCGGGCTATAGTGGTCGCGACGCGAGTGTTATGGCTGCACTCGAACAGGCGATTTGCTGTCAAGGGCCGACCAAACTCTATTGGTGCGGCTACTCCGACACGCCATCAAAGGAAGTTTCGTCATTGATCGAAAAGGCAATTGATTGCGGGCGGCAAGCGTTCTATGTTCCGAATTCCGAATTCGACGACTTGATGATCCGGATAGCTACCGTGTGCATCACGGAGAACCCGTTATTGAAAGAATCGAACAGAATCATCGGCTCAGTCGATTTGAGCAAGCTTCCCGTACGTGTTCCTTTTGAGAAAATACAATCCCAACCGACGGGATTGATAAAGAGTAATGCGTGGCCGATTTGCTGCCCGTCTGAGGTTTTTGCGTTTGACTTAAAGAAGTGGCCAGAAGAAAGGGTATGGAAGTGGGTTGAATCGATCGTCGCGGAACATCAAGTCGTTGCTGTGCCGTTTCGTTCCAAGATTTTGGCAATGGGAACGATTGACGAAATCAAGAAGGCTTTTGGAGACAATGTCAGTGGTGATATTGATCGCGTGCCAACGAGTGAAACCGATCTGATTTTTGAGGACGGGAGTGTGATCTCGCTTTTGAAACGGGCAATTATTGCTTCCATCGCAGTCCGACTTGGACTTGATACCGACGGCAAATATAAGGTCTGGGAGAAAACGCATTACAAATCGGAAATGCGAGACGGTAAAAAGTATTTGATTCATCAGTGCATGGAATTGAACCTGCGCGTCATCGACCGCGCGACATATCTCACGGTCGATCCAACAATTCATGTACCCTCGGATTCGCAAGACGAGAAGAAGTTGATTGATGAAATTAAACGTGGCGTGCTTGGATGGCAACACAATGATAAATTCAGTGGCCAGCTTGATTATTGGCGCGGGAAATTGTCCAAAGAAGACGAGACCACAGCGTTTGAATTCCCTCACGAATCCGGTGCCTTTCGCTTTCAGTTAACCAATGTGCCAGCATACGCTTCGATTACTCGCCCCGGCTTTCGAGATTTTAAGATTGAAGACAAGTTCAAAAGACTGATTCACCACAAGGGCTTTGTTTGCAATGATCCTGAACTTCGATTCGCAAAAGAAGCAAGCTGGAATCATGGTCAAGATAAAATGCCCTTGCGAGGCATCAGCGCCTACGGGCCTTTTGACAAGGAGTTGACTGCCCTAAGCCCAGATGTCCGCATCTCAGTTGTTTGCCCGCAGGCTGAATCGGGCTTGCTCGAAAGTTTTCTGGACGGGATTCGACAGAAATGGGATACGGCAAAAAAGTCAAATGAAGATTACCTCGTGCCTTATCGCGGATTCGAGCAGGAATTTCGCGTACCGATTCGGGTTCCCAAGCGATCCGATGCAACTTGGATTACGTTGCCGGAACTTCAGCAAACCGAATCGGAGGAAGCAGGCTCACGTGAGTTGGCACGCAACATTAACGCTGCCATCAGTTCTGCGTCAGCAATCGAACGTACAATCGTAATTGTTTTGACTCCGAAACGCTGGGAGAGATTTCGACGATATAGCAACGACGAGGAGTCTTTCGACGTTCACGACTTTGTAAAGGCATACGCAGCCCAACGCGGTATATCTACTCAGTTCATTCTGCAAGAAAAACTTGACGTCAAAGATAAATGCCGGTTCTGGTGGTGGTTCGCTGTCGCGATCTACGCAAAATCAATGCGGACGCCGTGGGTGCTAGAAGGACTCGATGACAACGCCGCGTATGTTGGCCTTGGATACTCGTTTGACAGAATGGCACCGCGAGGCCAGCAAATCGTGCTTGGTTGTAGCCACCTTTATAATTCGCTCGGACAAGGATTGGAGTTTCGACTTAATAAAATTCAAGATCCAATCATAAGAGGCCGGAACGCGTACCTCAGATTTGATGATGCTCGTCGAATGGGGGAAACAATTCGATCGTTATACTGGGGTTCGAAAAGTAAACTTCCAGAACGAGTCGTAATTCACAAATTGTTTCCGTTTCGTCATGAAGAGCAGAAAGGATTGCGTGCGGGTTTGGGGGGGATCAAGAATTTGGATTTTCTGGAAATCAATCACGAGCCAAGCTTGAAGTATGTCAGTTCCGCTATACGCAACGGAAAGATGGCAGTCGACAGATTTCCTGTTCGTCGAGGCACAACAATTCGACTTTCAGATTTTGAAGCATTGCTTTGGATTCACGGTTCGACTGATGCTGTGAAAGAAAACTGGACCTACTTTCAGGGCAAGCGGCGGATTCCCGGTCCAGTAGTCATCCGCCGATACGGAGGTTCATCGCAACTAAGCACGCTTGCGTCCGAGGTTCTGGGCTTGTCGAAAATGGATTGGAATTCCGGTGACCTATATTCCCAGCTTCCGGCAACTGTGTATTCATCGAAGCGCATTGCCCGGATCGGTAGTTTATTGGAACGCTTTGGAACAACGCCGTTCGATTACCGTCTGCTGATGTAAGCTCGACAGGATTCAACATCAGAGTGCTACTCTGGATATCGCAACTTGACACAATTGTCTGAAAACTTCGCGATTGCAGATATCGCGTCAAAATCGAAAGAAAAAAAGATGATTTTGCGAGACATTGATTCTTTAACCAAAGCGGACATTGAAAACCTGATCTCCAATCAAGTGCCTGAGTCGAAGCAGCTTGAGTACAAACGGGATCTGCCAGATCGCATTGACAGCGCGAAGAAAGAGTTTTTGGCCGATGTGTCGTCGTTTGCCAACGCAAGTGGTGGCGACATTGTTTTCGGCCTGCGAGCGGAGACCGAAGACGGCTCGTCAGTTGGCTATCCAACCTCGGTTTGCCCCATTGCATCAAACAGCATTGATGATGTGAAGTTGTGGATGGAGGAAGTTGTTCGTTCTGGACTTGAACCGCGACTCTCGGTTCAGATTCGTGAGATCACTGGTTTCGGCGACGACGGTAGCAGTTGCGTGATTTTGATGCGAATTCCGAAAAGCTTCGCTTCACCGCACGTGGTCAAATTGAAGGGATCGTTCAAGTTTTATTCCCGTCATTCCGCAGGCAAATTCCAACTCGACGTTGACGAACTTCGGAGCCATTTCCTCGCGACTGATTCACAGGCAGAACGAATCAGAAGGTTTCGTCAAGAACGGCTAGGGAAAATTTTGGCAGGTGAAACGCCAGTCCAATTGTCATCCAAGATGGTCGCCGTCCTTCATCTGATTCCATTAGGGCCATTTCTCAACAACGATCGTTTGCCGCTATCAGAATTCGAATACGCGCAGCATTTCATGCCGCTGGGCGGCTACGGATCGAAACGATTTAATCTTGATGGAAGCCTATCTTTTTCTGACCATCCCCATCAGCCGAACAAACATGACGGATACTGCCAGCTGTTTTTTAATGGTGCAGTCGAAACTGTAAGTTCGAGTCTTGTGCAGGGGCGAAGCGATTCAGATTCCGATGATTTCGTTGGTTCACTAGCAAGCGTCCATTACGAGCAAGAGATCATAGACGGCGTCCGACGGAATCTGAACGGGTACAAACAGCTTGGAATCAACTCTCCAATCTCAGTGTCATTCTCGATGCTGAATTCGATGGGCGTAATGATGTACGTCGGTCAGAGAAACTCGTTTCGTCGAAAACCTGCAACGCTTGATCGCCAAGTAGCGAACTTTCCCGACGTTGTTTTACCGGATGCTGATGTCGAGGCGACCGAAGTCTTAAAACCACTTTTCGATTCCGTTTGGAACGCATTTGGATTTCCTCGCAGCTTAAACTACGACGAAGACGGAAAATGGAATCCAAGAGTTTGAACTCGCCGTCGCGTCAAGGAGTATGTCGAGAACCTATTCAACAATTTTTAGATGCACGATATGAGCGACGCCGTCGGCGTGGTAGGTCAGCGTTTTGGCGTCTTGAGAAAGGTCAACGTGGGTGACGGGTCGTTTTTCGCGACTCGGGATCGTTTCCACAAGCTGTTTCGTTTCCAGATTGACGATGCGAACGATGCCAAGCGTGTCGCCGATGGCGGCATAGTCTCCGGCAACGGCAAGCGAAGTGTACGTGACGGAATCATCTGATGGCACCGGGCGAATGGTGCTGGTCCGTTCGCCGGATTTAACATCGTAGATGTGGATGGTTGAAGATGTTCCAACGACCATTCGGTTTTTCGTTGGATCAAGCTGAACGCCGATGAAGATTTTACCGCTGCGACCGGACTCGTCTTTCCCGACTGGAAACGAAGCGACCAATTCTTGTGTCAGCACGTTGTACACTTCGACCCCGTAGATTTCGCGGGCTCCCTGCTTATAGCCGACTTTATGCGACGCCGGGCCGTTAACTAACCGGGGCTCACTATTGTCCGTGGATTTTTTCGGCAAGCCAGTTTGAACCGTCGCCGTTTCTTCGTCTTTGTATTCGGAAATGAAGGCGAACCATTTGCCGTCCTTTGACGTTGCGTGATCGCCTCGGTCGTTTTCGATTTGCTCGCAACGGATGGATGAAACGTAATCCCCGTTGCGCGAGTTGCGAAATTCATGGAAGTCGTTGACCATGCACCACGCGACAGCTTCTGCTTGCTTGGGTGTTGGTAGCGGTTTGTATTCGCCCGAGGGCATGATCAGCATTCGTGCCAATGTCACTTTGGATTCGTCGATTTTTCCTCGCGGGATTACGGAAAATGTCACTTTCGTATTCGCCGGGCCGTCTAGTTTCGGCATGACATTCTTGAGCGACTTTCCAATGACTGAATCAATCGTGGTACCGGAACCTTCACCAATTCCAACGACTTCTGCCCCTTGAAGCAGGTCTGACGTGGAAGCCGGACTACCGGGAGCAACTGTGGCAACAATGAGCTTGCCATTTTTCTCTTCAAGCTGAAGGCCGAGATAGCCTTTCGGACGATTGAACGAGGATGGTATTTCGCTAGGCGGGGCGACCTGAAACATTTTGCTGACACGTTCGTTGATCGTGAACAGCTGTCGACTGTCGTTGGAGTAAGCCATCGAAAACGGCGAGTAGGCAATTCTCGTTTGGATCTCGCCATCGGCGGCACGAGCGAACAGCAATTCTCGGGAAGTGGCGATAGCGACTTGCTTGCCGTCTGGCGAGATGGCCAAGGCGCGAACTTTGGGCGTACCGGAGCGGCCCGGCTGCTTGACTCGAAGCGTGTAACGCTCGGTGACTTCGACTCCATCGGTCGAAGATTCAACGACAGGACTTTGAAAAGCTGTCAGTAAAACGACCACGGCAAGCTTCAGTAACATCGCGA
>CAYYHV010000239.1:0-11831 GCA_964471695.1 uncultured Pirellulaceae bacterium
GGGGGTACCTTGCGAGATGACTCAATCACCTTCTTTCAAGACGATTTCGTGTATCGTCGTGTCGACGCCCGATGGGACTCGAGTGCATCCAATTATACCTATTGGTGGCACCATACGCAGACCACTCCGCTCAATGACAGCGGCTGGGCGGACTATGAAAATCATGAATGGCTGATTCTCAAATGTAAAGTCGAGGGCGTCTCGGATGAACCACGTGACGACGAATTCTACCGTCGACTGTATGGCCGAGAAGGACACGATGGAGTCGTCGAATACTGGCGCGACATCAGCTACGGCGCCTGGGATTTGTCGAACAATGAAGTTGACGATACCTGGTACCAAATGGACGAAACCGCAGCCGAGTTGAGTGATCTGGATTCACGATGGGAGCGAATTAGCGCCTGCATTGACGCTTCGGGACGCAACACGTCTGGCTACACCGGAGTCATTGCCATCCTGAACGCGAACGGCATCGATGCCGGTTTTCATGGCCAGGTACTCGCCAGCCCAAACGACTTGAACGTTACTTTCAGCGTCCACGAGATGGCGCACAAATATGGATGGGGGCATTCCTGGGATGATACCGATCACCGGAACGTTTGGTGGGCAAGCCCTGGGGAATATTTTGACCATTGGGATATCATGTCCGCCATGGCGGTTCACGGATTCCCCAACAGCCAAGGCGTCACCGCTGGCCCCGAAATGAATGCGCCACTCAAGCTGCAAGAAGACTTCATTCCAGCACATCGCATTCAGCACATTTCGAATGTGGGTGAGTATAAGTTGGCTGCAATCAATCGCCCGGAAGCCAACGCTCCTCTTATGTTGCGATTAGGCACAGACGACACGGATTACTATGCCCTCGAGTTTCGACAGAACGACGGGTGGGACCAGGGACTCCGTGAAGTCACGGGCTACAATACGGTCCAACAAACGAACCCAAACACGGGTGAGTTGATGGATGTCCATGGGCGAAGAACCGGTGACCTTCGAGGAGGTGTGTTAGTCCACCGGGTTGTTGACGGACGTTCAATCCTCATTACCGAACAAGGTCTGAACCAGGATCGACAAGTCGGAGAGGTATTCACATTGCCGAACGATGTGACGTTCCGAATTGAGTCGTTTGACAGCCAAGCGAATATCGCCACGGTCAGTATCCTCGGATACGACGTCGGTGACTCGCCATCAACCGCTTCACTGATTGAAGCCGATACGCGTACGCCGAGTGCGATCGGGACAAGTGACGTCGACTGGTTTACCTTCTATGCGGAAGCGGGCGCCACGGTCACCATGGAAACGGAACTGGGCGGCCTGACCGATACCACACTAGAACTCATCGACTCGAATGGTTCGACTCGACTATCCTTCAATGATGACATCGCAGGTGCCAGCAATCGTGCATCACGCATTACTCACACATTCGCGGATAGTGGGCAGTACTATGCCGTCGTCCGTGGCTTCTTGAGCAGAACGGGGACTTATGCCCTAAATTTGACTCACGCTGACGATCATGGCGATGCCGCTTTGAGTTCAACAAGCATTTCCATGAGCACGACCACCTCGGGAACCGTCGAAGTCAACGGTGACCGCGACTGGTTCGCATTTTCTGTGTCAGCAGGAGATGCAGTCACATTGCAGACGAACATCGGCACCCTAAGCAACACCGTCTTGGACCTCTACGATAGCGATGGAACTTCATTGATCGAGTCCAACGACAACGGCGGGCCTGGTTTGGGCTCTCAGATCAACTGGACTGCACCAGACAGCGGCACCTACTTTGCTGCGGTACGATCGTTCGGCGGTACCATCAACGTCAACGACGTCGGCACCTATTCGATTACCATCGTTCCGCAGTTAGCAGTAGGCGATTTTGACGGCGATGGTCGTTGGAGCGGAACGGACCTTGACCTGCTCGTCGCGCAGATCAGCGGCGGCAACAATAATCTTGAGTTCGATCTGAATGGCGACAACCTTACCGATCTCGACGATCTCGATGAATGGTTGATCATCGCCGGCGCCCAACCTGGCAGCCCAACGGGAGGTGCCCCGTTCCTGCGAGCAGACGGAAACCTGGATGGAGTCGCCGATGTGTCTGATTTCGCAATCTGGAACGCACACAAATTCACTTTCGGTAGTGGATGGACTGGCGGCGACTTCAATGCAGACGGCTTTACGGACGTCTCCGACTTTAACCTCTGGAATACCTACAAATTCAGTTCGTCGAATCCTGCACCAGCCTTGGGAGCGCCAGGTCAATCCACACGCCTGCTTTCATGGGCTTCCAAGTTAGACGAGGAGCAGGCTTTGGAGTCGCATGTCGACGCGATTTTCAAAGATCTGGATTCAGCTCCAGGACCACGCTGGACGACTCTTGCCTGACAGAGTCCAACTGCCTAAGAGTTGCAGGCCGCATTTCCACGAGTATGCAGTCCGGTAGCATGCAGGCGATTTGGATAATGAAATTAGGGTCGCCAGCGACTCAATCGGTGTGGGGCATCGTAAAGTCTGCCGCTAACCGAAGTTACTCACCTGCGAATACACGATCAATCGCCACAACGAACAGGTGGCGATTATGGGGCGACTGGGTGTCTTCATCGTTTTGTTCATCGTGTTTCGCTGAGTGCCAGCGATCGCGTATTCCTACAACACACTGCTTCGATGATAAACTGGAAAGCGCCCCATATACTTGAACCTACCCATGCTCCACAATTAGTGAGGAGCGTGCTCACGACGACAGGGTTCAGGCATATGAGCGAAAGCGAATCGCGAGATGAAGCCAAAGTTGCCGATGGTGACAGCGATGCGCTGGCACGATTGTTTCAGGTACACCAACCACGACTAAAACGCATGGTCGCGGTAAGGATGGACCCGCGGCTTCACGCTCGGCTGGGCGACTCCGATGTAATGCAGGATGTATATCTCGATGCACAGAAACGCATGCGCGAGTACGATCCTCAGCGTTACCCTTTTTTTGTCTGGTTGCGATTATTGACAGGACAACGTCTGGTTGATCTGCATCGCCACCACATGGGAGCTCAGCAACGAAGCATCAACCGCGAGCTCCGCAAGCCGACGGCACCGGATGCATCGACGGATTCCCTGGCGACCTATTTTATCGGCACTTTGACCGCGCCCAGCCAAGCCACAGTACGTGCCGAAATCCAGCTCATGGTGCGAACCGCGCTTCAAGAAATGGACCCCATCGACCGCGAGCTTCTATCACTACGACATTTTGAACAGCTCTCCAACAGCGAAGCCGCCCACCATCTGGAGTTGAACCCAAGCACTGCCAGCTCGCGGTATCTACGAGCCGTTCGCAAACTACACGAAGCGCTCTCGCGTATCCCTGGCTACTCAGATGAACATCTCTCATAAGAGCGAGTAAAATCAAGTGACATCTGAGAATCATCATTCCGAGCCAATCGCAAGCAATCCACCTCCAATTGATGACCGGCCACTGCTGGAACGTCTTGCCGACGAGTTTGTTGCCCGGCATCGTACCGGCGACCGGCCCTCGATTGATGAGTATGCCGAGATTCACCCCGATCTGCGGGAAGATATTCTGGAACTCTTTCCGACACTGCTGATCTTGGAAAAAGCTGGATCAAAGTCTCTGACGATGTCGGGTCAGCAATTCGCAATTACAAGCTCATCACATCCTGCGGAACTTGGCGAGTATCAAATTCTTGACGAGATCGGTCGAGGTGGGATGGGAGTCGTCTACCTCGCCGAACATCGCACACTACATCGGCGAGTCGCCCTCAAGGTACTCCCCAACGTTTCCTCGACAAGTCGGCTGAAACAGAGGTTCTTCCGCGAAGCGCGAGCCGCAGCCAGGATGCACCATACGAATATTGTTCCAGTCTTTGACTTCGGCGAAGACGAAGGCATCGTGTTTTACGCGATGCAGCACATTGAAGGTACAGGCATCGACGCAATGATTGCCGCGGCAGCCGCATCCCAAGAAGACCAATCTCCGGCTACTGAAAACGTAGACGCTCATTCTCGAATCGGCGACTTTTTGAACGATAGCTTGGCGATCTCTGCTGATCCTTCCGGAAGTGGATCGGGAACGCGATCTCGTCGGTGGCGACAGATTGCTCGCATTGGCAAACAAACGGCTAACGCGATTGACTATGCGCATCGTCAGGGAGTTCTACATCGTGATATCAAGCCCGCCAACCTGATATTGGACGGTGATTTTAATGTCTGGGTGACGGATTTTGGACTCGCAAAATCAGCCGAAGACGTTGACCTTACGCAGACTGGCGATTTCGTCGGTTCACTTCGTTATCTTGCCCCGGAGGCCATTGATGGGCGAGCGGATGAGCGCAGCGATGTGTGTGGTATCGGATTAGTTCTCTATGAAATGGCGGCATTGCGACCAGCCTTCGATGGTGCAGATCGTCACCAGCTGCTGCGGCAGATTATCGAGGAAGGCGCACCGCCGCTAAATCGGCTGCGACCCGACGTCCCTCGCGACTTGGTTGTTATCATTCAAAAGGCCATCGACCGAGACCCGAATGCCCGCTATCAATCGGCAAAAAAACTGGAGGAGGACCTCGGTCGTTTCATTGCCGACCAGCCCATTCGTGCTCGTCCCGTTTCGCCATTAAACCATCTCTGGAAATGGGCTCGCCGGAATCGCGCACTCAGTTCGTTAATTGGGACCGTCGCGGCGCTGTTGATCTTATTGCTCGTCGGTTCACTGATCTTCTCGATCCAGATCAGCAAAGTCGCCGCGGAGCGTGGTACGGCGATAAACGATCTGCAACAACAAGAACAACGAACACTTGAAGAACGTGACTTGGCGAGAAAGCGTTTGTTCGAATCGCGCTTGAACGAAGTCGCGGCGAGACGCGCCAGCGGCGAAGCCGGGCAGCACTTCGCAGCCTTGCGAGCCGCAGGAGAAGCCGCCAAACAGCTTGATCAATTCGACGCCACCGAGGAACAACTCTTTGAGCTTCGCAGCGAAGTCATTGGTTGCCTGGGCTTGGTCGATGTCAAAGAAATTGCAAGCTGGAAAGATCCGCGTCACAAACGGTCCATGTTTGACTTCAGTCCAGACATGACTCTGTACATGACCCAACAATCCGTCGGATCGCCGATTCGAATCTACAAAGTAGATGAGTTGATTCGCACCGGTGCCACCAGCAAGTGTTCGCCCAGCATCGAATTTGACGGGGGCTCCAAAGCCTTTGGTCTGCAGTTCTCTCCCTCAGGGCGTTACGTTATTTCGACTTGCTTCAAGAGCTCGACCGTTTTCGACCTGGAAACTGAACAAATTGTCCACGTGCAAGAATCGAGTGCCCCAGTCTCCATTGGCAAACGAGGCGAAGATTCCATTTTGGCCGTCGCGGAAAAGGGGCAAATCCAACTTCTAAAACTGCCAAATTTGAACCCCCTGGAAACGATTCCTGAAGTACTCCCCTCAACCCACTACTTGCGGATGCATTGGAGTCCCTCAGGAGAGCACTTGGTACTAAACGAAGCGACGAAAATGCAAGTCGTCGACACAAGGACCGGCGATTCCGTTTGGAATGTCAAGCTGAAGGGATGGACAACTGAAGCACGTTGGCATCCTCACCGAGAATGGATCGCCATCGGGGTCGAAAATGACGTGCAGTTTTGGCAAGTCGGAGGGCTCGAACCATTGCGAGAATTCCAGGGACACGTCAACCGAGCGTACCGCTTGCAATTTACGCCAAACGGCAGAACGTTAGTTACTACCTCATGGGGAAATACCTCAAGATTCTGGGACGTCCATTCGGGGGAGCATCTCTTTGCCACAGCCGAGTCATTCAATCGCATCTCAAACGACGGATCGAAAATTGGATTCGTTGGTGACAAAACAGGGATCTGGGAATTCCATTCTGGCGAACTCCGAAAGACGGTGACCTCGCCGGATTCCCCGCCCACCCATGCCAATATTCCAAGGGACCTAGCGGTGCACCCGGGAAACCGATGGACGATTCTCTCCCAAGCTCAAGGGTTACGTCTGTCTGACCTACATTCGGGCTCCAAAATCGTGGATATCCCTCAATATCGAGTCACAAGCGTGAGATTCCACCCGGACGGCAAGAGTTTTTTCGCCGCGGGAAGCCAAGTGTGGCAATGGCCATTTCATGAAGAAACGCTCCCGTCTGGCGATCTACGGCTGGTCATTGGACCTCCCACTGAGGTTGTCGACAAAAAGTGGACGCTTAGTCTGTCAAACCACTACAGCGATCTTGATCTCGACAATACAGGGCAATTCCTGGCTATTGAATCATTGAACACCTACCTGATCGACCTCTCACGTCCTGGCGAATCGCCACGACAAATGCCATCGCAGGGCAACGCTCTTGACGTCGCTGTTTCACCAGGTGGCAAATTCGTAGCCGTTGGCAATCATCACGGCGCGGGCGCCGAAGTCTTCGACGGCGCAACCGGCGAACGAGTGAAATATATCCATTCACCTGGCCCAGCTCGCGTCGCACTCAGTCCAGATGGGCAACTGCTGGTTGCCACTTTTGATGGCGACGCAGAGATCTACGACACCTCAGATTGGCGTCAACTGTATCGTATAGACGAAACTGGCATGGAACTCTCCTGGGCTGCGGAATTTTCGGATGATAGTCGCTATTTAGTCCTCAACATGAGCAATCCTCGCAGCGCTCTGATTTGCGACTCACGAACCGGTCGAAAACTCGCGAGAATTCCAGGCCGGGCCGGTACGGTACCGCGAGACGCCGCATCTCAAATGACGACCAATGGAATACTCGTCCAGATTCAAGCCGGCAATGGCGTCGAGGCTTGGGATATCCAGGAGGCTCGCCGGCACTTGGCGGAGCTAGGGTTGGATTGGAAAGACCAACATGAGACGGTCAACAAGACAGCCTTGAAGAACCTTGCTTCGCAGCAGAGTGTTCAAGTCGACGTTCAATGGGGTGAACATCTTAGGCCGATTCTTGAGAATGCGCTGCGAAAATCCGAGAGTGACACTCGCGCTCTGGAAGTGAGTCGACAGATGATCGACAAATGGCGGACGGATTGGCCCGGTAATCTGACCGTGCTGGAAGTCGAAGCCCATTGGCTGATGAATCGCAAGGCCTACGGGGAAGCCAAGGATCGTTTAACGAAGTCGATCTTAAGTTCCGTGGACCCAGCGGCCGAGCTTTTTGGTCTACGAGGTCGATTCTGGAGATTCTTGGGCGACCCAGAAAAATGCGTCACAGACCTCAGGCAATACGCAGAGTCCATTGGAAACGAACAACCTCGGGCAAGGACTTTTAATAGCTTGGCTTGGGTGTTGTTTATCCATCCACAATGGGAACTGGAAGCTGGTGAATCGTTGAGATTCGCGGAGAGAGCGATCGAGCTCGATCCGAATACTTCGTCCATCAGGCAAACCTATGCAGCCGCACTCATTCGCAATCGAGAATATGAAGCTGCCCTGAACGAACTCAATTCGATCGTCCCCAACGACGGATCGCGTGGCAAAGGAGCATACGGGGATGGATTCCTCATGGCCATTACCTTGGCTAAATTGGGACGCGAGGAAGAGGCGCTGACCTGGTACCAACGCGAACTCGGATATTACGTCCGCTCTTTTACCGACCCGGAGTACGGAAGAAGCGTCTTCTCCAACACGAGAGTCTATGATTGGCAAGCCATGCGAGCCTTCGCCGAGAGAGTCCTAGACACCAAGCCAGAGAATACACTCAGGAATGACTTGCACTACCTGGGACTGGAACTCGGACCTATGCAGTGGAACGGGTTTCAACTGGCAGCGAATGCACATGCTGACTCTGGAAGAATTGAAGTGCAGAATTTCATGGCGTGGCGGAAGACCATCCAGGTTCTTGGCGAGGCATCCTGGACAGAATCAGCAACCAACCTCTTTTGGACGCCACGCGGCAAAGGAGCCCTGCTTGAGATCGACATTGATGCCCCCACTACCGGCGAATACGACGGGTTACTTGGGTTGGTCGAAGGTACGGATTACGGCAAAGTCGAGTGCAGCCTGAACTTCCAGTCGATTGGCCAGTTTGACGGCCGATCGCGAAAGGTAACGATAGGAAGAGGGTTGCGGTTTGAATCGGTGCGATTACAGGCTGGCAAAAACACTTTACGATTGCGTACTCTCGAAAAGTCAGCCGCCTCCAACGGTTATAACGTCGGGGTGGCGTATTTGGAATTGAAGCCGCGAAGCGACTGATTCGTCACCGCACAACAGCTTCTAGATCACTGCGCTCGTCAGGCATCCCGACTCGTTCGCGGACTTAGATTATGCTGCCCCATCGCAATCGCGAATCCAACAGGCAGGAGCAATAAGAGCGACACCAACAGCACGATTCCACTAACATTTGATATGTCGAATCGTGACCTGCCACCCAGAGTCTGCAGAAGGCTAAACCACGTAAAAGCTGTCGTGGAGGCAATTGCGAACAACACAGAACGCACTCGATGAACTTCCGTGGTTCCACGGATCTTGAGCAGCCAGACGAGCAGCGGGAGGAATTGAATCGCGTGAATTGGCATTCCATGCGGAAACTTCATGACGCCGCTCTGTCCATAAATCCCCGGAGCCTGATCGACTGCAACGCGGCTGTTTCCATAGCTAACCATGTACATTCCAAATACACAAGCAAACACCAGTAGCAGCATGCCGCCGCGAATTGCAAGTTTCATATCAGCCGGAGCGTTAAGAGACCCCAAACACCGTACCGTCAAATAACAAATTACCACGGTTGCAAATACGATGAGGCCTTCAATCCAGCCTTGGAACTTTCGGTCTATGTGCGTGCTGCTGTTGATGTGGTACTGTACAGCACGCCATGTTTGCAAGGTGATGAGGGAAACCTCGGCGAGCATTGCGACGGCAAATATCGAGACCAGCCAGACGTCGCCGAATCGTGCTGGCAGTTTGGATGCCACCCACCCTATCGAAAAGACGGTCGCTCCGGCTGAGAAGCCGAATAAAATCGGCTTCCGCCACGACAATGGGCCCTCCCAAGGGCCACCATCCACAACCCAAATACCAGTATGCACAAGTCCACTGACAACGAGGATCAATGCGACGGAATAGGCCACGCGTTGCGCAAGGGGTTGAAAATACGGTGTTGCCATAGGAAGCACTTTAGTTATTCGCAGTTTTACTCATCCGAACAGTCGTCACTAGACATAGCATAGGGCTCGACTGAGATTTCACTAGTCAGGTTGTGGAGCTGGTCGTAACCGACGCGTTACTCATGAATCGCGCGTGCCACAGCCCCGCTGCGTAAAACGCAGCGCTTGGGTCAGCCCGACCAATGGAGTTCAATTGACCAAAATTTCAACATCTTCCCTGCCCGCCCTTTTGCAAGATCGCTGTCGTCGTGTGAATGACCACGACGTGACGCCGGGCTGCGAGTACGGCCTGTATTGGATGGCCACTGCCGTGCGAGCCGATGAGAATCCGGCTTTGAGTGTCGCGGCAACTATGGCCAACGAACTGAACATTCCACTGCTTGTCTATCACGGCCTTTCCGAACGTTATGACTATGCATCTGATCGGCTGCACACGTTCATTTTGCAAGGCGCCCGCGACGTACAACGGCAACTTCAAGCCCAAGGCGTTGCTTATGTGTTTTATCTCGAACGCGGCAACCACGAACCCGTGTTACGACAGCTGGCGAGTCGGGCGGCTTTTGTTGTTACCGAAGACATGCCCGTCGATCCACCCAAGAGCTGGAGGTCTCGACTGGCAGCAACGCTCGCGGCTCCATTGATTGCAGTCGATACCGCGTGCGTTCTGCCTATGCGATTGGTGCCCAAGGCGTACACTCGGGCATTTCAGTTTCGCAAAGCGACGGAAGCCGACCGAACAGGCAGGTTGCCCGATCGGATCCCGGAAGTGTGGCCAAAAAAGTCGATGATCCAGGACTCTCTCCCGTTCCAAAGTGTTGACCTACAAGCGGCCGACATCTCGGAACTGGTTGCGACATGCGAGATCGACCATACGATCGGGCCTATTCCGCACACAATAGGCGGTTCCGTTGCCGGTTATGCCCGCTGGAACGACTTCCGAGAACATCAAATTCACTCGTACCACAAGCGTCGAAATAACGCATTGTTGGATGGCGTGAGTCGCATGTCGGCTTATCTCCACTTTGGCATGGTCGCTCCCCAGCGACTGGCTCGCGAGGCGGCCGAGATGGGCGGCGATGGAGCCGAAAAGTTCCTCGATGAGCTGCTAATCTGGCGGGAGCTCGCTTACGCTTTCTGCTTTCATAAGGAAGATCATGATCAAATCAGTGCAATCCCCGACTGGGCGCAGCAGACTCTTCGCGAGCATGAATCGGATGATCGCCCGCAGATTTTCTCCTGGGAGTCGCTGGCTCGGGGACAGACGGGCGATGCATTGTGGGATGCGGCACAGGCATCCCTTTTGGTTCAAGGTGAACTCCACAATAACGTACGCATGACTTGGGGGAAGCAATTCCTCAACTGGACGAACGATGCGGAATCGGCGTTGCGTTGGATGGTCGATCTTAATCACCGTTATGCACTCGACGGTCGTGATCCAGCGTCTTATGGAGGACTCCTTTGGTGCCTCGGACAATTCGATCGACCGTTCAATCCGCCCGAGCCAATCATTGGGACGGTACGACCAAGACCAACCCAAGATCATGCACAGCGACTTGACCCAGAATCGTATCGCGCACGGACGACGCGACCTTACACGACGCCGATGCCGCGAATCGCCATTGTTGGCGCCGGGATATCGGGACTGACATGCGCTCGAACCCTCTTCGACCACGGTTACCAAGTTCAACTGTTCGAAAAGAGTCGCGGATTCGGTGGACGCATGGCAACACGTCGCGCCGATCTTTTCCACTTCGATCATGGAGCGCAATACTTTACCGTTCGCGATGCCAGATTCCGAAGATACGTGGAGAGCTGGCAACAGGATGGCGTTGTCAGTCCATGGGACGGTCGGATTGCGGTACTTGGAAAGTCATCGGCGACCGAGCTTGCCAAAGCAACCGAACGCTACGTCGCCCTGCCCGGCATGAATGCCCTCGCCAAACATCTTGGCAACCACCTGCCGGTCCGTTTCCAAACGCGTATTGGCCAGATTGAACCAACGCAGGGTGCATGGCATGTGCTGAGCGATCAGGCAGAGAGCCTGGGCGAGTTCGACTTTGTTGTATTCGCAATCCCAGCCGCACAAGCCGCCGATTTGCTACCGGCAGGCAAGCTGCAAGAGCGTGCATCCCATTGCGAAATGAATCCTTGTTGGGCAGCCATGTTCGGATTTACCGAGTCGCTTCGCGCCGAGTACGACGCTGCATTTGTGCATAACAGTCCGATATCCTGGATAGCACGGAATGGCAGCAAGCCGGCTCGACCGGCTGAGCATGAGGCGTGGGTGGTGCATGCGAATCCCGAATGGTCGCTCCGTCATGATGGCGAGTCCCAAGAAGCCGTTGCCGAACTCTTGCGACACGAATTCGCGTCGGTCATCGGCAAGGATATGCCCAGCGTTGCCCACTCGGCGGCTCATTTCTGGCGCTACGCAATCCCAACATCGCCTCTGACCGAATCGTGCTTGTTCGATGGCGAGCTGCGTATCGCAGCCTGCGGCGATTGGTGCGCCGGCCCACGTGTCGAAGGCGCCTTTCTCAGCGGCGCCGCTGCGGCTGGTCAAATTATGGGCCACTACAATACTAGCTGGACGGCGAAGCCCGTTGCCCTTGGAGATTAAGGAGTCAGGAGTCAATTGTGCGTGGGAGATTAAGGGGTCAGGAGTGAATGGCATTAAGATCATCGTAAGTCATTTCCTTGTCAACGCTTCTTTCAGCTTG